>PATH01000022.1 GCA_002712325.1 Acidimicrobiaceae bacterium | reverse complement strand
CATTGTTCTTCTCCAAGCTCACCCTGTTCTGCGAAACTTGGCGCCCTACGCTTATTAGTTAAGAATCTGGAATTACCTTTCCCACCTTTTCCTCCAGCTGCTGCAAGCCATTTCGCGCCCGTCTCAGAGAGGTCAGCAAGAATATTGCCATCCGAATCTTTAACCAGAGTTCCTACTGGAACATTAATTAATTCTGTATTTCCATTCGCGCCGTGCCGGCGCTTGCCACTGCCGTGCTTCCCACTTTCAGCCTTTCGATGAGGATAGTCACGAAAAGCCAACAAGGAAGCTACATTATGATCGGCAATTAACCAGATATCGCCTCCGTTGCCTCCGTCACCGCCATCAGGCCCACCTCGATCTACGTGGGCTTCTCTACGAAATGAGACACATCCAGCGCCACCGTCACCGCCCTTAACATTAAGACCGCATTCGTCAACAAAATTGGACATAGCAGTATTCTACTAACTTTATTCTTCTGGAAGAGAGAAATCGAAAGTTAGTCGGGAAGTACGTCTACAAGCTTTCTTCCACGCCGACTTCCGAATTTAACGCGACCGCTAACAGTTGCGAACAAAGTATCATCCCCGCCCCTTCGAACGTTATGTCCGGGGTGAAACTTAGTACCTCTCTGACGGACAATAATAGATCCTGCAGATACTGATGTACCATCATAAGCTTTGACACCTAGCCTCTGGGCATTGGAGTCTCTACCATTTCGCGTTGAGCCGCCACCTTTGGTTTTCGACATTATTTATTCCTTGAAATCGATGTTATTTTAATTTCGTTATAGTTCTGGCGATGACCCCAACGTCGTCGCTGATTACTCTTATTCTTGTATGTGAAACCTGTAATCTTTTTGGATTTTCCTGTGTCTACTATTTCAGCATTAACGTTAACGTTCTCCAGTTCACTTGGCTTAGCTAGGACTGTACTTCCATCAACTAGCATTAAAGGTGTAAGAGATATGGATTCACCGATATCTCCCAAAAGCTCCACTTTTAGAATCTGATTTTCTTCTACGCGGTATTGCTTTCCGCCTGTTTTCACAACTGCATACATATTTTCATGATATTCGGTTTACTTGCAAATACCGACAATTATTTGAAAACCCTAGCCATTATTCCTGAGCTTTGGTGAAAGTTTGGGTTAAACCTTCACCTATCCTTTTCCTTGTCATTTCGACTAATCCAAGCTCTGAAATTCCAAAGACCTGAGTACGTGTTTTGTCTCTCGCTAATTCTTCGCGAAATGTTTTCATTACCTCATTGCGATGCTGAGCTTTCTCCATATCTACGAAATCAATAACAATAATTCCTCCGATATCTCTAAGACGTAGCTGATGAGCCACTTCTTTTGCTGCTTCAAGATTGTTACGATACACAGTTTCCTCCAAGCTTGAAGTCCCGACATTCTTTCCTGTGTTCACATCAATTACAGTCAGCGCTTCCGTATGCTCAATGATTAGCGATCCTCCTGAAGGAAGCCAAACCTTACTGTCAAGAGCTTTAGCTAACTGTTCATCCACATAGAAACGTTCGAATAGGTCAAGTTCATCAGAAGAATTGTCGTGATACTCGATACGGTCGGCCAGGGCTGGTGCGACTGTTGCTAGATACGATTTTACTTCTTCAAATAAGTCAAAGTCGTCAATGACAACTGATCTATATTCTTTATTAAATTCCTCCCTGATCATACGGAAAGGCATTTCAGGTTCACGGTAAAGCAGTTTAGGGGTGTCAGCCTTTGAAGACTGTTTCACAATCTCTTTCCATTGGTGGACTAGCCGAGTAACGTCTTGCTCAATCTCTTCTTTGGTTATGTGTTGGGCGGCAGTTCTAACGATGACACCGTGCTCTGCTGGTTTTGCCTTTTCAAGAATTTGTCGAAGTCGTTTTCGCTCTTTCTCTGGCAATCTTTTTGAAATACCAAATGTTTCACTATTAGGAACAAGAACTACAAATCTTCCAGCTAGCGAGATCTCTTGTGTTAATCTTGCGCCTTTATGAGCAATCGGATTCTTGGTTACTTGACATAGAGTGGAATCTTTGTTTTTAAGTACGTCTTCAATTCTCACTATTTCGTTTGATTTACTTGAGGCATTCTTTATCAAATCACTTTGATAGAGCACTGCATTTTTCGGCGTACCAATATCTACAAAAGCAGCTTCCATTCCCGGAAGAACATTCTCAACTCTTCCCATATAGATGTTTCCATGAATTTCGCTTATATCATCTGACGGGCGAGAAACATAGAACTCGATAAGCGATCGGCCCTCAAGCATAGCTATCTGAGTTACCTTATCCTCTACGTGAACGACCATTGTGTAACGGCCAACAGCCTTTCCTTTCCGCTCTCTCCCACGACGTTTTTTTAACGTTTCATCATCGAGCTCAAGAGAAATATTTTCAGGATTACCTCTAGACGAGTTTGATGCTTTAGATCGGCGACGTTTACGTTTTTTTCTTGTATGTGAGTCAGGTTTATCCGCGTTTGGAGCTGGTCGGGAGTCCCCTATTTTAGGTTTACCGGTGCCGGCGCCATCCTCTAATTTGGATTCCACAACGGGGGAATCTTTGCCTGGTCCTCCCTTAGCTGATTCCTCATTTGTACTTTTCTCGCGTTTTTTCTGTTCTTCCATTTTTCGTTTCCCTTCTCATGATGAACACAGCTCCAAATCAGAGTCGAGACTGTCTCCCAAATCTAGTGGACCTATCTGACTGTCTCCTGTGTCAATAAATTGTTTTAAGCGTCGTAGCCTTACCATCGTTAGATTAGGTTTGGCTGCTACTAAGAATTCACTTGGCCTTAAGGACCTTGGCTGAGTTTTCAATTCTGCTTTTATAGTTGTCTTGCTAACATCTTCTTCAACTCCGATTGCACGAATATACGGACGGATATCGTCAACTACTTGCTTTCCTTTTCGAGTTCTTTTAATTATTAACTCATCTGAAGTAAGGACTATTTCCTTCCATTTTTGCACATCTTTTGTATTCTCTTTCACTTCAATACCCCATGTTGTTGAAGTTACAGATTGTTGGAGAGATACATATTTCTTCGGCATTTTAACCATTCCTGTAATTGTAATTCCTTCGGGGAGTACTTTAGTTAAGACTTGTGGTATTGATGAGATATTTGAAGTCTCATATTTTTGATCATCTAGATGAAAATCAAGGTATTCACATTCTGACTCGGCTCCAGTGGGTAAAGCCAAACCAAATGAAATCTTAGGCCTTGGGGAGAAACCTTCACTGTATACCAGTGGAATTTCTGCCCGCCGGAGTGACCGTTCCCATACTTTTGCTATGTCTCTATGACTGGCAAACCGAATTTTTCCGACCTTCGTCGTTTGAAGTCGTAGTATCATTATCTGGCTTTGCTTGTTATTTGCAGAAGTTGAGGGGCGTAGCTTCCCGTATCAAGGTCCTGCCATGTACCTTGGCTTCCCCCAACTGGAGGTGAAGTTGATGCGACAACATGGTCCAGCCCATAACCTGTACAAGCACCACAGTCGTAGCAAGGCGTCCATCTGCAATCCTCTAGCCCTATTTCTTCAAGTGCATCTCGCCATTCTTGCCATAAGAAGTCTTTGTAGAGTCCTGCATCTAAATGATCCCATGGAAGTGGTTCTTCAAGATCCCTATGCCGATATGCAAACCATTCGTACTCTAAGCCTTCCTTTTCCATGGCGGAAATCCAAAGGTCAAGGTTGAAATATTCGCTCCACTCTTGAAAGGTACCTCCAGACGACCATACACTTTTTAGAACGTCTCCTAGTCGCCTGTCACCTCGACTTAAGATTCCCTCTACTAATGTTGCTTTGGGGTCATGCCATTTAAGCTTTACCCCTTTTGTTTTGCGAACTTCATCTTTTAGGAGATTTACTTTACGGGTCAATTCTTCGAGCGTATTCTGACCGAACCATTGGAACGGTGTAAATGGCTTTGGAACAAATCCCCCAACGCTTACCGTAACTGATGCGGCACTTGTATATCGTTTACCAATAGCGACACAATTAGCTGCCAAACGTGCTATTCCGAGGGTATCTTCATCAGTTTCTGTCGGTAACCCTATTAGAAAATAGAGTTTCATCCTACGCCAACCCTGAGAGAATGCTGATTCAACCGCCCCGTATAGATCTTCTTCGCGAATTAGCTTGTTTATGACTTGTCGCATTCGCCATGTACCTGCCTCTGGAGCAAAGGTGAGACCAGTTCTTCTCGCATTTTGTATACTCGCAGCAATATCTACTGTAAAGGCATCTACACGAAGTGAAGGAAGTGAAATACTGACTTGACCGCAATTAGATGGGTCAGCAATAGTTTCTTCTACCACGTTTTTTATCCCGCTGTAGTCTGCGGTAGAGAGAGATGTCAACGCCACCTCATCATATCCTGTTCGTTGCAAGCCAGATTGTACCATCGTTCGCACTTGCTCATCAGACCTTTCCCTGACTGGTCTAGTGATCATTCCTGCTTGACAAAACCGACATCCTCTGGTGCAGCCTCTAAATACTTCCACATTCAAGCGGTCATGCACTACTTCGGTTATTGGAACTAGTTGTTTTTTGGGGTAGGGCCATTCTTCAAGATCAATTATCGTCCTCTTCTCTATGAGTTCGGGAATTTCATCATTAACAGGTTTCAGGACCTGAGCGCCACTTTCATCGTATGTAGCCTCATACATACTTGGGACATAGACTCCCTCGAGTTTCGATAGCTCTTGAAGTAAATCTCGTCGACTTTGTGTAACGTCCTCTGATGATTTGTATTCATGTATTACTTTAGTGATATCGGAAACGACCTCTTCACCGTCTCCTAATGCGAAGAAATCCACGATGTTGGCAAGTGGCTCAGGATTATAGACGCAGTGACCTCCCGCCCCAATTAAGGGGTCATTGCCTGTTCTATCAACTGACGACACAGGTACGCCTGCTAGGTCTAAGCAGTTTATAAGATTGGTGTACACAAGCTCTGAGGAGAGATTAAAAGCAATCACGTCAAATTCATTTGCGGGCCGGTGTGTATCTACACTGAAGAGTGGTATTCCCTCATCTCGCATAATCTTTTCTAGATCAACCCATGGCGCATATGCTCGCTCAGCTTCCGCAATTGGTGACTCATTTAGGATTTCATAAAGGATTTGAAGCCCCTGATTAGGAAGGCCTACTTCATAGACGTCGGGGTAAGTTAGTAACCACGCAACATTTGATTCATCATGAAGCGGTTTCAGCGAACCTTGTTCTAGCCCGATATAGCGCGCTGGTTTTTCAACGCTATCCAGATAACCCTCAAGTCTGTCCCAGATGGTACTCATTCGCATTGCCTTTCCGGTAGGTTATTCTACTCCTGAAACTGCACTAAAGTATTAAACGACCTGATATCGACGCATATGTATATTGAGGACAAGTCCTACTCCGACAAAAGAAGAGATTGCGGAAGAGCCACCGTAGGACACAAAGGGTATTGGGATTCCAGTAATTGGCATTATGCCTAGTGTCATTCCTACTGATTGAAACATCTGGAAAGCAAACAAAGTCATGACGCCGCAGCATATCAGCGTTCCTAGTAGGTCTGGAGATTTCCGAGCAGTACGCATGCATCGCCACATCACGATGGCAAATAATGCTAAGACGATAACTGACCCCACAAAACCAAATTCTTCACCGATGACGGAGAAAATGAAATCAGTATGTTGTTCAGGAACAAATTCTCCACGGGTTTGTTGTCCTTGACCAAAACCCTGGCCAGTTAATCCCCCACTTCCTATTGCAATTTGTGCTTGAGTTTGTTGATACGCTGCTTCAGTCTGACTGGAAGCTGGATCTATAAATGATGTCAGTCTGTCCTGCTGATACTCTTGCAGCACACCACTACTCCATACCAAAGCCGATAGAATAATGCCCACTACAGTAAGTACTAGAATATGCTTTGTTTGTGCCCCCGCTACCAACAGCATTCCCATAGTTATTGCTATAAAGACAAGAGCGGTACCGACGTCTGTTTCTAAAAGGATTAGACCAATAGGAATCAGACCTAGCAACAGCGCATTCCCTAATGGACGAATATCCAACCGTCCATTAAATCTCTCAAGGTAGTTAGCAAGCATGAAAATATAAGCTATTTTGCAAATTTCTGATGGCTGAAGTTGAAAACTTCCAAATTCAAACCATGCCTTTGTTCCATTTCTCTCCACTCCTAATGGTGTTAGAACTAGCAAAAGTAAAAACATTCCACTCCAAAAGACTGCAGGGACCCAATCCCGAATTCGCCTATAAGGGAAATAGGCAGCAGAGGCCATTGCAACCACTCCTACTCCAAGGAAAAGCAATTGGCGATTAAAGTATGACCTATCGTAGAGCGCTGGATCGTTTCCCCTGGTAGCGCTAAATACCATGAACGCCCCAATTACAGCTAACGCTACGCTACTTAGTACGAGGGCTATATCTACGTGCAGCCAAGGCGACCATGGATCTCCGGTAGGATTTAAATTAAGGTTCTTTCGCTCTCTCGAAGTCCTCATGAGACGCCATCCTCCTCATTTGGCTGATCTATCTCATTATTCGTATTGAATGATGCTTTAGTAGCTTCTTCTCTTGCTATCTGATCCTTTTCGGCTTGACTCAAATAAGCAGGCACACTGTTCCGAGCTATCATCTCAAAGTAATTTCTTATGACCGGCGCCGCAACCTGACCCCCAAACCCTGCCTCTTCAAGAATAACTACCGCTACATATTCCGGATCTGGGTTAGGGCCCCAACCGACAAATAAACCATAGTCTGCAATCAATGCATTTTCGACCTGCTTTTCCGAGGTTCCCGTTTTCCCTGAAACAGGCCATTCCTCATGTGGAAAATCTTTAAATGCACTATATGCAGTGCCTTCAGTTCCTATTTCTGAACGCCAAGTCGTTACCGCAGCGAGGCCTTCTAGAATCGGATCTGAAAATGCATCGGGCAGGAAAATTTCTTTCAGTACCCTAGGAGCAAATTCAACTTCAGTCTCTCCTGTAATAGGATCAAGAATACGCTGACCTAAATTAGGGGCATACAATGTTCCTCCATTAACTAAAGCAGCATACGAATTGGCGATTTGGAGAGGAGTAGCCAAAACATCTCCCTGCCCAATTGAGGTATTCAGAGTATCTCCTGTTAACCAACTACCAGTAAGAAATGCATCAGGGTTCTCACGGTACGCGTCACGACGGGAAGCTGGCGTTGGAATTCGCCCGCTCCCTTCACCCGCAAGTGTAACTCCCGTTCTGCTTCCGTAGCCGAAATATTTCGCTGCTACTTGGACTGATTCGAGATCAAAACCTGGAAGGATATCAAAGCTCGCGGCAAGGTTATAGAAATAAACATCTGACGAGTAGGTCAACGCTAACCTCAAATCGACATCCCCGTACGCAGCCTCGCCTGCATTCTGGAATCGGCAAGTACCGCCTTCACAACTAGGGATCAGAAATACCCCCTCATCATAGAATGGGTCATCAATGCCTAGAATTCCTCGTGATCCTATGAGGCCAGTATCAAGCGCCGCATAGGCCGTAAATGGTTTAAATGTTGATCCAGGAGGATATGTTCCTTGGATAGCTCGATTAAGGAGTGGGAGAAAGTTTCCAGGATCTGTAAGATCATCAAAATCGTCCTCACTTATCCCCGATACGAAAAGCTCAGGGTCAAATGTTGGGTGAGAGGCCATAGCCAGTATCTTTCCATCTCTGGGGTCCATCACAACCATTGCCCCAGCAGGTGCGTTAAAAATTACGACGCCCTCCTCTTCAAACTTTGTTGGTTGTTGTCTGGCCGTGGATAGCCCTCTTGCTAATTCTTGCTCTGCCAGTGCTTGAAGATCTATGTCTATAGTTAATTGAACATCACTGCCTGCTTTCGCTGGAATCTCCTCATTGATTTCAAGAATATTATTAAATTTGTCGACGGTGACTACCTTCCTACCAGGCGTACCGCGAAGCGCATCTTCATAAAAGAGTTCAATTCCGCTCTTGCCAATCTCATCATTTGCTAAATAGGTCTTCGCCTTAAGAGCGACAGAAGAAATTTCATCTTCGCTGAGTAGACCAACATAACCAAGAATGTGTGCAGCTAACGACCCGTACGGGTAATCACGAACCGTTGTAACTGTTGTGTTGACTCCTGGGAATTTATATGAATACTCAGCAAGATATATTTGCAGTTCCTCAGATATATCCTGAACCACAGGAACCTCAGCAAACGGGCCATATCTATTTGACCTATAGGCCGATTCAATTTCGGTTACCTTTGTAAGATTTCCTGAGCGACTAATTTCAGTAGCTAAGTCATAGAACAACTCCTGCAAATCATCAACGGGTACTGAAGCCATTTCTTCCTTATCAATTGTGACCAGAATTGATGCTCTGTTGTCTACTAATACTCTTCCTTTAGCGTCAAGTATTCTTCCGCGTGGTGCAAGTTCGATAATCGTTTCAGTGGTGTTATCAGCGGCACGTTCAACAAATGCTGTTTCTTTAATCACTTGCAGATACCAAAGCCTGGCGATCAACGGTACGAAAAGTGAAATGGCAACTGCTGCTAATATTGCAAGTCTTAATCTATGAGATTGCGGGAGATATCTTGAAGCAGTAGCCATGCAAATACCTTAATTTCGCTGCATACGATTCATTGGAATCTGATTATTTCGATAGCTACTTTGGTGAAATACCCATTCCATCAGGAAGTGAAGAACCGGGATAAACAAACCCGTGTAAAGGCCACCCACAACTAAAATCTTTCCAAAATTCTTATTGTAAAGATTAGGTTCTGCGATCAGTTCCCCGAATAAAACAAAAGTTACTAGCCCCAGAACTATCCCTACCAAGGAAATTACAGTACGAACAATCCTTTCGACATCTTCTGCGATTAATTCAGAAATCATTCCGATTAGGTAGCCGATCAACGCATAAGTTAAAGCACTTAAGCCCATTGGGGATGCAAGGTATAAGTCCACAAGAAAGCCACTAAGAAACCCAATTACTGCGCCATCAGTTGGGCCACCATGCCATCCGGCAGCAACTGCTGCTCCCAACATAATTTCTGGCATGACACCAAAGAGTCGAATACTAGCAAACAACTCGAGTTGGAGTATCAGGAGCACTATCAAGACCAAGACTTCTTTGACTGTCCGAAGAAACGACATTATCAGTCCCTTCCTAAATCGGAAGATGGCGGCTGATAAAGAATAACCGTTACAAACTCGAGATTCTCTAATTGCCCTGTCGGAGCGATGAGTAACTCCTTTTCAAGGTTAATTTCATCTACGACAATCTCTAGAATCGTACCTACTGCAAAACCGCCCGGATAAGGGCTTCTTTCCGAACCGCTGGTCACCATAATTGACCCTATCTCTATCTGGGCTGAAACTGGAATACCATCCGAGACTTTCAAAGGTTGGCCTACGCCTCCCCCACTAAGAATTCCTATTTCTTTGGTTCCAACATCTAGAACTCCAATGTTGAGATTCGGGTCGGTAATTAACCGCACACGCGAACTCCGTAAACCAGGGTCCTCGATTCGCCCAATCAAACCACCAACTGAAACGACAGCCATCCCCTCCCTGATCCCGCTTTGCGTTCCTTTGCCTATTTCGATTATGTATGGATCAAAATTTGATACTGAACGACCAGTAATTTCAGCAACAATTGTTTCCTGCCCACCCAGGTTTTCAAGGTCAAGTTGAGTCCTAAGCGCAGCTAACTCTTCAACTGCACCCTCAGTCGTCACGCGATATTCAAGCAATTCACTCAATTGTTCGCGCAAGAGTGCATTTTCCTTTTCAAGTGCGTCTCCTTCAGAAAGTGACTCCCAAGCATCTGCTATTGGATCAAAAACTGTACCTGCTATATTTCTGAATGGCTCGATAACAGCCGTAGCAGCTTTGCGAAGGTTGGCTAGGGGTTCATAGCCTCTAGCATCGAGCGAGATTAACGTTACAGATATCAGTAAAAGAATTGCGAGTGTAAATCTAGAGCCACCGCTTCTTTGTGGCACAGCCATTCAAGCCCCCTTCTAGATTTGAGTGGAGGTGAAAAGTACCCCTTTAAGTGAATCGAATGCCTCTAGTGATTTACCTGATCCTAGTGCCACTGCATGAAGGGGGTTGGGGGAAACGCATACTGGCATTCCAGTTTCGTGGGCGACACATTCTGGCATTCCAGTTAGTAATGCTCCGCCTCCGGCGAGCATAATTCCCTTTTCCATGATATCTGCAGCCAGCTCCGGTGGAGTCACATCCAAAGTCATCTTAACTGCGTCAAGGATAGCTGAAAGTGGCTCAGCTATCGCTTCTCTGATTTCGGATGTAGATGTCACAATTGTTTTGGGCAAACCGGTTATTAGGTCCCTTCCTCGCACTTCAGCAAAGACTTCATCAGTTGACCATGCGCTAGCAAGTTTGATCTTCAGTTCCTCTGCCGTCCTAACTCCCAAAGCAACGCTGTATTCTTTCTTTATAAACTGGATAATAGAATTGTCAAGCTCATCGCCACCAACACGAACAGATTTATTAGCAACGACTCCTCCGAGAGAAATCACTGCTACTTCTGTTGTGCCACCACCAATATCCACGATCATGTTTCCGCTTGGATCTTGAACCTGCATTCCGGAGCCTATTGCTGCCGCCATTGGCTCCTCAATGATGTAGGCAGGTTTTCTTGCTCCTGCAAATTCTGCTGCTTCTTGGACAGCTCGCTGTTCAACTCCAGTTATTCCTGAAGGGACGCAGATAACCATTCGAGGTTTCGCAAGTCTGCTTTGGTGAACCTTTTCAATAAAGTGTCGAAGCATTTGCTCACACATATCAAAATCTGCAATCACTCCGTCTCTAAGAGGTCGTGAGGCCTGGATATGACTAGGGGTTCTCCCGATCATCCTTTTTGCATCAGAGCCTACAGCCAAAGCAGACCCGTCTCGGATGTCTATCGCTACTACTGAGGGCTCGTTTAGCACAATTCCCTCACCTCGAACGTAGACAAGGGTGTTAGCTGTACCAAGATCTACGGCCATATCTCTTCCCATAACGCCAAGTATTGAAGCCATTAGGAATTTCCTTGTTTCATTTTCCTATGCCTCTCCAAACTTTAATAATGGGTTACAAGCCTCTATCCGCATATTTATTGTACGACTTCCTAAGAAAAGTGCAATGCACCCTTGAAAGTTCGCCTAATTTTCTTTATCCAAAGAATATTTCAATTTCTCGCAGGGCCGATTCAGCTGAATCAGATCCGTGCACCAGATTTTCAGTGAATAGAGCGCTAAAGTCCCCGCGAATTGTCCCGGGTTCGGCTTGAGCAGCGTTCGTTGCCCCCATCATTCTTCTGACGATTTCCCATGTATCTTCAGGTCCTTCAATCACCATTGCGACTGCAGGAGATCTTCCTATGAACTCTACTAAGTCGTCGTAGAAAGGTTTACCTATGTGTTCGGCATAGTGCTTTTCTGCTATCTCCGCGCCTATCGTGAGCATTTGTAATGCAACTATTTTTAGACCCTTATTTTCAAATCGTGAAATAATTTCACCGATAAGACCTCGCTCTACTGCGTCGGGTTTGCAAAGTACTAAAGTTTGTTTCATGCAAGAATCCTATCCGAATGATTTCACTTTTGTTTAGATTGAAATTTCTGACTTGCTTCTCGNAGAGCACCAACTACGTACATAGATCCTGTTCCGAAGATAAGACCGTTNNTNGAAGATATTTGTAATGCCTCACTCAGTGCTTCTTCTGGGTTGGGGCAAATNATGGTTTTCTCGCAGTATTTTGACGCTATCAAAGCTAATTCGTCGGAGGGCATAGANCGAGGACTTTGNGCCTCCGTAGTGAATATGTGGTCAAATTCGCCAGCGGCAAGGTTAGATAGCATCCAGTCTGCATCTTTTTCTTCTGTCATCCCCAGTATTANNATTTTTGAACCATCTAGAGCAAAACTGCTTTTTAAAGTCTGCGCTGCTGCTAAGGCCCCAGGAGGGTTATGTGCACCATCAAGAATGACTAAGGGCTCATTCATAATAACTTCGAATCTCCCTGGCAAACATACATCTCGGAATGATTTCTCTACGATTGATTTGGGTATTTCTATACCTAAGAACGCTACTGCTCCTGCGAGAGCTATTGCTGCATTCTGCCCTTGGTGCACTCCGTGTTGAGATAAGAATATATTGTCGTAGAGCACATCATTTATCTTCAGCGATAGGTGCCGTCCTCCAATAGCGAGATCATTTTCGATGCATTCAAAATCAATATCTCGCCTTAGGATTGTTGAAGACGTTTCTTCGAGAACGACATGTTCTATCTCATCATCAGTTTCACCTAGACAAACGATTGTTTCTTCTTTGATGATGCCTGCCTTTTCACGTACCAGCTTCTCCCTCCAGCCTTCAGCACCGTCAGTATGATCAAATCCAACGTTGGTCATTATTGCTACTTTTGCGTCAGCAATGTTCGTGGCATCATAACGCCCAAGCATACCGACCTCAACAACGGCAACATCAACTGCATTATTAGCGAAACATGAAAAGGCTGCTGCTGTCATTAGTTCGAACCAGCTAGGAGTGATCTTCAGCATAGACACTGCTAATTTTAAGTGGCTGACTACTTCAGCAAACTCATCCTCTAAAATTGGCTCAGTATTTAGTTGGATTCTTTCGGTGATTGAGCTTACGTGCGGTGAACAATACGTTCCAACATTTAAACCCATTGAAGTCAAGAGTTTAGACGTCAAAGCAGATGTCGAGCCTTTGCCGTTCGTTCCTGTTATGTGAATAGTTGGAAAGTCCTTTTGGGGACTTCCGATAGTTTCAGCCAAAAGACGCATATTATCCAGTGCGCTATCATCAATCTTTTCCTTTGTTATAGATCGATTGATGTGACTATTAAGAAACTGAAGCGATTCCTCGAAATTCATTGTCAGCTGTCATGAACTAAGAGGCGGCTAGACCGCTCTCACCCCGGAGTATTAGCTTGGGTGGCTCAGTCTTTAGAACTACGTCTTCATTGATCACACATGAGATGACATCATCTCTCCCCGGAATCTCATACATTACTTCTAGAAGAACCTCTTCAAGGATAGACCTAAGTCCCCTAGCCCCTATCCGACGTTCAAGGGCAAGTGTTGCGACTGCTTCGAGAGCTCCATCAGTGATCTCAAGATTTACATCTTCAAAACCAAATATTTTCTTATATTGTTTGATCAAGGCATTTTTTGGCTCACTAAGAATCCTGACCAGAGCGTCATTCTCTAAGTTGCCTACTGCACCCACAACTGGTAATCGGCCTATGAATTCTGGAATGAGCCCATATTTCACTAAATCCTCAGGCTGAACCTGCGCATAAAGTCCAGTGAGGTCTTTATCATTAGCATTGCGGATATCAGCGCCAAAACCTACGCCACTACTTCCAATTCGGTTTTCAATTATTTCATCAAGGCCAGCAAACGCTCCACCGCAAATGAAGAGAATATTCTTCGTGTCAATTTGCAGAAATTCCTGATGCGGATGCTTTCTTCCTCCTTGTGGCGGAACGGAAGCTGAAGTTCCCTCAAGAATTTTNANNAGCGCCTGTTGAACCCCTTCACCNGATACATCTCTAGTTATAGAAGGGTTTTCGCTTTTCCTNGAGACTTTATCTATCTCGTCAATGTAAATNATTCCCATTTCAGCTTTCTTGACGTCCAAATCAGCTGCTTGTATCAATTTAAGNAGTATNTTCTCGACATCCTCTCCGACGTAGCCTGCCTCTGTAAGCGCAGTTGCATCTGCNATCGCGAATGGGACATTCAGCATCCTTGCTAGTGTTTCAGCCATTAAGGTCTTACCACATCCAGTTGGGCCTATAAGTAAGATATTACTTTTAGAAAGTTCTACCTCGTCCTCACTTTTTTCACCCAATTGGACGCGTTTGTAATGGTTGTAAACAGCTACTGAGAGAATNCGCTTCGCTTGTTCTTGACCAATGATGTAGTCATCTAGGAAAGCATTAATTTCTTCGGGNTTAGGCAGCTCATCAAATCCTAGTTCAGATGGTTGAGAAAGNTCTTCGTCTATTATTTCATTNCAAAGATCTATACATTCATCGCAAATATAGACGCCTGGGCCAGCAATTAGCTTCTTAACTTGCTTTTGGGACTTCCCACAAAATGAGCATTTTAGCAACTCTGAGGTTTCTCCGAATTTTGCCATTTTATTTTCCCCCTTTGCTTGTCAGACCGCAGATATTGGACCTGTGTTATCAACATTCAGGCGTGTATTAATTACCTCATCGATTATTCCATATTCCTTGGCTTCGTAAGCGTCCATAATATTATCTCGATCAGTATCAAGGCGGATTTGTTCTACCGTTTGNCCAGTGTGTGTAGCNAGTACTTCTTCCAATTGGTTCTTAAGTCTTTGAATCTCNCTGGATGCAATCTCTAGGTCAGACACTTGCCCTTGAGCACCCGCGTATGGNTGGTGTATGAGGATGCGCGAGTGCGGCAAAGCNAGCCTTTTNCCTGGAGTCCCAGCTGCNAAGAGCACAGCAGCAGCAGCTACAGCTTGCCCGTAGCATATTGTTGCTACTTGCGGTTTGATGTAGGACATAGTGTCGTAAATAGCAAATACAGAATTTATATTTCCGCCGGGAGAATTGATGTAAAGACTTATATCTTTGTCAGGATTTTCTGATTCAAGATGAAGCAGTTGAGCACAAACCAAATTCGCAATTCCGTCATCAATTGGTGTTCCGATAAAGATGATGTTCTCTTTTAGGAGTTTTGAGTAGAGGTCGTAGCCTCTTTCTCCCCTGTTGGTTTGTTCAACAACAGTTGGGACTAGGTAGTTAGTTGGTCCATCAATCATCTGACTCACTTGGATCTTCTTCCTTGGGGTTGTCGTCATCGGGGTTATTACCATTTTGACTCAAATCGGGTTCAATTTCTGTGTTTTCAGCGAAGATTTCTTTTTTATCAATTTCGTTTCCATCTTCGTCCTTTATTTTAACTGAATCCTCAACCAATTTTAGGGCTTTTTGTTTNAGTAGATCTGCTTTTAAAACTCGAATTTGACCATTCTCCTTCAACGAGTTCGTCAGGTTTTCTTTTTCTGTTTGGATGCGGGAAGATAATTTCGNATCTATCTCTTCTGAAGACATCTCTGAGTCGTAATCAATTTCTTCAGCTTGTAATGCTGCTTGAAGTGCATATTGTTTGGCAACATTTTCTATTTCACTGTCTATATCGCTCTCGGTGACCTCAATCGCTTCAGCAACTGCTACCGCTCGAAGGGCTAGATCTGTTTTGACTGCTTGTTCTGCTGGCTCCCTTAGGTTCCCAAGGATGTCCTCAATTGACTGGTTTGTGGCTTGTAGGNATTGTTCAAATTGCATTCCTTGCTGAGCCATGCGCATTGCCATATCCTGAACTTGTTGTTGGGTCTGTTCTTGTATCAAAGGTTCTGGGATTTCTTCAGTTACTAGTTGGGAAACTGCTTCAAGTATTTTAGAAGTTGCTTGGCTAGGCANCTGATTTCGCTTCATTTCCTCCATGCGCTCTTTGGTGTCTGCAATAAGAAGGTCAGCTGTTTCAAATTCAGANAGCTCTGCGACAAGCTCGTCAGTTAATTCAGGTAAAATCTTNTCTTCAATGCTTAGGATNGTCGCTACGAATCCTAACTCCGTATCTTCTTCGGAGGGGTGGGGTCCTCCAAATTCTATTTGCTTTCCGACTTCAGCCCCTTCCAAGGATGCGTTGATTTCTTCAATNATAAATGAGGAACCAATTTCGTAGACAAATCCTTCAGCTGTGAGGCTATCCTCCGGTTCACCATTGATAGATCCTGACAGGTCCATNGTTACGAANTCACCGCCAATGGCAGGTCGGCTTACTTCATTGCGTTCGGAAGCTTGCTCTAACAACCTGTTTATACTTTCGTCTATTTCTTCTTGAGTTACATGAGGGCTAGATACTTCAATTTCTAGATCCTTGTATCCATCTATCTCTANAACTGGTCTGACTTCTACGGTCGCTTCAAACACTGCTGNTCCGGATTCCTGCCCTTCAATGAGTTCAAGTTGAGGCTGCGCAATGACATCTAATTCATGNTCATTGACTGCTTGAAAGTAGATATCGCCAACAATGTCGTTGAGAGCTTCGCTTCTGGCATATTCTTTCCCGAATTTAGCCTCAAGAACTTTTCGGGGTGCTTTGCCTTGACGAAAACCAGGAAGCTTTACTTCTTTCGCTAGTTTTTTAAATGCNGCATCTATTGCAATTTCAATATCGTCTTCAGGGACTTCAATGGTAACTTTTACTTTGTTATCTTCTAGATTTTTTACGGAACTATTCACAGACCGAAAGTGTATCCGCTTGTTCNATGCTCTNATCCAAGTGCAGGGTGATTTCTGAATCTTCTTTTCTATCAAAAATCCGAAAAAC
>PATH01000021.1 GCA_002712325.1 Acidimicrobiaceae bacterium | reverse complement strand
AAATCACTTACTACAAGACCGAAATGATAAAAACCAGATAATGGAAACATGTTAAACCCCGTTTGATGTCCAACCACCATCAGCGAAAATAGTGGTACCTGTTATATAACTAGATTCAGCGGATAAAAGAAATTTAGCGACGGAAGCAATTTCGTTTGGCTCTCCAACTCTCCCTGCCGGAATTCGCCCTTCCAACCAAGAAATTTGTTCAGGGTCGTTGAGTCTCTCAGCGGTCATTGGTGTTCGTATTGCACCTGGCCCTATTGCATTAACCCGTATTCCCATCTGAGCGCCTTCTATCGCTGCAGCTTTGGTGAGTGCAGAGATTGCGCCCTTACTTGCTACATAGTGGGCCTGTTCGGGAACTGCAATTAACGCGTTGACAGAGGAAATATTCACTATCGAAGCTTCGCTACCAACTTCATGGCTATTAAATAGACCCTTGATTCCAAGCCATGTGCCAGTCACATTAACTTTTAAATGCTGCTCAAAGACAGCCATTGAAGTTTCCAAGATCGTGCCTCTAGTTCTAATACCGGCACAATTAACTAACCCTTGAACAGGTCCAACCTCACCGAAGAGCTGACTCCATGCTGCTTCATCAGTTACATCCAGTTGTTTGGCGCCAAATTTCTCTTGCACGTCAACTCTAATGACCTCATATGTCTCTGAAGATAAATAATCGCTTACTTCTTTGCCGATGCCCGAAGCTGCGCCCGTGACAATAACTTTCATTGATTTTCCTCCTTGCTTATCATTAGCTCTTTGAGTTTTCCTTTCGCAACTTTACCCCCAGACGAAATCGGCAGAGTTTCCACCACATTCAACACTTCAGGCCACCATTCAATTGATACACCCTGTGATCTTAGGAAGAATTGCAACTCCTCAAGAGTCAGACTCTCTCCGGCATGAAGCTGCACGTAAGCCGCTGATATCTCCCCGAGTTTTTGATCAGGCTTTGGCACAACAGCAACTAAAGCTACTTTTGGGTGTAATTCTACTTGTCTTTCAATCGCCAATGCCGATATGTTCTTGCCACCGCGAATTATAATGTCGGATACTCTGCCCGTTACTTTCAACCACCCTTCAGAATCAATTTCTACTAAATCACCCATCAGAAACCAACCATCATCTGTTATGAGCTTACTGTTGGCTTTATCATCCTTCCAATAGCCTAGAGATAGGGCAGGGCCCTTGCATGCCGGTTGCCCTTGCCCTACGTCTGCTAATCGTTCACCACTTTTAGGGTCGTAAAGACGAACCTGCATTTCAGGGATTACCATTCCAGCAGATGTATAGCGTTTGTCGGCGGGATCTCGAATCGTAGTTCCACTAAGTGTCCCCGTTTCGTTTGAGCCATAGAAGTTCAAAACACGACACCCAGACTTTTCTTCAAGCTCCCGTGCTCGCAACGGTGAAATTGATTCACCTCCCGTGAAGATAACTTTTAGAGATGAAATATCAATGTCTGAACTAGCATCAAGGATCATTACGAATTGCGATGAGACTGCGCAAAGTACAGTAACTTGATGTTTCTCTATCTCCTTTGCAGCTTCCAGCGCGTCAAAGCGTTCTTGCAGCAAACAGGGAACACCTAAGAGCGTTGGAGTGATATGAGCTGTCCATAACCCAAAGCCAAAAGGGGCTGGAACTACACTCATCCAAATATCCTCTTTATCAAGATTTCCAAAATCAACTGCTTTTTTATGAAAATAAAACCACCGGTTTAGGGTTTGCATTACGCATTTTGGTAGTCCGGTCGTTCCAGAAGTCGAATTTAAGAACCAGAGATCAGATGGTCCGATACCTTCATCTTGCTCAAGGCCATCATTATTGAGTTCAAGCTCAGCAAACTGGTCTCCAACAGATAAAGATCTGATACCTAAGTAGTCTGAGATATCTTCTATCGTTCCTAGTAGAGTAGTGTCCCTGGATAAGAACAAAGAGGCGCCTGCCACATCTGAAAGATACTTTAATTCCTGTAATCCTGCTTTCCAGCCTGCTCCGACGGCTACGACCCCGGATATTTCACAAGCAAGATAACATACATGAACATCTGGACTATCGGGAAGCCATACAAGAATTCTGTCGCCTATCTCTGATTCTCTTCTGATCAGTTCTCCTAGGTGTCTAGCATTTTGCAAATACTCTTCCCAAGAGATTTGAGCATCTCCAGTTTGATATGCAATTCCAGAAGGATTGTTTTGTGCGTTTTCTTCCACAAAATCAACTAGTCCCTTTGACTCCTCCCACCATCCTTCTTTGACATATTTTTTGATTTCGGCTTCGTCTGCTCGATATTTCATCATGGCTTCCCTAGAGGATCGCATTTCGCTTTATTGCTGATCGAATTTAGCCAGTTAGGCCGCACTACCCTTCCCAAGAATAAGAAACCGTTATTCCCTAGCTCAACCAAAGTTTGTTTAGTCGATTTCAAGACTTTCGCCTTTACGTTTAACTAGTTGTTGAGCTTGAGTTAAATAGACGCCTCCGACAAGGATAATTCCTCCCAATACAGAGATTGTGCTCGGAAAGATACCCATTACAAACCACGACCAGAGCAATGCGGATATTGGTACTGCGTAATTATACGACATTGTTTTGTTCGCTTCGAGTCGCTGCAGGGCCCAATACCAAAGATAGTATGCCAAGACGGTTCCCCCTATCGCAGTGTAGACCATCCAACCCCATTGTGACCCTGAGAAATCACCTAGGCTACCCGCTGCTGTTTTATAGAAGGGAATCATGACAAATGAACCGATAATTAAACAAACACCTATTGTGCTAAAGGGATCTAGGTTTCCAAATTCTCGCTTATACAAAACGTTAAAGACAGCCCATGTAAAGGGCGCTACGAGGCAAAGTGCAGCTCCCCATGGATTGTCAACGGACAGCGCCCCTGAACCTGATCCAAAGGCTATGACTATCGCTGCTCCAATAAATGCTATGGCAAAGCCGCTTATTTGAATCTTGCGAAGTTTCTCACGAAGTATCCACCCGGATAGTGCGGCGGCCCACGCCGGAGACGTGGTAACCAGAACAGATGCTAGAGAGGGCGAAAGGTAATTCTGAGAGTGGATCGCCGGAAGTTGCGAACCTGGGATCCCAATTGCAGCTAAAAGAACTAACCGGCCAAGCTTTTCTCGAGGGATCTTTGGCCTAGATTTCTTCACGACAGCAAAAACAATGACGAAAGATACTGAAACCAACACAAACCTTATTGTTATGATTTCAGTCGCTGAAGCAGTTGGAAGTAAGTATGCATAAGCAACAAACATTCCACCCCATAGCACCACAGAAGAAATTAATGCCATATGAATCTTTTGAAATTCTGTCAAAATTTTTGTCGTTTCTTTATGGTCTCTACTCGTACAAACTTCTATGAGTTTTACAATAAAGCAAAACATTAATAGATTTTCATGGATAGCTATCACACGGGAGGAAAGATGGAAGACATTCTTGCAGAACGGAAAGGAGATGTTCTTTGGATTACGCTAAACCGTCCAGAGAGACTTAACTCATATGGAAGACAAACTGTTGATGAGATTATCCTTGCTTTGCGGGAAAACATGGACGCGCGCGTCGGAGTGATCACAGGCAACGGTCGTGCATTCTGTGCTGGCGGCTATCTTGGAAATCTTGCTGAAGCGGATTTCTGGAATGTGAGATCAATGTTTGTGGGTAGCTTAGAGTTATTTGATGCAATCAGGAATGCCCCATTCCCTATAATTGCTGCGGTGAATGGAGGCGCTTTTGGAGGAGGGAATGAACTCGTTGTCATGTGCGATTTAGCAATCGCCGCTGAAAGTGCTCAATTGGGACAAACCGGAGTGAAAGTCGGTAGTGCTCCTGTACTCGGCGGGACAAATTTATTAGCTATGACTGTTGGCGAAAAGAGAGCTAAAGAAGTCTCTTTTCTGTGTAGAAAATACTCAGCTCAAGAAGCTTTCGAACTCGGGTGGATCAATAAAGTCGTCCCCGATGAGATGCTCCATCAAGAAGTTGAGCAATGGTGTGATGAATTAATTCAGATGAGTGCCCGCTATCTCGAAGTGGCAAAATCCAGCTCAAACGTGATGTATCACCAAATGAGAGACAATATGATCAATAGCCTTGGTGCTTTAATACAGGCTATAGGTTCTCCAGACATGCTGGAAGGGGCTAACGCTTTTATGGAAAAGAGAAAACCAGAGTTTCCACCTCGAAGTGGACCAACAACTGATGACTAGGTATTACGAGCAATATTCTCCTACATTCGAATCCCGCTTTGATTGGAATTCCCCTGCAGTCTTGAGATATCAAGCAGATGAGCGACCTGATGAAACATATCTTTCGGTCCCGTGGAATAATGAATCCTATTCGTTTGCTGAAACACTCAAAATCTCTGAGCAGGTTGCATCTGGAATGCTTTCGACAGGTGCTACGCGAGGTGACCGCGTACTAATAATGATCCCGAACTGTTCTGCTTACATCTTCTCGTGGTTGGGAAGCTCAATCGCCGGGCTTGCTGAAGTACCTATTAATACTGCCTACAAGGGGGCGTTCCTATCGCATCAGGTTTCTACCACGACTCCGAAGGTAGCGGTCATTTCACCTGAGTACATTCCTCGCATTTTGCAGGTAGCCGAAGCGTTCAGCTCAGTGGAACTTTTTGTTTTAGTGGGCGCTGAGGATGCTATTAATCAGGGAAAAGAAGATCTTGCAACCATGGAGAAGGAAGTTCTGAGCTGGAACGAATTAGTTGCTTCTGAAATAGTCAATCTTCCCAATGTAGAACACTCTGATTTGGGTTCAATTTTTTTCACGTCCGGGACTACAGGTCTTTCAAAAGGGGTAATGATGCCCCATGCACATATGTATCTCTTCGCCGACGAAACCGTATCTCTTACTCGCTTAACTTCAATGGACACTTACATGTCATGTGGACCCCTTTTCCATGGTAATTCGCAATTCCTTGCTGCCTACCCTGCACTCATTGCAGGCTCTAAATATGTTCTTCAAGAGCGATTTAGCGCTTCAGAGTGGATAAACCAAATACGCGAAACGGGAGCAACTGTTACTAACTTTATTGGTGTCATGATGGACTTTGTATGGAAACAAGAAGCATGTTCCACCGATTCTGATAATCAACTTCGATGCGTCTTCGCAGCCCCCACTGCAAGCTCAATTCTCGAAGCCTACAAAAATCGCTTTGGCATTGAGGCTTTCGTGGAAGTCTTTGGACTCACTGAAACATGCATGCCGATACTTACCCCTTATGGCGAGAACCGCCCTCCCGGCGCTGCTGGGCTTCAGAATAGAGACTGGTTTGATATTCGCTTGGTAGATCCCGAAACAGATGAAGAAGTTCCAGTAGGTGAAGTGGGAGAACTACTTGTTCGACCAAAATTCCCATGGACAACATGTCAAGGGTATTTCAATATGCCAGATAAAACCAGTGAGGCATTTCGAAATCTCTGGTTTCATACTGGAGACGGCTTAAAACGAGATGACGAGGGTTGGTATTATTTCGTAGACAGACTTAAGGACGCTCTCCGAAGAAGAGGAGAAAATATTAGTTCATTTGAAATTGAACAAGCTCTAGTCTCTCATGACATGATTCAAGAAGTTGCTGCTATCGGAGTCCCCGCAGATCAAGAAGCTGGCGAAGATGAAGTGATGGTTTTCATAGTCCCTACAAACAGGGATTACATTACAGCAGAAAGCATATGGGAGTACTCAGAGGAGCAACTTCCTGACTTTGCTATCCCTCGATATGTCGAAATAGTAGACTCACTCCCCAAGACTCCATCAGAGAAAGTTCGCAAGATAGAATTACGAGAAAGAGGCGTAACAGCCGAGACCGATGACCGAGGCCCACAACCACGGAGGAAACGAAATGCCTGATGGAGACGATAAGCAAACGATAGTTTTAACGAATTCACAATTAGGCCGAAGCATATCTGCAATGGATTCCGCTTACGATGTAGATTCGCGTAACACTGGAAAAGATGTCTGTGTAAACGCTTCTTATTGTGGTGTGCTTCCCGCTCGTTTCATTTCTGAGCATGCGCCAAGGGCCGCAATTGGAATGGATTGCGGTATAGGCCCAGAAGGTTCAGCTATTGCTGGGTTATGGTTTCTTGAAGCACTCAATATACCTGCAGCAGTAGCTGATGTTATGAGCGCTCATTTAGGGAATGGGGTTCACTTATACGAACATGGGGTAATTAGCTTTTGTAATCAACTAGCAAAAGATTGTGGGGTAAAGAGTGGCATGACAGTGAAAGAAGCGGCCAACTTATTGCTAACCGTTGACAGCAACGCCTTAGCACCCTCCGAAACAACGAATAGGACCGTCATGCACACATCGTCGGATGGCCGGCAAATTATTGCTACAGATTCAATCGCTTTCGGCACCAATGTCGACACTGGGAAAAATGTTCTTGTTACCGCAGGCCATACGGGTAGATCAGCAGTTCCGTACCTTCTGAAATGCAGCCCCTGGGGTTTTATATGTAGCGACGGCGGAAAAGGAATGGACAATTCCGGAACTATTGGCCTAAGTATGGTTGAAGAGTCTGGTTTAGCCGGAGCAACGGTTGACGCAAAGCTTGCAAGAATGGGCAACGGACTATCTCATTACTATGACGGAATAATTTCAGCTGTAAATCGACATGCCAAATCAAGAGGTGTAGAGATTGGCATGTCAGCGAGTGAAGCCGCTCTATTGTTATTAGAGAAAAGCAATTTGTAAGGCTGCTTACAAAGAATAAAAAAATGCTTCTGATAATTGATTATTCGCTCAATTAACACTTTAATTAGAGATACATTAAAGGGCCGGTTCGTCCAGCTCACCTATAGAGGGGAAATTATGAAAAGTAAACTTTGGAAGTTACTTGCCATTTTTGCAGTATTAGGGCTAATCGCAGTTGGTTGCGGAGATGATGATTCATCCAGCGAGTCCAGCAGCGAAAGCTCAAGCAGCGAAAGTTCAAGCAGCGAAAGCTCAAGCAGCGAAAGCTCAAGCAGCGAGGAAGCTCCTGCTGAAGAAGAATGCGAACTCGCTCGAGGCGTAACTGATGATAAAATTCTATTTGGATCATCACAGCCAATGACTGGAAACTTGGCAGCGCTTGGAGAACAAGCTGTTCTAGCAATGGAAGTTACCCGAGACAGAATTAACGATGGCGGCGGCATCAACGGAAGAATGATTGAATTCATTGTTCAAGATGACGCTTATAACCCAGAGAAAACTGTTTCTAACGCCCAATACTTCATTGAGCAAGAGAATGTTTTCGCGATATGGGCAAGCATTGGTTCAGCAACGCTAAAGGCTGCTTTACCTCTTCACGATGAGTCAAATACACCATCATTGTTCCCATGGGCACAAGATTTGAGTTTCTATGACGTAAACAATCACCCACTATTCTTCTCAGTTAACCCACCGGCTTATGCCCAAACCAAAGGATTTGGAAACTACCTAGTAGAGAACTTTGGAACTGACGGCATCAAAGTCGGACTGATGACAATTAACTCAGTTGATGGTGAGCAGACAGTTCAGGGGTACAAGGACAGCACCGGTGGAGACCTACTTGTTGATGAGCAAACTTGGGAGCGCGATTCCACAACATACGGTCCGCAAATCCTTTCATTCATTGACTCCGGAGTAACAGATGTATACGTTGGAACTGGTGACACACAATTCGCCCAATTCCTTCTCGAAGCCGACCAGCTCGGTTTAGACGCTCGATTCTGGGGTTCAACAGGAACAATTTCTGCGAACACAATCGAACTCGCAGGCGACCTGTCTGAAGGCGCATATGGTGTTAACGTTATTTCTTCAGCAACAGGTGATAAGCCAGGCCTTAACGCATACCGAGAAGCGATGTTCGCCGCAGGTGCCGAAGAAGCACAAATAAGCACAGCCAGCTTACTCGCATACACTGGAGGACTAGTCCTTGAAGAAATGCTAACACGAGCCGGTGAATGCCTAACTGTAGAAAGCTTTGTTGCAGCGGGTGAAACCATCAAGGACTTTGACACAGGTGGAATCATGCGTCCACTTAACTTCTCAGCTGAAAACCATCTTGGGAACAACGATGTAATCATCTTGCAAGTTCAAAATGGAGCATGGGAAGAACTAGTAGTAGGCCAAGAATAACCACTACTTATTAGTAAATTAATGACGGTTTAGGGTCCCAGTCGGGGCCCTAAACTTGTCAGAATTCCAACGTCGGGGAGAACGATGGTTGACTATATCCAAATCGCTTGGCAGGGTCTAGTGTCTGGTTTCGCATACGCATTAATCGGACTTGCCCTCGTCATGGTTTACAAAACAGCTCGTATCCTTAACTTCGCTGCTGGAACAATGGCAGGAATCTCTGGATTCCTTGCACACTGGTGGGCCGCCGAGCAAGACATGCCATTCGGCGTTGCGATTCTCTTTGCCATGATCATGACAGGAGCAGGAACTTATGTAGTTGAAAGATTGACCGTAAGGCCTCTCGTTAAATTAGGTGATTTCCTTCCAATCGTTATTATGACTCTAGGCGTTGAAGAATTCTTAGCAAACGTATCTCTATTATGGTGGGGCGGAACGGCTAGACGCTACCGCGTACCTGGAGATATTGATCGAATCAACTGGCTAATAGGAGACTTTCGACTGAATGCATGGCACTTGGTGGTCGCAATAACTACTTTCGTTACGCTTTCCATTGTTGGCTATATCATCAACCAAACAGAGTTAGGTTTGGGAATGAAAGCTTTCGCTGAAGATCAGGATGCTGCGAAACTTATGGGAATCAAGGAATCGACAGTCTCAATTTGGACCTGGGTATTATCAGCATTGGTTGGAGGAGTAACCGGAATTGTGTTTGCGCCGGTACTCTTCCTGCAGCAGGACTACATGAACATTATTTTCATCAAAGGATTCGTTGCTGCAATCCTCGGTGGCTTCTTAAGCCTTTCTGGTGGAGTAGCTGGTGGATTACTTCTCGGAGAACTTGAAGCATTTACCATCAAATGGGCCCCGAGAGAGTTTGCGGCCGCTTTACCAGTTGTAATTGTATTCATAGTTCTACTAATCAGACCTCATGGTTTATTCACGAGAGAGAAAGGGCACGAACGGGTATGAGTGAACCTTCAGAAAATTCAACTACCGCTCTTGATAGGGCAAAAATACCTCTTCCGAAATTTCTAAAGAAAAACCACTATTTTGGTTTTATCGGGATCTTGCTCGTTTACCTATTAGCGGGTACCTATTCGGAATACTCTCAAACAATTATGAACACGATAATCTTCGCGATTATCGGTGCCAGCCTCATTGTCGTCTTCGGTATGGCAGGGCAGTTAACACTTGGACATACAATCTTCGTTGCAGCAGGTGTTTTCCTATCAGCGAATATAACTACTGTCTGGACTAGGGGGCTTGAAACTGAACTACCTATAGCATTTGGCGTCGCATTCCTTTTAGGGTTGATAGTTGGCTTCCCGAGTTTACGCGTCAATGAATTATATTTAGCCCTTGCGACCTTTGCGGTTGCATTCGTTGGTGTACAGGTGTTGTTTGAGTGGAAGCAGTTCTCCGGTGGTGGGTCAGGAAAACCAGTAGGGAAACTTGAACTTTTTGGCTATGAGTTCTCAAGAGGACCAACTCTCGTGCGAATAGCCCTCGTGTTGATGCTAATCACATTCTGGGTAGTTGGAAATTATCAGGATGGTCGCACTGGCAGAGCATGGAATGCGCTGAGAACTAGTGAAACCGCAGCTCGTGCTGCTGGATTACCTGTTGCTTGGCTCAAAATTCTGTGCTTCGGAATAGGAGGAGGCCTTGCCGCCATCGGCGGCGTCCTATACGCCCACACACTTAGATACGCCATACCAGAGAACTACGGAGTTGCTCTCTCAATAATAGTAGTTCTTGCACTGATCATTGGTGGAAAACATAGACTCATGGGAGCGGTACTTGGAGCTGTGTTCGTTAAATGGCTTCCAGAATTATCACGTGATGTACAAGAGTACGAAGGACTCATATACGGTGGGACCCTTATAATCTTAACCTTGATAGCCCCTGACGGGCTAGTCGGTATGTTTGAGTGGCTTGCAGAAAGAATGAGACTAAAAGACCG
The DNA here is from genome assembly GCA_002712325.1 of Acidimicrobiaceae bacterium. Classification (GTDB taxonomy): domain Bacteria; phylum Actinomycetota; class Acidimicrobiia; order Acidimicrobiales; family UBA8592; genus UBA8592. The sequence continues at coordinate 31,047 of PATH01000021.1, read as the reverse complement.
TTTGGAGAGGCTCGGTATAACGGTCAATAATTCTCTCTATAACCTTAAACCTTTCAATCAGATACTAAAGCTTAAAGTTCCTACCTCTTCTACTATTGAAAAGGCCTCACCCTTGGGATCTCGATACCTGGCTCCCCTATCATCCTCTGATCCAAAGGGAAGCTTGATTGTCCGTGATGCTGCAGTTGCATTCGGCGGTGTAAAAGCTGTCGACGGAGTCTCGTTTGAGATACCTGCAGGCGGAGTTACAGGCCTAATAGGTTCTAACGGCGCAGGAAAAACAACCCTTTTCAACGCCATTACCGGGCACGTTAAAGGAGCGACTGGACAATTCATTCTTGATGGTGAGGAAATTTCTCAAAAGCCCATCCACAATAGAGCCTTATCTGGCCTTGGGCGAACCTTTCAAAACTTGAATCTCCATGATGATCTCAATGTTCTGGAGCACGCCTTATTGGGACTTGACCGAAACATGAAATATGGGCGCATAGCGGAATCTTTCCGGATGCCTTGGGTACTTCGAGAAGAGAAAAACGCTCATTATGTGGCTGCAGAACTTTTAGACCATATGGATCTATTGGACTATTGGAATGAAAAGGTTGAAGACCTTCCGTATGGACTCCAAAAGAGAGTGGACGTCGTTAGAGCTTTAGCTACGAATCCCTCAATTCTCCTTTTGGATGAACCTGCAGCAGGGCTACCAACTGCTGAGGCTTTAGAAATGATGGAAAAGGTACAAGAATACGCAAACCATATATCGGCTGGCGTCCTAATAATTGAGCACAATGTTGAACTAGTCGCCGGCGTGAGCGACAGAATTATCGTTCTAGATGCAGGGAAAACAATAGCCGATGGCACTCCAGAGGAAGTAACCAGAAACGAACAAGTAATTGCTGCTTATTTAGGGACATGATATGAGTGGATTAAAGATAAAAGATTTAAAAGTTGGGTATGGCCGAAATGAAGTCATCCACGGAGTTGACATTGAGGTAAAGTCAGGTGAAAAGGTTGCCCTGCTTGGTGCTAATGGCGCGGGGAAATCAACAGTGCTTAAAACCATCTCTGGTCTTTTAACTCCCACGGAAGGCTCTATCACGTTTAATGGAGATGAAATAGGTGGAGCAAACCCCGCAGCGCTTGTTGACATGGGTGTGATACAGGTGCCGGAGGGTCGTCGTGTTTTCCCTGGACTGAATGTAGAGGATAATTTAAAAGTCGCCAATTACGGAAAATCTCCAGACCTCTTTGAAGAGGGGCTTGAAACGGTTTACAAAAAATTCCCGATTCTTCAAGAAAGAAGGAAACAAGCCGCTGGCCTACTTAGCGGGGGCCAGCAACAGATGCTTTCGCTGAGCCGCGCAATCATAGCAAAACCAAAATTGCTACTCATAGATGAGATGTCTCTAGGGTTAGCTCCGCTTCTGGTGAAAGAATTCTACGAACAACTTGGAGATCTATTCTCTGAGGACGTTACTCTTCTATTAGTAGAACAAAATGCAGGACTGGCATTGAAATACTGCTCCCGTTTCTATGTACTTAGGAACGGTGACCTCGTCCTACAAAGTGACTCAAAAGACTACATAGATGATCCCACTGCTTTGCAATCTGCATACTTAGGTGTAGACGCGTAAGCTCGGGGAATTTAACGCTATATGGCACGCATTAATATTCCGAAAGGCGAGGAATTAGAGCGTATACGACTATGGAAAATGACTGCAGGGCTTTCAGATGCAGTTGACAGTTTCCGAATTGCTTCACATGACAAGAGTATGCTTTCTCGTAGAGTTCGCGAAGTCGCCCGCATGCGTATAGCTGTAATAAACCAATGCCCGATATGACTTGACACCAGAAGTGCGTCGGGAACGGACAAGAAGCTTTCTGAGTCAGAGTATTTAGGAATTATCGAAGGAAAAACTCCTATCAGCTTAAGTAAGCAGGAAGTACTTGCACTAAATTTTGCTGAGGACTTTTGCAATGACCCGGATTCCTTGAATGATGATTTCTTTGCTAAATTAGGATCGGAGTTTTCAGATGCGCAAATTGTTGACCTAGCTGGATATGTTGCTTTCTGTTTGGGGATCGGTCGGGTATACAAAGTTTTAAATGTCGCAAATGAATGCCCGGTAGTTCATTAACTATGCAATTCCAAGCTAGTCTAAAGCGGTTCTGAGGTTCCGTTTGAGTATTTTCCCTGTCGGAGCTTTAGGGAGTTCTGAAACAAATTCAACAGACCTAGGTTTCTGATAACTCGCCAAATTCTCTTTCGCTGTCAGCATGATATCATCTGAAGATAAGTCGTAGCCCGGCTTAGCTACAACAAATGCCTTGACTGATTCCCCCCATTCTTCATCGGGGATACCAATCACAGCAACTTCCAAAACACCTTCGTTCTTCGCTATTGCTTCCTCCACTTGAATTGAGTAAATATTTTCTCCTCCCGAAATGATCATGTCTTTAGCTCGGTCAACGATGTAGCAGTATCCCTCGGAGTCCCAGGTTGCGATATCACCTGTCCACATCCAGCCATTACGGATAGTTTTTTTCGTTAGATCTGGCCTTCCGAAGTATCCGACCATATTCGCTTTGGATTTCACTATAATTTCACCAGGAGTCTTATTATCCTGAGGCACTACATTGCCATCAACGTCCACTATTCGAATAGAGGTTACAAAACCTTCTCTCCCGCAAGAGCGAAGTCTCTCGGGGTGAAAGTTTTTACGTATTGCTAAATAATGATCTTCCTGACTAAGGAATGTCATCGTTGTTCCTTCAGTTTGCCCATAACCCTGTATCAAACTGCAAGGAAATGCATCAAGTGCTTCTCGAATAACTCTGCTTGGCATAGGACCGCCTCCGTATTGAATATTCCTTAGCGAATCTAAATTAAACGATTCAAAGTTTGGAACAGCCATCATCCAATTGAGCATCGTTGTTACTCCCAAGAAAGCAGAAACCTTTTCTTCTTCAATTAGGTTAAGCGCCAGTGTCGCATCAAAATTCATCAACACAAGAGGGCAGCCGTGAGCATGGTAATTCATTGCTAACACAACGGGAATATGGAACATTTGCCCAGTGAGCATATAGACATCGGAGGGAACTATGCGTTCAGCAACAGTTTGATTTTGCATCCCATACCAAACGCTTTCATGAGAGTGAAGGGCACCTTTTGACTCTCCGGTTGTTCCTCCTGTGTAAAGAATGAAGAAAGGGTCCTCTGCCATATGGTTTGATGCTTGCGGAGGCTCAAGCGATGACTGCCCAAGAATCAATGATTCAAATGACTGGTCACCAATTTCACCATATTCAAACCATTCACGAACTAAGTCAGTTTCTGCTTGTACTTGTTTCCCCAACTCTGACAAATCACCATCAACAATTACAACTGTTGGATTTCCATTTTCAATAATCTTGGTGAGTTCGCTCGCAGATAATCGCCAATTCATAGGTTGCGCTATTAATCCAATTCGGCCACAAGCATAAAAGAGTGCGAGGTGTTCAATTGAATTTTTGCTTAGAATTCCAACACGATCACCTTTCTGAAGCCCTATTGAAATCAAGCCATTTGCTATTTGGTTTACCAAGTTCTCAAGTTCTTTGAAGCTGATTCGTCTATTCTTCTCTGCATCAATTACTGCTAACTTCTGGGGAGTTAATCGTGCCCACTTTTGTGGTATCAAACCAATGTTCATTTTTACAGACCGTGTTGTCCTGCTTCTCGTAGAAACGGCATTGAATCTGAATGAGGGGGATCGTTAGGCGTAGAGCCAGTAGTAAGCCCACCATCAACGACTAAACAATGACCATTTGTATTGCCTGATTCGTCAGATGCTAGATAAAGGGCAGCATTAGCAACATCTATAGGTATGCCAGGCCTATTGAGGATTGGAGACTTGGCTCTGACTATTTCACTTACCTCTTCTAACGCCTCGTGATCGTCCATGTATGCTGCGGCTACAAGTGGCGTCACCGTAGACCCCGGTGCAATACAATTTACCCTTATACCGGATCTACACAATTCCGCCGCTACATTCTTTGTCAACCCCACGACACCATGCTTAGCTGCTGCGTAGACATGTGGGCCAAGCCCTCCGGTAACACCTGCAGTGCTTGCTATGTTGATAATTGAGCCAGACTTTTGGCGTTCCATATGGGGGGCAGCGTGTTTAATTCCTAAAAATGTTCCGTATAGGAGAATATCTAACGTAGCTTTGAACTCTGATGCGTCTGTCGAAGAAATCGGTCCTCGTGAACCGACTATCCCTGCATTGTTCATCACAATATCTAAGCTTCCGTATGTTGATACTGCAGACTCCATGAGTTCTTTTACATCCTTTTCTTCCGTCACATCACAGAACTTAAAAGTTGCACTGCCTCCCATTTGTTTAGAGAGTTCTTCACCAAGTTCCCTTTGGATATCTCCAACTATTACTGACGCTCCCTCTTCAACGAATCTTTCGGCAGTTGCTCTGCCTATTCCAGAAGCCGCGCCAGTTATAACAGCTACTTTTCCTTCCAATCTCATAATTCCCCCTTACGTTTAATTCTGCGGCTCAATCCGCCCTACCCTTTGCCATGCAAAAACAGCAGCAAACAACAAAGCAACGGTGCCTATCCAAGAATACGCAAAGCTTCCTGTCCAGTCCACAACGAAACCGAATAAGGGTGGAGAAGCTAACGCACCTAGGTAGTAACCAGTCATTGTAATACCTGTCGCCTTGCTGACTGAAAATGGGGCTTTATCAACTATGCATGCATGCATAGTACCTATAGCTGATAGCTGAGTGGATACTCCTATGATGGCACCTACGATGACGAAAGAAATTCCCAAAGCAGGGCCGAGACTTACTAATACCACTGCAATGGATGAAGAGAATAGTAAAGCCATGAGTAAACTAACTCTGCTTTTGGAACCTAACTTGTCAGCGAACAAGCCATTACATATCATAACTATCACTCCACAAAAGCAAGCTACAGAGGTTACTATTCCTGCAAATCCTGAGCTTGCATCAAGAGAATCTTCTAAATATGAAACAATCCATGAATAGAGAGGTTGTGATCCAGCTATTAGCAAAAAAGAAGCTATCCCGAACCAATAGAAATTTGAAGGAAGTGCGTTGTTTTCAGCCTGTTTAACGCTGTCAATTGCAAGATTTGGTAGGACCAAGAGAGCTGAGATCGCTACACAAATAGCAACTGCGCCATTGACCACGAGGATATGTTCCCATTGCCATTGCTTTGCAGACCATGGACCTATTGCTGCTGCTAATGCTGCCATCAGCGGAACACCGGACGTTTTTACAGACATTGCTAATGTGCGCTTTTCTGCACTGACTACCTTTCCAATTACAACATTGGTTCCAGTGTTTGAAAGCCCATATGCTGCCCCGGCTAATACGCTAGATATCACCCAAACGCTATACGTTCCTATTATCGCTATTGAGAACGAACAAGTCGCGACTACAGCCATATCGATTACGATTGATGCTCTTGGTCCTATTCTTTGGGTAATTTTTCCCGAAAGAATCGAACCTAGTCCTGTTGCTCCGAAGTAAATACCGACGATTAGTCCGACTTTACCTTTTGAAACGAGTAGATCTTCGCTCAGGACTGTAGCTAAAAAACCTGGGAAAAACCCTAGAGACGCTCCGATTCCTACAGCCCCAGCCGAAACGGCGATTACACCTTTTTCCTTACCTCTCATAGATACTTCTAGACAACTTTACCAGGTAGGTATAAATCAGAGTCATTCACGTATCTCAGCGGCTATCTGCTCCCGAAGGCGAATTTTTTGTATTTTGGTTGCGGACATGGGCCATTCTGTAACGAATCGAACGTAACGAGGTATCTTGAAACTTGATAGTTGCCCCTTGCAGAATTCAATTATTTCATCTTCAGTCGCTACCTTCCCATCTTTAAGTTGGATGAATGCAGCGGGAACCTCTACATATTTATTGTCAGGTGCAGAAACCACTTGCGCTAGCTGAATTGCAGGGTGATGTGAAAGAAAGCCTTCAATTTCAACTGCCGCCACATTTTCGCCACCGACCTTGAGCATATCTTTTATTCGGCCGTGATAGGTCACTCTTCCTTCTTCATCTAATGAGCATAAATCCCCTGTTCTGAACCAGCCATCCTCGGTAAAAGCTTCTTGGTTCTTTTCAGGCGCATTATGATATCCCTCAAACACGCAATACCCCTTTATAAGTATTTCGCCTTGTTCATTTGCTTCGAGGATTTCGTCAGTTTCTGGGTGTCGAATTTGAGCTTGAATGCCTCTAAAGAGCCTTCCAGAAGTTTCGGTCCTTTTCTCAAGAGAGTCCTCCACGTGACCAAATGAAACTACTCCCCCACATTCAGTTAGTCCGTAGGCACTTATTTGAACTGTCTTAGGCATTCGTTCTTGCATTGAAACGAGGAGATCTGCAGGGCCTACGTTATTGACAATCCGCATATTGAGTGCATTTGGGTCATAATCATCGTGGTTAAGCAAAGCTTCCATAATTGTGGGAAAGCTTGCAAAGTTCAAGGTAGCCTTTTCAGACTTCATATACGAGAGTGCTAATTTGGGTTCAAAGTATTCCATAGTTAATAAAGCCGCACCTGCATCAATACAAGCTATGAGTGGCAAGACAAAACTCATGTGAAACATGGGGAGAGGGTCCCACATTCTGTCAGTTTTCGTGATCATGAAACGAGTTCTACCAGCCTCCATAGCTGGACGCACTAATGCCTCATGTGTGATAGGGCACCCTTTCGGATTTGCAGTCGTTCCAGATGTATACATCATCATAGCGATGTCACGAACCTGAAGACGCGAGCGACTTAACTCTACTTCCTCTGCGTCTATATTCTCGCTAAGAGTTTCAAATGTTTCAGTATCAAGCATTCCATTTGGCATACGCTCACCGAAAAGAACAATTGAATTAAGATTAGGAGCTTCGCTGAGTTCAAGTTGCATTGGATCTTTTTGAGTTTGCAAATCTGGAAATGCTTCATGAAGGAGATTTACGAAGTCCACATGTTCAACTATCCGGTCGGTTGTTGCAAGCACCTTGAGCCCTGCATCATCAATCACATAGGCAAGTTCCTTCGCTTTATAGCGTGCGTTGATTGGAACCGGTATTGCCCCAATAAGCTGACTTCCAAGCAATAGGTCAACAAATTCTATGCAATTTGACATCAGTATCCCGACAGAGTCGCCATCAGTAATACCTATTGCTTTCAGCGACCTTGCTGCTTTTGATGCTCTTTCGTAGAGTTCAGCAAAAGTAGTCTTTGAATCAGGAAATACTACGATATCCGAATCGGGGTGTTCATTAACTGCCCGTGCCAATAGGTCCGGAAGAGTGTAAACATCTGAAATTACTAACAATGCCCCTCCTTAGGAGTCGTCTTGATAAGATGCGAAAATACATTTGGAGATTCACATGTTGACACCTAAAGAGGTAGCCGAGAAACATCTTACCGCAGTCAAAGACGGAGACCCATTTCTTATGGCTCAAGACTATGCTCAGGATGCACTTTTAGTAAGAGGTGGAGATGTTTTCTCAGGAAAATCAGAAATATTTGATTACTTCAATGGAGTTCCTGAAAGAATGGGTTCCGGAGTAATTGAATTTCTAGAATTAGAAGTGAATGGAAACGATGTAAGTTTCTTGTGGAAAATCACTGATAACGAAAAAATAATCTCAGGAAAAGATGAGATGACTATTCAGAATGGCCTAATACAGCATCAAGAAGTCACTCTATTGACAGAAGACTTTTAGCTTTCGGATCTACCTTCCATGATGCCATCTGCACCTGGAAGCCAAGATGCAACTCCAGCAACCGGAATTGCACAAATTACTGATTCGACAATTTCTGCTTCGGATGCACCGGCTTTTCGTGCCCCATTTGCGTGCACGTTCACGAATCTAGATGAGAACTCTGCCGCGTTCACAGTGCAAAGAAGCAATTCCACATTTTTAGCATCTAGAAGATTTTCGGCGAGGCTAAATTCCCTCATCAAAACATAACCCTCTAGCGCTCTGGGAGCATCATCTGCCATGAGCTCCACATATGCTGGAATGAATCCAAAATATCCTTCAAAATATTCAAGGCAACTTTCACGGTCAAGTGCGAATTCTGGCATTACTTGAGCTTCGATTTCGATTACATCGTCAAATACCTCGTTAACAGCATCAGTAAACCTTGCATAGACTTCCTCACCCCTACTGATGAATACAGTCAAGGCTGCTCCTCTTGCATCGTTTAGTGAAAGTCCCAATTCTTCTGATCTCCTAAGCTCTTGGTGAAGTAGCTGATCATGACCCTTTACGGCTGCTGCAGAAGCCATAAATAGCGCTTTTGCCCACGCTGGTAGTGCACCATCACGATCAGTCACATCTCGTAAACGAGCGTACCCTTCGGCAAACTTGTGCGATTTTGCAGCTATTTCACCTGAAAGCAGGACTCTACTTCCTAATGTTCTGTGGTCTGCATTTTCTCCCATTATTCTCCTTTAAAGTTTTGCGACTTCTCCACCATCAATTACGAAACATGCCCCTGTGACAAAAGCTGATAANGGCGAAAGCAGGTAGGCAACCATTGGAGCAATTTCTTCAGGCGANCCCATTCTCCTTTGAGGTATTTTACGCAATCGAGCTTTTAGAATTTCCTCATTTGCAAGGACTGCCGTTTGGGCTGATGTTTCAAACGCACCTGGCGCAATTGCATTAACTCGAATTTCATGCCTCGCCCATTCAGCTGCGAGTGACTCGGTAAGTCGTAATAAAGCCCCCTTAGATGATGAATAGGAGGCAAGAGAAGCTTTTCCCTTTAATCCCGAAGTTGATGCAATATTAACGATTGCCCCTCCCTGACCCTTCTTAACGAAATGTTTTGCTGCTGCCTTTGCGATGATCGTCGGAGCAATAACGTTGACTTTCAAAGTTCTTTCCATTACTTCAATATCACTATCCAAAAAGTTTTCTGCAGGGGCAATTCCTGCATTATTAACAATTCCGTGAAGATCCCCAAATTCATGACAAGCCATATCGACCAGGTCTTGCACCTCTTTCTTAATAGACATNTCACATCTAACAGGTAGTATTCGTTTGAGATTGTATTGTTGTAGCGAATTTAGATCATCTTCAGATCGCGCTGCTGCCACTACACATACACCTTCATCAGCTAGATACTTTGATATCGCTGCCCCTAAACCACGACTTGCACCAGTTACTATTACAACTTTATCTTTTAACTCAAGATTCATCTGAAAACTCTTTTACCATGCCATTAGCTATTCCCAGTCGCAATATCTCTGANGCCCCTTCGTAGACACGCATCGGTCTGGCTTGGCGATAATACTTTTCAATCTTTGAACCTCGGATCAACCCCCATCGTCCCATTGTCTGTACACATCGGTCAACGACCCTACAAGCAGCTTCTGTAGCTGTCAGTTTTGCAAGGGAGGATTTGTCAAGGTTCTTAGCGGGATCCTCAATAGCTAGCGAAGCAGTTTGGTATGTCAAGAAGCGTGATGACTCCAAGTCAGACCAAGAGTCAGCTAGCAAACTTGCGACTGGGCCATGCTTAATCAATGACCTACCAAATTGCTCTCTTTGCGTACAGTGCTTAATTGCTTCTTCTATAGCCCCAGTCATTACACCAAGAGCAGCACCAGCAACCGATATTCGGAAGACTGAAAGAGTGGCTAAAACGTTTCGGAAAGCAGTTCCCGGATCACCTAATCTTGCACTTTCNGGCAATACGACATCGTTGAACTTCAGTTCTCCGAGCACATGTGGGGCTATGATCTCCGGAGATGGCGATGTTTCAATCCCGTCACTATCTGCAGGAACTAGGAATAGTGAGTAGCCATCCCCTTCTTTTGCGAGTGTGGTATAAAAAGATGCTGCTCCAGCATTTGAAATAAACGATTTCTCACCGCGGAGTATCACCTCTGAGCCCTTCTGCTCTACTGAGGTTTCAATGCCTTTAAGGTCTGAGCCTGCTTTTGGCTCCGTTAAGGCTAAAGCTGCGAGCGCTTCAGATTTTGAGACGCGTGGTAGCCATTCTTGCTTCTGTGATTCAGTTCCTGCAACGGAAATTGCGTAACTTCCTATCCCCTGCAATGCAAATAGAGAGTCAAGGTGCGATGACGTTTTCATCAGCGTTTCTCTAACTAAACACACGGCAAGTGGATCTACCATATCGAACCGACCACCGTATTGTGAGGGCACCATCAGAGCTGAAAGGCCGCTCGCTCGTAATGCTTCTAATANCGGTTCATAAAGCTCACTTGACTCATCGGCCTCCATAGCTATGGGCTCAACAGATTTCGCCAGCCTTTTGCTATCAGCGACGACACTGTCATACTTTGAGTCAATTTTCATTATGCCCGCCATTAGTACCACCACATTTAAGTTACTTTCTATCCTAGACTGCTTCAGCTAGATGACAAGAATACAACTGGAGTATAAAGTGGAGGAAAGCCTTAAAGGAGTACATATGGCCCTTACAGAAGTTTTTATGACCGCTGACGAACTTGCAGAGATGACGCCTGANGAGTTTGTGAATCAAATTCGGCATGAATGCATGAAACCTGAACGAGGGATGCATGACCACCCTCTAGTTCTGGGGCTAGAGGCGGGTACNGTGACTGTNCCTCAGCTTCAACTCTTTACTGAGCAGTTTTACCTCCATATTTCCAAAATGCTTCCATGGATCGGCGCTATTTACGTTCGGTGCCCGCATGAGGATGTAAGGACCGCCTTGGTTAAGAATCTAGCTGAAGAATGNACTGGGTTTGAAAGCAATACCGCAGCGCACCCTGATTTGTTGCTTGAGTTTGCCAAAGCGCTTGATTGCGANCTTGANGCTGTNCGTAGCGGAGTCCAGTTACCAGCTGGAAGGCGGGTAACCGAATATTTTGAATTCATGGGCCTGTGCCGTGACTGGTTTGTCCCTCTCTCCGCTATTGGAATCGGCTTAGAGTCGTTTGTTCCTGACACATTCACTCGCATGGTGAAAGCTTTCAAAGAAAACTACGGGATGACAGATGAACAGGTAATTTTTTGGCAAATGCATATTCTTGCTGATCAGGATCACGGCGATGAGGGAATTGAAATGGTATCCAATTATGCAATTACCGGNGAACAAAGGAAAGCTGTTTTTGATTGCACTATTGAAACTAGCCGTCTTTTCTATGACTTATGGAACCTTTACAGTTTACGCTGACCAGATTGGGTAAACGTGGGAGAAGAAGAGCCAATAGACGCACCTCGATCCACTGAAGAACTATCAGCATCCCTCAAAAAAAGAGGGCATATTGTTACTTCTTGGAACGAACTTCCGCAGGTAACCATGGATGAGACGGGTATTGAAACGACCTCTTACCGTATCGGCCTGCCGGATGATGATCAGGCCCCGACCGTTTTTAAAGTTTACTTTCCACCAGATTGCAGAGTTGAGGCTCATACCCACTCGTGTGATTATTCCGAAATCATCTTGGAAGGTAGCCAAAAGGTCAGCGGAAAGTGGCTACATGAAGGCGATATTCGTGTTGGTTTAGCTAATAAGGGGTACGGGCCTCTAATAGCTGGCCCTGAAGGGGCTACAGTTTTAGTAATTTTCGCAGATGGCAACTGGCCTGCTATTGGTATAGGTGCCGGCGATGGAAGCACTATCAATGCTTCAAAACTCTTAGAGCAATTCAGTGCATCTAAAAGTGCATAGACCTCAAATAGCTACCTAATAAGTTATTGCTCGCGTTGGACACAACGTTGCCGCTTCCAATATTTGCTCTTCATATTCTAGTCCNGGGTTTGCNTTGATGACATCAGCTGTAGAGCTTTGATTAACTGCAAATAACTCAGGCGCTACTCTTGCGCAATAGGCTGTCCCTTGACATATTTCGGTGTCTACTTTTAATTTGAATTCGTTATTTTTTTGCATTAGTTATTTATAGATCTTTAAGTATGATCGGAAATCTTCCATATGCATCATGATGACTTAGTTCTGTGTNGGTAGGGAGGTCATTTGGGTCAAGTTCTATTCCGGCCCTAAATAGAGCGTGTGCGATATTGACTAATGTCCCATCAGTCCCATCATCATTATCGGTTCGCGCTGATAGACCTGTTACTAAAGTCCTACCAATGCACGTATGTTCGCCTCCTCCGAACGCAAAGCCCCACGGTTTCACATTTGGGGTTTCTCGGTATGGGTTAAATTCACGAGCGTCAGCCCCAAAAACTTTTACGTCTCTATTTGCTGGAGTGAACAGACAAGCTACTCGCTCATTTTTTGCAATTTTGATTCCGTTACTGAGCGTGACATCTTTCAGCGCAATACGCAATAACGCCGGGGAAGGCAAGTGAAGGCGAATGGCTTCGTGTCCTGCCTGCTTTAGGAATTCGCGATCAAATCTTTTCTCATAGTCTTCTGGGTGTCTCTGGAACCACTCATGCAAATGAATCATCAAATGAGGTATGGCGTGTGTGGTTGTCTGACTTGACGCAACTAGATATAAGGTAGCTTCACGTAACGGCAACTCCTCATCCCATTCATCGTTCCAATGAAGATACATAAGAGTCAAAAGGTCGCGAGGTAAATCATCCTCTGACAAATCGCCGTTACGAAATTGGTTGATCAAATCTTTACGACGTGCAACAGAAGGGTTATAGAATTCTTCGACAAATCCTTCTCTAATTTCAAGAATTCGCGAAATTACAGCCGAATGATCTTCCGTTGACCATTCAACAGTTGCGCCAGTTCCAAGTTGCTCAATATAGGTGCGGAATGCGTCAGTTCTTTCTTGGGAATCTACACCATCAATTCCAGTAGTGACAGCCGATATTCTTGCAAGCATTGTTCGCACTAACGCACAAAGATCTGTACGCACCTCTCCTAGGTCATTTCTTGTTTCCTTACATTCTTCAAGAGCGCGTTCAATGAGAGGAAGTAGTTCTTTATGCTCGTAGTACTCCAATGCTTCTTTACGAAATAGAGGAGCTTGTAACCGTCGTCTTTCAAAATGAACATCATGGTCAATAGTTAGTAAGGAATCCCCGAAGAAGGGTTGACTTTCTTGATGGGAGCCCTGCCGAAAATCCTTTGAACGAAGTATTTCATCAACAGATGAGAAATCAACAAAATGTTTAATGCCTTTGATATGTGGCGGAGGTATGAGATCTCTTATCGTTTCCAACTTTTCCCCCTTTAACAAAACTATTCTAAGAGATTAGCTTGCAATACGAGGCGTTGCGAGTTTGTGTTCAATCAACGCTCAAAACAGCCGCATTAAAATACTGGGCTCCAGATCCAGCTCCGGTAATCAGAGCATGTTTTGGTTCTAGGATTTGTACACCCATCGCTTGTCCTCGTAGTTGCCTAACAGCTTCTATAACCTTTAGATTTGGCCCTCCCCAGCCTGTATGCGAAAACGACAATAGGCCACCATCAGTGTTCGTGGGGTAATTACCGTCACCCCCTATGCCATTTTCATAGAGGAAATCACTGCCATCGCCTTCGCCACAAAGCCCTAGAGTTTCAAATTGCCTTACGATTTCCCAAGTGTTTATATCGTAAAGTTCAAACAAGTCAATATCTTCAATATCCAGTTCCGCCTGTTCAAAGGTTACCTGAAATGCTTGTTTTCCTAGATTTTTGACTTCATCATAACGCACAGGGTCAACGTATTGCTGCCGATACCATTCGGAGCTACCTCCTAAGATGCGAATAGGCTTCTGCGGGCAATCTTTCGCTCTATCAGACGATGTTACGATAAATGCCGAAGCCCCCTCTGTGGCTAAGCATAGGTCTAGTAGGTGAAAGGGCTCTACTATCCTTGGAGAAGTAATTATATCTTCCGGGGTGTATGGGCCTTTGCCATACATTACAGCTTCAGGATTTTGTGCTCCAGCGTTTCGAATTTCGGAGGCGATAGAAGACATTTTCAATCTGTCTGGCTTGAATCTCTGAAAGTAAACTTGAGCAACCATCGCAAAGTGAGCTGCAGTGAATAAACCCCATGGCTTTATAAACTCATTATTTGGTTGTGTATAGTCCGCTAGATTTGACTTTTTGAGGACTCCAGCTTGGCCGCCAAATACTATAGCCACGTTACATAAACCAAAGGAAACTGCCGCTGCAGCATCTAATAATCCTGGGACTCCCTGTGGATAGGTGTCTCCAACCCAGCGAAAGGATTTTCCAAATATGCCTGTCCAGTCGACAACGCCTGGATCAAACTCTGTTCCACCTGGACCAGGCCATCTAGCAGCTATTCCATCTACTTCGGCTAAATTCATTCCGGCATCATCAAGGGCTCTTTGTACCGCCTCTACGCAAATTTGAATAGTATTTGCATTCAATGATTTAGCCTGTTTGGTAATTCCAACTCCTGCTATTGCTACTTTTGCCCTTTTCATACTTGCCGACCTTTACCCCAAAAGTGAGCTCTAATCTCATTTTTTGCAATCTTCCCTACTGCATTTTTTGGAAGCTCGTCCCAGATCTCTATTGCCTCTGGAACTTTTATTGATGTGAGTTCTGACTTTTCGCATAGTTGTAATAATTCGCTCGCTGCAACCTTTGATCCATCTTTTAATGCGACTACTGCTACTATTCCCTCCCCCCATTCAGGGTCGGGAACTCCAATAACAGATGCTTCCAACACGTCAGGATGTCTATATATAATATTCTCGATTTCGGTAGGGGCTATATTTAACCCACCTCGGATTATCAAGTTCTTTTTCCTATCCACAATGTAGATGAATCCATCAGTGTCCACTTCAGCAATATCGCCTGAGTGCATCCAACCGTCTACGAGTACTTGGTCAGTTCTCTCTGGATCTCGGAAATAACCTTTCATTACGTGAGGGCCCGAAAAGATAACTTCGCCTCTTGATCCGGGTTCTATTGAATTTTTATTCTCGTCTATGACCCTCACGTGAACCCCAAGTGAAGGCTTACCACAGGATTCTAGTAGTTTTAGATTGGTTGAGAGTCCCTTGAGATGGTCTGCTTTACTTAATATCGTTCCGATAGAGGCGATCTCAGCCATTCCGTAAAGCTGATTGAATATAGGGCCGAATCTGGAAACAAGCTCCTCAAGTCGTTTCGGAGATATAGGAGATGAACCATATCCAAGGGTCACAAGGGTAGATAAGTTTTCGTCGTTATGTTCCGGCAACTTTTCTAGAAGTCGCATAAGTTGGGTAGGCACTAGAAAGGTGTGCGTGACCTGATAGTCCTTAACCTGGCGAGCGAAATCTATTGGATTGAAGTTCCTGCTATCAGAGAAACCTAAAGCCGCTCCGATAGTAACGCAAGGGAGAATTGTTATGTTGACGCTGGAATTGTGGGGGATTTGAATTAAATAACGGCTTTGGGGGGTAACGTCATACTCGAGACAGGCAATCGTTGCATGCTGGAGTACTCTTTTATGATCAAATAATACTCCTTTGGGCCGACCAGTGGTTCCACTTGTATATACGATGCAAAAGTCATCATCCGGTTCTATGTGATAAAAAGATCTGGGAATCTCTTTTGAATTCTGGTTTACGTTTTGCTCCCAATCAGGGCTGGAAATTTCAAAGACAGGTATTGATGAATCAATAGCTATTTGCTGAACCTGAGGTAAGTGCTCAGCATCAGTTAAGATTGCGCATGGTTCACAGTTTTCAAATATCTGCTTCATTTCTGATTGACCCAAACGGAAGTTCAAACCTACATAGACTAATGAAGCTTTAGCTATTGCTGTTATCAATTCTAGTATCTCAGGCCTATTGGGAAGGAGCACTGCGACCCGCTCACCCTTTCCCCAATCATACGATTTAAGAAAATTAGCAATTTGGTTACTTCTATCCTCTAGCTCGCCATAACTTTGTGACTTCTCTCCAAAAACTGCTATAGCTTCAGGGTCACGTTTGGCATTTCTATGAACGGCTAGTCCTATATGCATAGTTGATCTTCCGCGACCTTAAAAAATGGCAATATCCTTCCCTTAAATTCTTGAAATGATACTCTCACAGCTTGACCTATTTGAACTTCAGATGGGTTGCATTCAATAAGTCTTGAGTACATTCTCCAACTCTCTTCTAATTCGACATCAATGATTATGTATGGGCTGGGGTGTTCATCATCCGGAGGCCGATGGACAACGGTATAACTGTAGATTGACCCTTTTCCTGAACTCTCTTGAAAGTCCCAATTACTTGATTGACACCACGGGCAAAGAATTTGAGGAGAAAAGAAACTGGCTTTGCAACTTTTGCAAACAGGCCTGACGAGTTTTCCTCTACTAACTTGGTTCCAGAATTCAGTTGTTAGCATAACCGGATCGCCCGGTATCACGTTTCGACCTCAGCCAAAAGTTTAAGAGCAGCTTCCCGAACAGTCATTCCGACGGTTACACCTCTTTCTCTGGCAGTTTGATTGCATGCGCTGATTTTTCCCTCTGAATAGGCCTTGAACGCATCACCAACTGGAGCCGACCAAGCATCACAACATGCCCCTGCAAGGCCATGTTGATCGGTTATCTCCAACCCTGCGATCCCCGCTTCATTTTTACTCATACCGCCATCAGAGCAAATGAAGCCATGGGGGGAAACTTCAAGAAGGAATTTCGCGCCTGACCGACCTGTGTGTCCGGCAGTAACTAGAACGTTATTGGAATCCTCTGGAAGTGCAAAGACGATTGAATCAGTTACGACTATCTCTCTTCCCGTATTCGAAGTAGCCACTGACTCTCTTCGGATTTTAGTACCTGCTCGTACATCTCCGGGGTCATTCTCTAGCAACATCAAAGAAGCTTCCCTGACAGACATACCTTCCTGTACTCCAGCTCGTTCGGCAAGGATATTGACTCTTGAAATTAACCCAGTTTCGTAAAGATCAATACCATTCCCCAGTTCAGCAGACATTCCGTCAGCCGCAGCAGCTGGTATTCCCAACGCCTCCAAGTACCATAGGCCTGCTATTCCTGCTCCATCTTTCCCGATACACCCGTCATGAGCGATAACTGCACGAGGCCTGTGAGGGGCTATAAGACGAGCTGGCAAAACTCCAAGATATGAAGACGGGACAACTACGTCACGATCCTCATTTCGTGAATCAACGTATCTCGCAGAGTCCATTGCTACTACTCTTCCTTGTGCATGTTCGAGCACGATTTCATGAGGGTGGTCAGCCTCGTCATTGAGTAATGGAGCCTCTTCGGTCACTTGTTCAGCCTCACATATCCCTGTTTTTGTTAATCGAAGATTTGATCACTTGGGTTGCCCTCTTTCAGCCGAACACTACGGGGTACTTCCCAAAGTACGGTCTTGTGGTCGAATCATCCATTTCCGGCGGGTTTTCTGGATCAGGTTTACAGCCGTTTAAAAATAGAGTTTGAACCGCCACAGGGACAAGACCGAAGAGGTGGTCCTCCTCGGTTGAATCTGTATCAAAAACAAGCCCTGCCGCTAAATCTTGACCTATGCAGGCATGCATTCCTTGCCCAAAACTCAAACCCCATGGAGTAACACCAGGCTCTAGATTTCTGTTTGGATTGAATTCCTCAGCATCATCACCAAATATTCCCCTATCCCGATTTACAGTTTCAAGATCAATAACGACTTTGTCGCCTTCTGCGATCTTTATTCCTGATTTCAACTCGATATCCTCAAGTGCCCATCTCGCCGCAGTTGGGGATGAGGGCTGTAGCCTAATTGTTTCATGAGTAGCTTTTTGGAGGAACACTTTGTCGCTATATGCTTTCTCTTGGTCTTCAGGATGTTCTTCAAGCCATTTGAAAATGTTATGAACTACTCTCGTAAGTGCAGTGGCTGATGTATGTGCTCCAGCAAGCAAGTAGAAGGCTATTTCCCTACGAAGCGATTCTCTAGTCATCGGAACTTTATCCTGATTGCGCAAAAGTACTTGCAGAACGTCCCTTGGAAGTTCTTCTTCAGTAATTTCGCCACGTTCAAATTTTTCTAATAACCCTTTTCTTAACTCAATGCCCGGTTCCAAAAACTCTTTATCAAATGCCGCGAGCTTTTGTTCTATTTCGATACGCTTTGCTTCAACATCACCCGTATAGAAACCTAATGTTGCCCCTTCTATAAACGTCGTGAGATAGCCATATAGCCTACTTGTTTCTTCGTAGGTTCCAAGGGGCCGATCAACGCCAGCTGTTAGCGCAGCTAAATTCATCATCAATTGATGACCGAAGTCTACCAATTCGGCTTTTCCATCTTCCAAGTATGGGTCTACGGTCTCTTGAATAATCGCCGGAAACATTTCCCTCTCATACTCGTAAAATGTATCTATCCGGAAAAGTCTATTTTCTAGTCGTCGCCTTTGCCTATGTTCGTCTCCGTGGAGGTTAACTACAACATCTTCCATCACGACTTCACCAGCATCATATAACGCTTGTCGCAGTTGCTTATGCCTATATACCTCTCGTGCGTCATCTGGAGTAGTTATTACTATCTCATTCATGTCTCCCCTTTTCCATTAATAGCTTGATTAATGCTTTAAAGTTTGTCAATTCAAAAGATGACTGGATATATGCTGAAATGCTTACGCTCTGAATTAGGGTCATGTTCTGGCAAGTTGTTCGGGTCTCGTCTACCGCCCGCAGATAGTAGCGCGTGGGCCATTATTGCTACTGTTCCAAAGAGCGTCTCTGACTCAGGTCTCTCAGGGTCAATTTCTAGGCCTCCGTCTAGTTCAGCCCCAACACAAGCGTGCATCCCCGCCCCAAAACTCATTCCCCAACGAGGTATGCCTTCTGGGACCTCTCGATATGGATTGTACTGATCTGATCCTTCTCCGAAAATGTCAGAATCTCTGTTTGCTAGCATTAAATCAAGCGTGACTTCAGTTCCTTCACTCAGCAAAGTACCATCTGATAGTTCCACATCCTTCAATGGGCGCCTTAACGCTACTGGACTGGCGGGGTTTAGTCTCAGAGATTCATGCATACATCGCTGGACAAACGACAGATCACTCCTAGCGCGATCTAGATCCTTCGGGTACCGTAGTCCCCAGTTCAAAATATCATCAACGGTATGCGTGAAGGCGTTGGCAGTTGAATGCGCTCCGGCCTGAAGATAGAAACATATTTCGCGAAAGATAATTTCATCAGTTAATCCCAACTGTTTTCTATTCCTCAGTAGCGTTGTCAGAACATCTTTTGGTAAATCTTCTTCGCTCAGTGCGCCCTCATTGTTTTCTTGTATGAGTCTCTCTCTTTTTTCTCTACTGGGGTTATAAAAGTCCTTAGCGAATTGAGCCATAGCTTCTTTAACCTCTGAGCGAACTTCATCTTTATTTCTTGTCGAGTGAAGAAGAGTCGCTCCTTCACTAAATTTCTTCACGATTGCGTATAGAGTCTCAGTCTGCTTTGCTTCAGATGGATTTTGATCAATACCCGCAATAGTTGCCGTTAAATTCATTGCGCACCTGTAACCGATAACTGAAAGATCGCCTTTTCGAGATTTGATGAAGGGATTAAGCGTTACGTTGATAGTCCTTCCAAGAATTTCATGCTCCCAATAACTGAAGATTTCTCGACGGAATAGTCGATTCTCTATACGGCGACGCTCTCTATGTGCTTTACCATGAAGATCTAAAAGAGTGTCTGACATCACAACGGCCCCTTCAGAGTAGCCTGCCTGTCTTAACTCTTTTGAACGAAATGCCTCACGAACTTGCAACCAAGTGGTAAGTCGAATTTTCTTACTTGTTTTCTTTCCCATTTCTGATTCCACTTAATTCAGGATAGGTTCCATAGCATGGTTAAACCAGTTGAAGTCCTTGAGAGTTTCTTCCACGCTTTATCAACAAGAGATATGGACTTGATTATCTCCTTCTTCAATGAACAATCTTCCTGGCAGAATGTCCCGCACCCTCCCTCTAAAGGGATTGACGAAATACAAAAGATGTTCGCCCCTATCATTAGCAAAAGCTCTAAGGTTCAGTGGGATATTCTGAACGCAGTCTATGAGACAAATCGGGCTTGGTTGGAAAGGGTTGACAGATTCTGGATAGAAGATATCGAATACTCGGTTAAATGTAATGGAATTTTTGAGATTGACCTAGCGAGAGGGCACATAATTACTGTCCGAGATTATGTGGACTTGGGTGAATGGCGGGAAAGATTGACTTCAGCTAATTTAACCAGTTGAAGTTAGCTGCTATAAGCCTTCTCCCAAGTAAGAATCTCATTAGCCCAGTTTCCGACTTTCCAACCAGCAAGTGGCTCACGATCAGGCCATAGCTCTGAAAGATTCAATCTCTTCCCATTGGCAATAACTTCTGAGATCTCATTTTTATTATTTAGAACTGTTATATCCGCAGTAGGGTCAGAGTCCACGATAATAATATCAGCGAGTTTATTTTTTTCTATTGTGCCCAATTGGTCTTCCATTTGCATTGCCCAAGCTCCATTTTTGGTAGCTGTGGTGATTGCTTCTATAGGAGTCAAATCCAGAGAATCCACAAAGATTTCCAATTCTCGACCGTGCCAGTGTCCATACGGTGTCAATGCGAAGCCACTTTCTGAGCCTGAGAGAATCCTTACTCCGTTGTCATAGGCTTTGCGGATCATTTTTGCGGTTTGTTCAATTTCACCTCGGAAAATATCTTCCATTCCAGGACTAGCCTGAACTTTTGACCCGAAGTCAGCAAGATTTGCTAAAAACGTGAACGTTGGACAGATTGATGAGCCATTTGATATGACTGCTTCAAGACCATCGTCATCCATAAAGGATGCATGCAGTATGAGGTCGACACCCTCTTCAGCGCATATTTGCACGCTTTGAGTTCCTCGACAATGCGCCATAACAGGTACTGAAAGTTCATGAGCTGTTTGGCAGGCAACTCTTATCTCTTCTCGATTCCATACGAGCAACTCACCAGAACGACCAGGAACTGATCCTGTTGCGTGCAACTTGATCCAATCAGCGCCATATTTAATATGACGACGAACCCATTGCACAATTTCGTCTTTAGAATTCACAATTTGTGCATACCCCACAGTTCCTTCATCGGGTATCAATCTGCCAGCCGTGCCGCCTACAGCAGTTAATAATGCTTGAACTCCGGTCTTGATTCGTGGACCTTGGACAACCCCAGCATTGACAGCGTCACGAAGAGAAGGTCCAATACCATGCGAAGTGTCTGGGTCTACAAAGGACGTAACTCCGGCTCGAAGCATTTTTCTTAGATTCTGAGCAGCGACAAGTGCTACTAAAGTTGGGTCTCGATGGAAGAAAAGTTCATCGTTAGATTGCACATCATCAAATGAGCAATGAAGATGCGAGTCAATCAAACCAGGCATGATTGTTTTTCCTGAGGCGTCTAGCTCTACAATCTCCACGTTCTTATCACTGTTTATTAACTGTGAAGTACTCTCCTCTACTGAAACTATTTGATTTCCCTCAATAAAGATCCCCTCATTTGGCCTAGGGTCTTTCCCAGTGCCATCAATAAGAGTTCCACCTGAAATCAGCATAATTTCTTTCATAGGACTATGTTATTGGATAAGTAGAGTAAATAGAAGGGTTACGATGATACGGCATTGTGTATTACTAAAATTTCACCCAGATACATCAGAGGAAATCATGGAGAGAGCGGCGGCGGGTATTCGGGCTTTGCCTGACTTCATTCCTGAAATCGTCAAATATTCAGTGGGGTTTGATGCAAAGCTTCGAGAGGATAACTACGATTTAGCTGTCATCGGTGACTTTGCGACTTCAGACGACTACTTGGTATACGCATCGCACCCTAAGCATCTTGAAGTTATTTCTGAGCTACTAGCACCATATCTTGAGGGAAGGAGCGCTGTTCAATATGAATGTGATTCAGAGTGACATTGCGCATCGAAATTGAGAGCGACGATTGTATGAGTTCAGGAAAATGTGTCGCTGACTACCCCGGAGCATTCGTTTTTGACGAAGAAGAGTTAGCCTCATTGGTCCCGAACGCGAAACTTACTGATAATGAGATAATCAAAGTGGCCAGAAACTGTCCTAGCAGAGCAATTCTGGTATTCGACGAAAATAATGATCAGGTAGATACATAGGAGATAAGGCATGAAGTCGCTAATAGTTACAGGAGGAGCAAGTGGGCTAGGCCGTTCAATTGCTCAGTGCGCTTCCTTAGCAGGATACAGAGTGGGAATACTTGATGTAGACAGTGATGCTCTTGAGGAGTGTGCATCATTGATACAAGGCGCCATACCGCTAGTAGCTTCAGTGACGTCTGTTGATGAGGTGTCAGCAGCTGTGGTTGAGTTTGGCCAGATTCCAGATATCTGGGTAAATAATGCTGGGATCGTAAGGTTTGCTCCCCTACTCGAGCTATCTGTTGATGACTGGAAGGCTGTCATTGACGTTAATCTCACCGGGACCTTTATTTGCTCAACCATTGTTGCTGAAGCGATGGCGCAAAGAGGCTCAGGCTCAATCGTAAATATCACGTCGATTAACGGTATTTCAGCCGGAACAAATTCTGGAGCATATGGTGCTACCAAGTCAGCTATTTCGCTATTGACTCAACAAATGGCATTGGAGTGGGGGAAATTTGGACTGCGTGTTAATGCGTTAGCCCCTGGTCTGATTGATGGAGGGATGTCCGAACCAATTTACTCAGACCCGCAATTTCGCAAATTACGAACAGAGAAAGTCCCTGTTGGTCGTTTAGGAACCGAAGAAGATGTTGCCGAAGCCGTACTTTTCCTTGGATCTGAGAAGGCAAGCTACATTACAGGGCACGAACTTGTTGTAGATGGCGGAATCATCAATTCCATAATCGCTAATCTCCCCCGACCTTCAAGTGTTGATTCGGTTGGTCTAGATGGGGAGTGATTTTGAGATCGCTATAAAAGTCGCTCCGCATCACATACAGTGGGAAACAATGTTATGGGCGGCTATGTATGCTGATGCTAATCCCGTGTATTCAGACTTTTGGAATTTTGATCACTTCTACCCAATATATGGTGAATCAAGCGGTCCATGCCTTGAGTCTTGGGTTACGCTTTCTGCAATAGCTCAAGCTACTTCGCGAATTAGGGTCGGCTGCATGGTCAATGGAGTGCATTATCGACACCCCGCCGTTGTTGCCAATATGGCTTCGGGCCTTGACATAATTAGTGGCGGACGATTTGAGTTAGGACTGGGAGCAGGATGGAACGAAGAAGAGTCAGGTGCATACGGAATATATTTAGGTTCACTAAATGAAAGATTCAATCGAT
The DNA here is from genome assembly GCA_002712325.1 of Acidimicrobiaceae bacterium. Taxonomy (GTDB): domain Bacteria; phylum Actinomycetota; class Acidimicrobiia; order Acidimicrobiales; family UBA8592; genus UBA8592. The sequence continues at coordinate 7,817 of PATH01000021.1, read as the reverse complement.
TTGATGAAGCTCTTGAAGTTATAGTGTCACTATTACATGAGGAGAAAACTTCTTTCCATGGCAAGTATTTTTCGTTAGACGAAGCTCTAAATAATCCCAAAGGCCCTCAAGAAAAGCTACCTATATGCATTGGTGGAACTGGAGAAAAGAGAACCCTACCTAATGTGGCGAAATATGCTACTCACTGGAATCTCCCGTCTTACGAAGAAAGCGTCTTTGCTCAAAAACTAAATTCCCTAAAGTNTTATTGTGATGCGCTTGCAAGGGATATTAATGAGATAAAAATTTCCACTCATGTGTTCATTGAAGAAGGTACGGATGACAAAAAGATAATTGAACAACTTCGCATCCAACAAGAGTCGGGCATTAACCAGTCAATAATCTATTTCCAGCCGCCAGTTACANAAGAAAAGATTAAATCAGTAACAGAACTAATCACTAATCACGCTTCGTGAGCTTTAGCCGGTCAAGGTGCTAATGCTTGAAAAGTTTCCCATTCGGGAATTTTGAAATTTCCATCGTGTGGAAGTGCCTGAATACAGACATGGGTAGCTCCAGCTTTTTCATGCTCCTTTATCCGCTTTTCTATCTGTTGGATTGAGCCCCATGCGACTAAAGAATTAATAAAGTGATCAGAAGCAGAATCTATATCATTTTCGGAGAATCCAAGCCGTTTCCAACTATTTCGATAATTTGGAAGCGAAGTGTAAATACGTAAAGCACTTTTAGCTGCAAAATATGCAGTCTCCTTATCTTCCGTTAGTACAACTTTTTGTTCGACACACAACAATTTGCCGTCTCCAAGAATTTCTCGCGCTTGGCTAGTGTGCTCTGGAGTCGTCCAGTAAGGGTGAGCNCCATCCGAAAACTCTGATGACAGTTGCATCATTTGTGGACCCAACGCCGCAACAACGCATTGGGGCTCATGGTCTGGAGGAATAGAAGTATATGGAGAGGTNTTAAGAGCTTTGAGATACGAACGCATTGTTGCAATAGGTTTTTCATATGGTATTTGACGAAGACCTTCAACTAATGGAGCATGAGAAATTCCTAAACCCAAAAGGAATCGCCCTCCTGACTGCTCTGCGAGTGTTGCTGCTGCCTGACGCATAACACCTGGAAGCCTATGGTAGATATTTGCTATACCCGTTGCGAAGTGGAGATTCTTAGTCACCGAAGCTAAATGAGCTATATGGGCGAACGGATCCCTACCTGTAGTCTCAGGTATCCAAAGCATCGAGTATCCAAGCTCTTCTATTCTTTGAGCGAATTCCTTTGATTCCTCTGCGGATAATGCATCAGTGGGATGCCANACTCCGCGTTTCTTNAAGACAGATTTTTTTATCATATGACAATGCTAGTTCAAAGGTGCGACAGAAGGTTTCGTGAATATTTATTGGAGTTCTATTCCGAGCTGTTCCCAAATTTCTTCCTTTTTTGCTTCAAAAGTCTCATCATCTATTTCACCATTTGCCTTTGCTGCGCTCAATTCGGCAAATTGCTTATAGAGCTCCTCTTATGGAGTTCCTGAGTCACCTGCTTCATCTTCAGAGCTTCTTCGTTCAGCCCGTTCGGCCCTTTTGAGCTCTTGCTTCTCTCTCTTCGTTTGCTCTCGCTGGCGCTTTCCCCAGCTTTCTCTTCCCTTGCTAGCCATGATGGTCTACAACGGCTTTACATTTAAAGCTTCGTCCCCTTTGCGTCCCTCTCCGATATCGAACTCCACTTGCTGTCCTTCTTCTAAATTTTTAAATCCATCGCCACCGATATTGGAATAATGGACAAAGACATCATCTCCACCCTCACGTTCAATAAATCCGTAACCTTTTTGTGTGTTAAAGAACTTAACTGTTCCTGTTGCCATACTCATATCCTATCGTTAGGCGTCATTGTGTTATGACTACGCTAGGCGATACGAAAGCAAATTCCTTTGATGAAGATATATTTCTTTTGATCTTTCACTTATTTTTTGTTCAAAACACTTAATACATCGTTTATAAGCTCAGGGTGGCTGATGATCAAACCTCTCACTACAGGAAATTCTTTGTTAAAAATGAAGTCCGTTCCGTCCAACTGGCAGGCCGTTAATCCTGCGGCTCGGGCCACGGCAATAGGGCCGCATACATCCCACTCATACAAGCCAGAATTATGTATGTAGACATCCGCTTCTCCCCCAATTACTAGTGATGCCTTTATTCCTGCAGAGCCGCAACTCGCTAGCCTGGCACCGATCGCGTCTGCTACGTATGAGGCTTGGTAAGAATTCCAGCGGTTGCTAATCACTAGCTTAGAATCTGACACAGGGCGCTCTGTCGGGTACAACATTCCGGTAGAGTACAACCTCTTCAATGACGGACATGAAACAGCACCAGCTACTATTTCTCCGGCTTCAACAAGAGCAATATGAACAGCCCATTCCTCACTTCCGGCATATGGGTAATCTTGCGACCCGTCAAGTGGATCCACGATCCATACACGTTTCGCTTGGACCCGACTTAAATCATCTGCCCCTTCCTCCGACAGCACAGCATCCTGTGGGCGATGAGTGGCTAACTCGTCAATAATTATGTTGTGGGCAAAGATATCGCCTTTATCTCTCAACACCCATGAGTTCACCCCCGAAGCAATCCCATCATCTCTCAACTTCAAAAGTTCTGATCCAGCCTTTTCGGCAAGATAGGAAGCTAAGTCATGATCGTCCATGCAGTTAACGAATAAAATCTGCTATGCGGTCTTTGGGGCGTCCAATTATTGCCTTTTTCCCATTCACGATCACAGGTCGTTGCAATAATTGTTTATGCTTGACCAATATTTCCACCACGTTTTGTGGATTATTTACGAAGTCATCAGGGTCTAATTCAAGTTTTTTGAATTTTGAATCTTTCCTTACTAGATCCTCTACAGGGTCTTCGAGTCCAGAGACAATTTTCTCTAAAGTGCCTTTATTTGGTGGTTCTTTAATGTAGAGAACAACTTCATATTCAACTCCCTCTTCCTCAGCGACCGCTAAGGCATTTCGAGATGAACCTCAATGAGGGTTGTGGTAAATGGTAATCATATGTTTAGCTCCATGGATTTAATCGGTCACTGAATACTATCTCGCAGGCGCCCCAAATAGGTTTTCTTCAGTCATTGATCCAACCACAGAGCGTTTTCCAACACGTCGATATTCTGAGTTGTAACTTCTGTAGCGAATTGTCATTGCAAATAATTAAGTCAGCTACTTGTCGTCGCTCTTCATTCGTTGCTTGTGACTGCATTCTTGCATCAGCATCTTCTTTCGTTAGGCCACGCAATTTAAGCCGCTCAATGCGTCTTTCATATGAGGCTTCAACAACTATCACTTTCTGATACAAAGGCACACCATTGATTTGTGCCAAAGGCTGCTCTACAAGAACAGCCATGTCTAATATCGTTATTGAAGAGGTTTGCTTTTCGAGCAGACCTAGCAACCGATTGTTGATACCCGGATGTATTATTGCTTCAAGCTTAGCAAGCTCGCTTTCAGATTTGAATACTATTTGGGCCAGCCTAGATCGATTAATCGTTTTATCTGAATTGAGAATCTCCTCACCGAAGACGTTTACGATCTCTAGGTACTCTTTTGAGAATTGTTCTAATACGGAATGACCAACTGCATCAACATCGATGACGGATGCGCCAAAGGGTTGGAACATATTCGCGACTGTAGATTTGCCAGCCCCAATACCTCCAGTCAGACCTATGCAGAACGTTTGCATTTAGTGAACCCTATATGCAACTCACGAAGTGCACGTAAACAAAAGTTTGGATGATGACTGAAGTCATTTCGTTCTTCTATGAACCACATTTCTTCAACTCTTTCTAGGAGAACCTTAAAGCTCAAAAGTATTTCTCTTCGTGCGAGAGGGGCCCCCATACAATAATGAGTACCAAACCCAAATGCTAGGTGCTGTCGTGAGTTCTCCCTTTCAAGATTTAATTTATGCGGGGTTTCAAACATTCCGTCATCAAGATTTGCGGCAGCGTAGCGAACGTTGATAACAGAACCTTTCGGGATAGCTACCCCATGGAACTCAACATCTTCTGCTGCCTCGCGAAATAATCCTTGCACTGGGCCTTCAAGCCTTAATATTTCCTCAACAAGTGGCGGTAAATATTTGTCGGGGTCCCGTTTAAGTAGATCCCATTGATCAGGTTGTTGGATCAATAGCATTACGCCTGCTGAGATAGCATTTGTGCTTGTTTCAGAGCCACCGACAAAGGTATCTGCCATCATCTCAGCGTGAAGCTCTTCGTCTGTTAAAGTTCGGCCCCATTCGGGGATTTCAGTATTCACCAGATCGCTTAGGAGACTATCATCTGGAGTTTCCCGTAACCGTTCAAATATGGGTTGAAAATAGTGCTGAGCTTCGATTTCCATCTCAGTTGACCAAATTGCTTCCTCTTCCGTCTGCATCATCCCCAATCGCTGAACCCACGCATCTGTCCAAGCTTTAATTTTCCAGATATCTTCTTCAGGGACTCCTACCTGATGCCCTATCACGATAAGGGGGAGCGGAATTGCGAAGTCACGGACCCAGTCACACCTTTCATTATCAATAAATGCATCAACCAAACGATTAGCAAGAGTTTCAACAAACGTATCCATTTGCTTGATTTTTTGCGGCCGAAATGCATGCGCGAACAATTTTCGCATTTCTTTATGCTCAGGATCGTCCCTACCAGCTAACGTGGGCGCTGGAATCCAGCCCTTCTCTTTATAAAGTTCTCGCAACATGGTGGATCGTCTATCAGTCTTTGTCTTATCTCGCTGATTTCGAAATGATTTGGTGTTCTTTAAAACTTCCTGCACATCCTCGTAGCGAGTAATAACATACATTCCTGATTTCGGGTCCTGCCAGACTGGTGCGTTATCTTGCAGAATTTTGTATGCGTCGTAAGGACACTCAGATATCTCAGGATCAAAGAAATCCACATCTCTTTTATCAAAATTGCTCACACTATGCTCCTTTGAGTCGATCTCGAACTGCTATTGAATTTTCTGCTGTTGTGAAATGATCAGCGCGAGTTAGTCTCGTTAGGTCTGCTGCAATAGCCACCCAGTCATCATCTACTCTGATTCCCGAACAGTCAGCAGCTATATTCAGGCTTCGGAAAATGGAAACTGTAATTGCTGCGTCCACCATCCCTCCAACTCCAACTTCTTCAATTAGCTGTTTCCGGACCTCTGGAAGATTTGATGTTTCCCGATTCGCCGATTCGGTGAATGCGATAAGCGATTCAGCATGTGGCACACCAGATAAATCACCCGTACCGTTTATTGCGTCAGTTAGGTCCAAACTTGAATTTATTGCTTTGCTACTCGAACTGAGAAACATTGAATGAGCACTCGTTCAATAGAAGCATTCATTAATTGCCGAGGTTCTTGCTGCAACCAGTTCAATTTGCTGACGTGACAAGCATCGATGCTCCCAAATCATTTCGTCAAAATTAGTTCCGGAATACATTGATCTAACAAGTAACATTCGTCGTGCATTGTCAGCCTGTGCAAGGCTCAACGAGACAGCAACATGAGGTAAACCTTTTGGAGAAAAGGTTGGCAAGAATCCGACAGTGTTGACTAGATCATCGGGCCTTTCCTTCGTTGGGTCGCCATCCTCCGCAATTGGCAACTCTTCTTTGGGAAAGTCAAGAAGGTCTGAGAGGACAAAGATTGGCACTACTTGAGTGACTATTGCAGCAAGTTCCGCGTAGCGATCCTCACCCAGCACTTTAACGATTTCTTCATAGGTGCCTTTGTCTATGGACGAAGATTCATATGCAATTTTACGAACCACGGCTCTAACATAAGTACTTATACCCTCTCCTTCGCCATGAGAATATTGTGATAGATCACTAACTCTCTCGACCAGCGAGGGTTGATTAGAAGTCCGTACCTCTTCGGCAATTTCAATTCTCTGCTGTCCTGTCCACCACCCGCCAGGTTTTCCTAAATTTTGCCACACGATTTCAAAGCTTTGAATGACCTCATCGGCCACTATTGTTTTCAAAGAATCAAATGGCGCCATCGCAATAGTCAAACCTTGGGTTCCTTTGGGAGCCCTAGTACCATCTCTCCTAAGATATTTCTTTGGATTTGAGAAGTTCCGGCGTAAATCGTTCCTGCTCGCGCGTTATAGAAGGCCCCTATCCAAGAGCCACTTTGGTTTAGAGATCCGGGGCTATCGGCATGGAAGGAAGTTGAAGCTTTAGCGCCTGAAAGAACCATTGATTCGTTCCCTAAAATGTCTAGGGCCAATTCAGTTACCCGCTTATGGTACTCCGACCAATAAAGCTTGAACATGCTTTCTTGAGGGCCTGGCTGCTTTCCATTCAAGAAACCAGTGAGAGTTCTCATGCCAAGCAATCTCATTATTTCAACTTCAATATATGACTGCGCGAGTCTTTGACGGAATGCTGGCATGGTGTGCTTATCTTTTTCAACTGCCAATTTGATTAGTTTATCCATTTCATTTCTGAACATTATTGGCATTGTTGCGGCACTTTCACCTCTTTCGTAACCCAGCAAGGTCATCGCAACTGCCCAACCCCCATTGACTTCACCGACTACATTCTCTTTATTTGTTCGAGCATCAGTAAAGAAAGTTTCATTAAAGTCTGATTCGCCTGACAACATTTCAATGGGGCGCATCTCAACACCTTCTTGATCAACGGGACATAACAAAAATGAGATCCCCCTATGTTTGGGTGCTTCTTTGTCAGTTCTGCAAAGAACAAATATCCAGTTAGCGAATTGCCCGGCGGATGTCCAGATCTTCTGCCCTTCAATTACCCATTCATCCCCATCAAGCGTAGCCGAGCATCCCAGTCCTCCAAGGTCAGAGCCTGCGTCAGGTTCTGAATACCCTTGACACCAGATGTGCTCACCTGAAATTATCCTTGGGAGAAAAAACGATTTTTGCTCTTCTGTACCCCAATGCAGGATCGTGTTGCCGACCATCTGTATGCTAAATGCATCATTTGAGCCACCAGATGGAACTCCGGTTTTCATAAATTCTTCGGCGAGGATTACTTGCTCAAGTTCGCTTAATCCGCCACCACCAACTTCTTTAGGCCATGAGGGGGCAAGGTATCCATTTTCTGCAAGTAATGGCCGCCATACAGTGTTGGCGAATTCATAGGCTTCTTCAGGATTCAGCGACCCTATACCTTCCCAATTGGAGGGCAAGTTTGTCTTTAGAAAACTTTGAACTGTAGCTCTAAACTTTTCTGCTTCTTCTGAATAAGTTGGTAACAAAGTTCCTCGATTCTTAGATATCTCTCGGCTGATCAGCCAACTACACCTTTTTCTTTTAGCTCCGAAATAAGCTCTTCTGAGTAGCCTAACGCCTGAAGGGTTTCTTCATTATGTTGACCTCGGTGAGATGCGCTGTATTTCGGATCTACTGTAGTCACCGAAAATCGCGCTGCCGGTTTAGGTTGGCGAACAACTCCTGCATCAGGGTGTTCCCACTCAACCAAAGTTCCGTTGTGAAGGACTTGTGGGTCGACAATAGCTTCTTCACCTGTAAGTACAGGTCCGCTTGGTACATCAGCTTCTATTAAAGCCCCTATCGCTTCCTCACAGGTCATTTCTAAAAATGCGCCTGCTAGCATTTCGCCAAGCAAGACAAAGTTTTCAGGGTTTGCTGCAAGAGCTGCCATGGATGAGAACCTTTCGTCCTCCCCCCATTCTGGGTGACCAACCGCAGCGCATACTCCTGCTCGCTGTTTATCAGAGGCGGCGAAATACACTATTTTCCCATCACTGCACTCTGTTAAGTTATAAACACTGGATA
>PATH01000020.1 GCA_002712325.1 Acidimicrobiaceae bacterium | reverse complement strand
TTTATGGACCTAAAAGAAGGGGCGTTTGTAGTTCACGAACATCACGGGATCGCTATCTTTCGCGGCATTGTCAAAAGGTCATTAGCTGATATCGAAAGAGATTACCTCCTCCTCGAATACCGGAAAGGAGATAAACTCTACGTCCCTACTGATCAGGTATACCAGATCAGTCAATATAACAGCGGAGGGGCACCCTCTCTAAGTCGGATGGGGGGATCTGACTGGTCAAGAACGCGATCGTCTATTCGAAATGAGATTGAAAAGATAGCCGAAGAACTAGTAGAACTTTATCAACAAAGAGAATCCCAAAAAGGCTTCAGCTTTTCAACAGATTCCCCATGGCAATTAGAACTCGAAGAGTCGTTTCCTTTTGTCGAAACCAATGATCAAATTACCGCAATGAGTGACGTCAAAAACGATATGGAGAGAGAAATGCCAATGGATCGACTCGTCTGTGGTGACGTTGGTTTCGGAAAAACAGAAATAGCCTTACGGGCGGCATTTAAAGCTGTTCAAGACAGCAAACAAGTAGCTTTGCTTGTCCCAACAACTCTGCTAGCCCAACAGCATTACCAAACATTCACTGAAAGATTGGACCCTTTTCCAATCGAAGTCGCCGTTCTTAGTAGATTCCTATCCAATAAAGAAGCAAAGCAAGTAATCGCTAAGTTACATAATGGGGAAATAGATCTCATCATCGGGACACACCGCCTTCTCTCGGAGGATATTGAATTTAGAGATCTTGGCTTACTTATAATTGATGAAGAACAAAGATTCGGGGTCACACACAAAGAAAAAATTAAGTCCCTTAAGAGCAACGTTGACGTCTTGACCTTAACAGCCACGCCCATACCAAGAACGCTTGAAATGAGCCTCACAGGTATAAGAGACCTGACACTTCTCAATACACCACCAACCGATAGGAAACCCATCATGACTTATGTTGGAGAGTATGAGAATTCAATAGTCTCATCTGCTATACGGCGTGAGATACTTAGAGACGGACAGGTGTTCTTTGTACACAATAAGATCTCAGATATCGAGATCATTGCAGACAAGCTGAGGGGACAAATTCCAACCGCAAGAATAGCGACAGCTCATGGACAAATGGACGAAGGGGTTCTCGAACAAACAGTCATTGACTTCTGGGAAAAGAAGTATGATGTCTTGGTCTGTACGACGATTATCGAGTCGGGCATCGATATGCCTTCCGTTAATACGCTAATTGTTGATAACGCCGACCGAATGGGGCTAGGCCAACTTCACCAACTACGAGGACGTGTTGGTCGTTCAGGGACAAAGGCATACGCATATCTGCTCACACCGAAAGGTCACAATCTCTCTGAAGATGCTATTGAGAGACTAAAAACAGTCGGCGAGACATCCGAACTAGGATCAGGCTTTAAAATTGCTATGAGGGACCTCGAAATTCGGGGCGCAGGTAATTTGCTGGGCACAGGACAATCAGGTCACATAGCAGCTGTTGGATACGACCTCTACTGCAAACTAGTAAAGGAAGCAGTTGAAGAATTGAAAGATATTCCCAAAGACAGGCCAGAGGAAATCGAAATCGAAATTCCGATGACCGCCTACATTCCAAAAGATTACATCACAAGAGATGACGCCAAACTAGAGTCCTATCGGTCTATCGCTGATGTCAAACACAAGAAAGACTTAGAGAGAATACAACAAACTTGGTTGGATCGTTACGGACCGGTCCCCGACGAAGCAACCAATCTACTTAAAATTGCGCACCTGAAGATTGCAGCCCGATCTCTAGGGATTGAAAAAATCATTGCTAAAAAAATACCCGGCTTTGGGAAAGCTGAATGGAATATCCATTTAAAGCCTTTGACACTCCGACCATCACAACGAGTGAGAACAATGAGACTGTATGAAGGTTCCTTCTACAAAGAGGAGAAACACGAATTAATTCTCAAAATCGCAGAGATAAAAGAAGCTTCGCAAGAAATCACAGATTATCTCAAAAGTCTCAAACCAGTACCTGGGGGAGATTAAACATTGGATGGCTACTCATCCCCCCTTATCAACAACATTTCCTCTTATTACGGGTATTTTGGGTAAAACCCTATTTGCAAAAACATAACTGCGAAGGAAAGACCATGACTGGGCAGAAAATCAAAGAAATCTCCGGGAGACAAATACTTGACTCACGAGGTAATCCCACTGTTGAAGTCGACGTGGAATTAAATGATGGTTCCAAGGGGCGGGCTGCTGTCCCTTCCGGTGCATCTACTGGAAAACATGAAGCTGTCGAATTGCGTGACGGTGGAGACCTGTACCTAGGTAAAGGTGTTCAGAACGCCGTAGAAAACGTAAATGGTCCAATAAAGTCAGAAATAGTCGGTATGGAAGCAACAGACCAGCGGGCCGTAGATAGGGCTATGTTGCTTCTTGATGGAACAGAGAACAAATCGAAACTTGGGGCGAATTCCATGTTGGGGGTTTCTTTAGCCGTAGCTAAAGCAGCAGCTACTTCACTCCAACAACCCCTGTACCGCTATCTTGGTGGAGCATCAGCACATGTGCTGCCTGTCCCCATGATGAATGTGCTAAACGGTGGAGAACACGCAGATAACAATATTGATTTACAGGAATTTATGATTATGCCCACTGGTGCTGCTTCATTTTCGGAAGCTCTCCGATGGGGAGCCGAATGCTATCAAACGCTCAAACTCGTCCTTGAGGAAAAAAATTTATCAACAGCTGTTGGAGACGAAGGAGGCTTTGCTCCTGATCTTGAATCAAATGAAGCAGCTGTCCAGCTTCTAGTTGAAGCAATCGACCGATCTGGCTTTATTCCAGGTGAGGACATTACCATTGCCCTAGACCCTGCAAGTTCAGAATTCTTTGAAAACGAAAACTACCACTTAGAAGGCGAACAAAGATGGCTCAACCAAATAGAAATGGCAGAATACTATTCTGACTTGGCGGAAAGATACCCTATCGTCTCAATTGAAGATGGAATGGCTGAAGAAGACTGGGATGGGTGGTTAGAAATCACCAAAAGGATAGGAAGTAAAGTTCAACTTGTCGGAGATGACCTTTTCGTAACAAACACTCAGCGACTTGAACAAGGTATAGAAAAGGGCGTTGCAAATTCAATTCTTATTAAAGTTAACCAAATAGGGACCTTAACCGAAACTCTTGAAACTGTAGACCTTGCAACACAAAATGGATACACATCAGTTATGTCGCACAGATCTGGTGATACTGAGGACACAACAATAGCGGATCTAGCTGTAGCAACCAATTGTGGCCAGATCAAAACTGGTGCCCCTGCGCGTAGTGAGAGAGTCGCAAAATACAATCAACTACTCCGAATCGAATCAGAACTAGGTGATGCGGCAGCATTCCGAGGAATCAACGCGTTAAAGGTCGGCTAAATGGTACTAGTAACTGAAACACCTGGTAGCGACCTTCGGGCCACCGAGCGAACCAGGAGAGTAGCATTTTGGATAGCTTCCGCGATTATTGCCCTCTTCGTTCTTTGGTGGAGTTTTGACCTATTGCAACTTTGGATAAAGCAAGGAGATGAACTTTCATCCAAGCAGCAAGAACTGTCATCAATCATCGTTGAGAATGAAGAACTGGAGGGAAAGAGAGATGCTTTATACTCCCCAGAGAAGATTGAGCAATTAGCTCGGCAGAATTATGGGTTTGTTCGACCTGGAGAAGAGGCATATGCAGTCCCACCGCCAGCACCTGAACCCGTACGGCTCCCGGCAAATTGGCCGTTCACTCACCTTGCCCAAAGTCTCGGAGGCTAGATGAGTAACCCAATAGAAGTCAAAGACCTTACGCGCACTTTTGGAGACCTAATTGCTGTAAATAGTATTAATCTAATTGTGGAAGAAGGGGAAGTATTCGGATTTTTGGGTCCTAATGGGGCAGGGAAGTCTACAGCAGTACGAATGCTCACAACCCTTTTGAAACCTTCAGAAGGCTCAGCTAAAGTCGCCGGCTTTGACGTCGCATCAGAGGCAAGTATGGTCAGAAAGAATATAGGTGTAGCCCTTCAGGATGCAGCAATTGANCCTCTGATGACAGGCAACGAACTACTTCGATTACAAGCAGTCCTTCATGGTATATCAAGACATGAAGGTAAAGAAAGATGCGCAGAATTACTTGATCGGGTAGGACTTACTGCGGCAGGTGATAAGCGAGTTGGAACTTACTCAGGTGGCATGCGCAGAAGACTTGATTTGGCCTTATCACTAGTACATCGACCTAAAGTGCTTTTTTTGGATGAACCGACAACTGGTCTTGATCCAACAAGCAGGGTCGCCTTATGGGAAGAAGTACGAACACTAAATAAAGAAATAGGAACAACAGTGTTCTTGACGACCCAATATTTAGAAGAAGCAGATCAACTAGCTCAACGAATAGCAATAATTGACAATGGCAAAATAGTCCGAGAAGGAACTCCCACGAAACTGAAATCAGATGTTGGAGCTCCAACTTTGCGCGTGGACGTAGTCGAAAGTGATTTTGAGATAGCTAAGCAGGTTATGACCAAATTAGGTGAAGAACGACCTGCAAGGAAAGGCAGAATTGCCATAGGGCTTGACGGAGGGACAAGAGCTATCACAGCCGTTTTGAAATCTCTAGAAGATCAGAATATAGAAGTACAGCATGTCGAGCTAGATGAACCAAGTCTCGACGATGTATTCGCAGATGCGACCGGAAGACGACTTGAGGGCGGAGCGAATACGTGACGGTCAACCATGAGCGCTAGACAATCCATTCCTCAAGCATTACAACTATCTCATCGAAGCATCCTAGGAATGATCCGNCAACCTCAAGCCTGGGCTCCAACACTATTCTTTCCTTTGCTATTGGCAGCCGTGTATGCATCACAGTTCAGCAAAGCAGTCAACCTTCCCGAATTTCCATATCCCGATGTGACTTTTCTTGATTTTATCCTCCCAGCTTGCGTTATACAGGGCGTTCTTTTCGGTTCAACAAATAGCGCAACTGACTTAGCAGGAGATATTGAGAATTCCTTTATGGATCGTCTACTTTCATCTCCGGTATATAGATCATCCATTCTGATCGCCCGCCTATCAAGTGCTTTTATCTATGGCTTAGTGCAAGCAACAATCCTTATAATTATTTTTTTCGCTTTCGGGGCAGAGCTATCTGGAGGAGCAAGTAGTGCATTAGCTCTCGTCTTTGTCACATCCTTCTTGTCAATGGGCGTAGGGAGTTTCTTGATTGCGATAGCTTTGAGAACAGGGTCGCAAGAAGTCGTCAATTCACTATTTCCTGTGATCTTTGTATTTATTTTTATTAGCTCAGCTTTTTTTCCAGTTGAATTGATGGATGGATGGTATGGGAAAATAGCAGAATGGAATCCTTTAACATGGATTATCGATTGGACTCGCATCATTACGATAGAAGGATTCTCCTGGAAAGCGTTTCTGCAAGCATCTGGCGTAATCTCTCTGATTTCTCTTGTAGGTATTNGCACTTCAATACGNCAGTTAAAAAGACGTTTGGCAGTCGCATCATGACCGTAACATTTTCAAAAAAACCAACACAACTNCAAGTAACGTTAGCTATAACCAAACGAGGATTAATGCGAATGCGACGCCTCCCGTCGCTAATGATTCCTTCTATAATCATGCCAATTTTTTTCGTCGTAGCATTCAGCGGATCATTTTCATCGGTTGTACAACTCGATGGCTACAGCACAGATAAAGCGGTCAATTGGATGGCGGCATGGGCAATTCTTCAAGGGTCAGCATTTTCTGGCCTTGGCGGGGGAGGACTTACCGCTACAGATTTGGAAAATGGGTTCTTTGATCGATTGCGAGCAGCGCCCATTACCCCAGTGACACTAATTTCAGGACTTGTCGGATATTCCGTTACTAGAGCTGTGCTACCCACTACTGCAGTATTGATNGTGTCATTTGCAGCCCTCGATGCTGATATGCCTGGTGGTCTTTGGGGCTTCCTCATTGCATATTTCACTGCAATAGGAATAGCGGCAGTCATGTCTCTATTCGTGTTAGGAATCGTTTTTACGATGAAGACCCTGAAATCTCTAGCGATCGCACAAGTGGTTATGTTCAGCACAATGTTTCTGTCTGTAGGGCAAGCACCCCTAGAAGCTATTGAAGGGTGGCTGTACCATGTTGCAAAATATAACCCTATATCGCACGTCATCAGGATGGGACGCCAAGGGTTTCTTGGAGATGTAACCTGGGCAGAGACACAACCTGGGTTTATCTCACTAACGATACTATTAATCGGCTCTGGCCTTTGGGCTAGGGCATGCTACCAAAAAGTCGATATCTAAATTGATTTAGTGTTTACCCCAACAGTTGTACTAGATTTCTATTAGAGAAAAGGGGAAGTAAGTGGAAGTAACTCTTAACATTAANGGCGTTGAACAGTCACATGATGTGGAACCTCGAACGCTACTGGTTCAGTACATACGTGAATCCGCNGGACTGACTGGGACAAATATAGGATGTGACACCTCATCATGTGGAGCCTGTACAGTGCACCTGAATGGTGANTCAATNAAGTCATGTACAGTTTTGGCCGCACAAGTTGATGGAATGGAAATAACAACCATTGAAGGTCTAGCTCATGCAGACGGAACNCTCCACCCCATGCAGCAGGCCTTTCATGAATGCCATGCTCTTCAATGCGGTTACTGCACCCCCGGTATGGTCATGGCTTGCGTTTCCCTTGTTGAGGAAAATCAAAACCTAACCGAAAATGAAGTACGAGAAGGACTGGAAGGCAACCTCTGTCGATGCACTGGCTATCACAATATTGTCAAAGCAGTTCTAGAAGTAAGCGAGGCATAGATGATCCCTGCAAACTTTGATTACCTCCGGGTAGATTCAGTTGAAGGTGCAATAAGTGCCCTTCAAGAACATGGAGATGAAGCCAAGTTAATCGCNGGAGGGCACTCACTGCTGCCACTCATGAAATTTCGTCTATCTGCCCCAGCATACCTAGTGGATATAAACCGCTTAGATGAACTTAAATACGTAAAGGAAGAAGATGGCCAACTCGTTATAGGAGCACTAACTCGCCATAGCGATATCGAAAGCAATTCTTTGATAAAGGAAAATGCCGGACTTTTAGCTTCAGCCACACACCACGTAGGTGACCCACAAGTTAGACACCGGGGAACCATAGGTGGTGCGATTGCTCACGGCGACCCAGCCTCCGATATCCCATCAGCCCTACTAGCTCTGAACGCAACCGTAGTTGTAGCAGGCCCAGAAGGAACAAGAGAAATTCCGATTGATGACTTCTTCGTTGGATTCTTAGAAACTGACCTCAATGACGATGAGATGCTAACGCAGATAAAGGTTCCCAGTGTCCCTGACGCAAAATGGTCATTTCAAAAATTCAATAGAAGAGCTCAAGACTGGGCAATCGTTGGAGCTTCCGTTCTAGTCAATAATGGTCAAAGTGGCGTATCGCTGGTAAATATGCATTCAACTCCATTTCGTGCAACAGCTGTGGAGGAAGCAATCGCAAGTGGAGCAAAAGCCCAAGAAGCTAGCGAACAAGCTGCTATAGGAACTGAACCAACATCAGATATCAACGCATCAGTTGAATACCGAAAACATTTAGCCAGAGTTCTCGTAAAAAGAGGACTTGAAGAGGCCGGACTCTAAACCTGAATCAAACGGCGCATGTGCCACCCTTACACTCAACCTGTAGATTAGAGATGTGGGATATGAGCAGGCACAAAACATAGAAAGCGTACAGAACGGTCTTGAAGGACAGGGTTATTTCCCCTCTGAAGGCCTTGCATCAGCAATTTTCTTGGCGATCAGCTTACAAAGGCCAATCTTCTTAGAAGGGGCACCCGGTGTCGGAAAGACTGAAGTCGCAAAGGTATTATCAAGTTGGCTCAACAGTGAGTTAATACGCCTCCAATGCTATGAGGGCCTAGATGCATCACACGCCATCTATGAATGGAATTACTCAAAACAACTTTTGCATTTGAGGACCACCGAAGCATCCGGAAGAGCCAAAGAAATTAATGAAAAGGCACTTGAAGATGAATTGTACGACGAGCGTTTTTTAGTTCGGCGCCCACTTCTGCAAGCAATTGATTATGGAGGAGAAACCCCTCCCGTTCTTCTAATCGATGAACTTGACCGCGCTGATGATGAATTTGAAGCTTTCTTGCTTGAATTACTTTCTGATTACTCTATTACTATCCCTGAGATAGGGGCCTTCAAAGCAACCGTGCCGCCAATCGTTGTGATTACGTCAAACCGCACAAGGGATGTCCACGATGCCCTCAAACGAAGGTGCCTATATCACTGGGTAGACCACCCGGGATACCTAAGGGAAATCCAAATACTCAAAGCAAAAGCTCCCAAAGTTTCTGAGCAATTAATCAAAAGAATCGCTGTCGCAGTTGANCAAATACGTGAAATGAATCTATACAAACCACCAGGAGTTTCAGAGAGCATTGATTGGGCCATGGCTCTTGAAAGAATAGGAAATAGTGACCTGNCTGAAGACGGGATCATGGCAACAATTGGAGCCCTTCTAAAATACCGCGAAGATCAACAAAAAGTTTTTGAATATGGCCTAGATAAAGTCATAGAAGATGCATATGCTCGTGCAGTCTGACACTGATCAACAAATCGGCAAACCGGAATACATTGCACAAGGATTCATCACTTTTCTCAGGGAGATGGGGGTGGATGTACCTATTTCTTCATCTATTAGCTTCTTTCAATCACTTGCTTACGTCACAGTCTCGAACCGAAACGATGTCTATTGGGCTGGAAGATCAACTCTTGTCAGAACCCCTGAAGACATACCGGCCTACGATGAAGCTTTTCATGCATTTTGGGAAGACTTCGTAGTCCTCGGCGATGAAAAAGTACAGAATGTCAAAGAAATGGTGTTGGCTATAGACAACGATGACTATGAAAGTGATAATCAGTCAGGAGTAAATCAAGAAGGAGAGCTTATTACGCTGAAATACTCGCGTTCTGAAATTCTTCGGAAGAAAGATTTTGCTGAATACAGCGATGAGGAATTATCTGAAGCCTATGAATTAATGAAATCGATAAAGCTAATAGGCAACACCCAGANAAGTCGNAGAGCNAGCTCAGTTGCAAAACAAAATAAGACCCCAGATCTTCGAGGTATCATCAGGGCTTCTTTCCGTACTGCTGGAGAACCCATACACAGATATTTCATGCAAAAGAATGATAAAGCAAGAAGAATTGTTTTTCTGCTAGATGTCTCTGGATCTATGGAAGTTTATGCAAGGGCCCTCCTGCGCTTTATACAAGCTGCAGTAATAAGCCGCAGAAGGGTGGAAGCCTTTACAATCGGAACACGCTTAACCCGAGTAACTCACGAACTCTCGAATAAAGACCTTGACAAAGCACTGCACGTCTCTTCTCAATCGATAACCGACTGGTCTGGAGGTACTCGACTGGGAGAGACCATTGGAGAATTCCTAAATATGTGGGGACAAAGAGGAATGGCGCGAGGTGCAACCGTAGTAATACTTTCTGACGGGTGGGATAGAGGTAAAAGTGAAATTATGGATGAGCAAATGGCTAGACTCAAAAGGATCTCTCACAACATAGTCTGGATAAATCCTTTGAAGGTTTCACCGGGCTATGAGCCGCTGGCACAAGGCATGGCGGCTGCGCTTCCTTACATTGATGAATTTATTGAGGGCCATAGTCTAGAATCTTTAATTGAATTAGCTGAATTACTGACGGAATAGAGAAACAATGCGAGAAATAATCACAGATATTGAGAAATGGGTAACACAAGGAAAGCGAGTAGCAATAGCTCGAGTAATATCGGTTGAGGGCTCAGGTCCACGGGATGCAGGTGCAGCCATGGCTGTGAATGAAGATGGTGTAGTNTCCGGATCCGTCTCAGGTGGCTGTGTCGAAGGTGCTGTCGTAACAGAAGCATTGGAAATAATAGAATCCGGCGAAAGGAAAACAGTTTCATTTGGTTATAGCGACGACGAAGCATTTGCAGTTGGACTCACGTGTGGAGGCACCATCAATCTCTATATAGAACCATTTGANTGGTAAACATGGCAGCGAAGTTGTTTGACGAACTCAAAGAAAATTTGAAAAAAGGTCTTNCCGTTGCGTTAGCAACCATCATTGAGGGGCCAGGTCAAGGGGCTAAATTACTTCTCCTCCCTAATGGCTCTTATCTCGGTTCACTAGGGAATGAAAAGATTGATAATGTGTTGTCTCGCGATATGGCAGGAGAACTAGCGGCCGGGCGAACAAGCATCCGCCATTATGGAATCGAAGGCGAAGCGCGGGAAGAAACACTATCAATTTTCATTGAGAGTTTCGCACCACCACCTCAAATGGTTATCTTCGGAGCCGTTGACTTTACTGCTGCTTTAGTACGAATCGCTAAAGTCTTAGGATACAAAGTTATCGTCTGTGACGCACGCCCGGTTTTCGCTACCAACGCGCGTTTCCCGCAAGCAGATTCAGTAGAAAATGAGTGGCCAGACCGATTAATGGAAAAGCTTGGAACCAGTCTTGGTCCACGAGATGCTGTGTGTGTCTTGACTCATGATAATAAATTTGATGTTCCTGCAATCACCTCAGCATTACAAACACAAGTTGGTTATATCGGAGTAATGGGCAGCAGGAAAACTCATGAAAATCGAACCAATAGACTTATTGAGGCTGGAGTAACATCCGAAGAATTCAAACGAGTAATGTCTCCAATAGGGTTGGATCTAGGTGCTAGAACTCCTGAGGAGACAGCGATTTCGATCTGCGCTGAAATCATAGCCATGCGAACCGGCAGGAAAGCCCCCCACCTTAAGACCATAGAGGGGGCTATTCATGGGGATAGATGAAATATTCTCTAGAACCCCTCAATAACAGAGCGCATCCCTACAATTAAAAGGTGTTTGAAAACAAACAAGAGGCCCCTCTCCAAGACGATCGAACCGCTGCAATAATTCTCGCAGCTGGGAAAGGGGAACGGTTTGAAGGAAACTCACATAAACTTCTCGCAACATTCAGAGGAAAACCGGTTTTGCAGTGGGTAATTGACAATGTAGTAGCAGCAGAATTCAACGACATTTATCTCGTTTCCGGAGCTTTAAACCTAGAAGACCACAAGGCTCTGAGTCTCGAATCAGATGCTATTACGATTGTCCACAACCATAATTATGCAGAAGGACAGGCATCGTCGCTCAGAAGTGGGCTCGAGGTAGCGGGATACGATGGCTATTCTTCGATTACCGTTGGGCTTGGCGACATGCCTCTTGTCCCTACTGAAGCTTGGAAATCTGTAACTGAAGCTGAAGGGAAACTAGTGACAGCCTCATTCGCTGGAAACCATAGACCACCGGTTAAGATAGACCAAGAATTGTGGCCCCTTATACCTATTTCAGGTGATGAAGGGGCACGTTCCCTTCTACGGCTTCGGCCAGACTTGCTAGATGAGGTACCATGCGAAGGAAACCCTGTAGATATTGACACAAGGAGAGATCTAGAACGATGGAGCTAAATAATGAAATTGATGTGAACGCACCGATACAAGAAGTATGGGAAGCGTTCAACACCCCTGAAAGAATTGCGCCATGCTTGCCTGGTGCTGAGCTCCAAGAAGTTGATGGAGATAACTTCAATGGTTTAGTGAAAATCAAGGTAGGCCCTATAACAGCGCAATATAAGGGAACCGCTACTTATCTTGAAAAAGACGAAGATGGACAGAAAGTCGTCATAAAAGGAGATGGAAGAGATACACGTGGAGCCGGAAACGCCAGCGCAACTATTACCGCCCAACTCTCCGAAGTTTCAGCTGATGTAACGAACGTAAACGTTCGAACTGAGTTAACAATTACCGGCAAAGTGGCTCAATTTGGAAGAGGAGCAATAAGCGACGTCAGCGGGAAACTTATGACGCAGTTCGCACAAAACCTGGAACAACTCCTTGCACCGTCTACCGAAACGAAATCAGAAACAATTGAAACTGATGGCAATACCAAAAAGGATCAAACAACTGATAGCGAATTAAACCTACTGTCGGTAGTCGCTATCCCAATTCTCAAACGATTTGGAATTCCGATAGCTGCATTAGCAGTTGGTGTATTTATGGTTATTAGGTACGCCATTTTGTAGGACAACATCAAGATGCAAGAAAATTACTCGCAAGATGCTGTAACCGTCGAAAACTTACTCGGCCGGAAACCTCAAGGTAACTACGAAATAGCAGTAAGGAGAGCTGACGGTACCCCTAGGGTAATAAAAAATTCACCCTTTCTGAGCGATGGAACTCCAATGCCCACAACGTATTGGCTAATAGATCCCGAGGATAAATTACGTATAAGTAGACTTGAGTCATCGGGAGCGATAAACCAAGCTGAATCAGAAATTGGATTAGAAAAACTTCGGGAAACCCATCTAGCGTATGAACAACAACGCAATGATTTAATAGACGAAAACTATGATGGGCCCAGGCCGTCCGGAGGAGTTGGCGGAACCAGAAAAGGAATCAAATGCCTCCATGCGCATTACGCATGGTTTTTAGCGGGAGGAAATGATCCAGTCGGGGTGTGGATCGAGGATCGTATAAGAGTACCAAGTCAACACAGCCAGGAAATAAATGGATAGAATTTTGGCTGCAATCGATTGCGGGACGAACAGTACAAGACTGCTCATTGCTAAACAAACAGGCCCTCAAGAGTATGAGGCCCTTCATCGCGAAGCACAGATTACGCGTTTAGGTGAAGGAACTGATAGAACGCAAGAGCTTGGAACCGAAGCCATGGACAGAGTATTGGCTACGCTTATTGACTATGTAGGAAAAATTAATGATCACGCAGTTTCGCAGGTCAAGTTTGTAGCGACTTCAGCAGTTCGTGATGCAAGGAATCGGAACGTCTTCCTAACAGCAGCTGAAGAGATTACAAATGTAAAACCCGAAATATTGGATGGATCAGATGAAGCTCGGTTCACATTTATAGGTGCGACAAAAGATTTACCATCTACTGGTTCGAGTCTCGTAATTGATATTGGGGGAGGATCAACCGAATTTGCGTTTGGCGATGGAAAGCTTGAACTTTCACATTCTGCTGATATCGGATGTGTAAGAATCTCTGAGCGCTTCATAACCAATGACCCCCCTCTGCCAGAAGAGCTTTCTGCAGCCCAATCGCTCATAGATCTTCACCTTGATGATGTATTGATGAATATTCCAGGTATTCATTCCGCTACGAACATATACGGTGTTGCAGGGACTGTAACTGCCACTTCAATGATTGAACAAGGCTTACACGAATACAATTTTGATTCGGTACATGGACACACGATGTCAAAGCAAGATATTGAAGAGGTCTTCCGGCTCCTAGCGACAGATAACCGAGAAGGTAGGTTGTCGAACCCCGGTATGGAAGAAGGGCGCGTTGATGTGATAGTCGGAGGTCTTTGTATATTGGTCCAAATCATGCGTAAGCTTGATTTTGAGCAAATTCAAGTTTCAGAATCAGACATTCTTGATGGGTTAATATTTAGCCTTTTATGATAAACATCTAAACTGAGTCGTCTACCCCAACGTTTGCCACTATGGTTTCTGATACTCAATCAAAAGAATGAAAGAATAATGAAAGTTACTCGCTTCAGACCCACAACAGATCCTCAGAGCGATTTGCTGAAAGGGAGACGTATTGTACTACGGCCCTTGGTAACGGAAGACTTTGCGCAATGGTCAGAGGTAAGAAATGCAAATAAAGAATGGTTAACGAAATGGGAACCGAGTAAACCTTCTGGTGCGCCAGATGTTACAAACGACAAAATTGCGTTCTCCTCAAGATGTAATGCACGAGATAGGGAAAGACATTTAGGCTCTGGATACGGATTTGGAATTTTCGTAGATGAAGAATTCAGCGGCGAGATAAATATATCCTCAATTCAGCGCGGACCTTTTCAAAACTGTTATGTCGGATATTGGATTGATCATAGGAAAGCAGGGCAAGGATATACCCCCGAAGCTCTTGTAATTCTGCTGAAGTTCGCCTTTGAAATACTGAAGCTACATAGGGTCCAAGTTGCAATAATTCCGAGAAACACAGCAAGCAGAAGAGTCGCCGAAAAGTTAAACCTTCGTAATGAAGGGGTAGCTGAAAAGTATCTTGAAATTAATGGCAAGTGGGAAGACCATATTAGGTTTGCAATCACATCTGAAGAATGGGAAGCCTGTGGAGACTCTCTACAAGCTGATTGGATTTGCTAGCTACCTGAACTAATTTTCTTTTGCAGCGCAGTAACTAAACTCCTGAAAGCCTCGGACTCCATGGATTTAACTTGAGGCACGACCTCATGTTGAACTGCATCATCCGAATTATCAATTGCTGGCAAGGCTTTAAATGCCTCTTTAGTCGACTTTGTTAAATCCTTTGCATACGAGGAAGCCTTCTCACCGATAGTTCTTGCTTCTGTTATCAGCATTTCATCAGGGAACACTTCCCAAACGAGTCCTCGGCTACGGGCATCTTGGCTAGATAAAACTTGTCCAAACAAAACCATTGCTCTCATCGTTTGCTCGTTTGTTCTTGACAAGAGTCGCCATGTGTGTCCCCCCCCTGTGTGAATCCCTATTTCAAGAAACCGACTATCAAATCGAGCAGACTCGCCAGCGAGTATCATGTCACAAGCTAAAGCCATATTCATTCCAGCTCCGACTGCCGCACCGTTCACAGCAGCGATGGTGGGAAGAGTCGAGTTAGCGATTCGAAGAAAACCCCGGTAGATATCTTGAATATTGTCACGTTCACGGGCGGCAAGAAGATCTCCCAAGTCGGCACCAGCACAGAAGGCTTTGCCCGCTCCTGTAACTACTAAACAACCAACTTCCTCAGAAGCTTCTAACTCGTCCAGTAGCTCACAAATCTCATCATTCATTTGGAGATTTATTGCATTTCTCTTATCAGGGTCATTCAGGGTAAGAGTGGCTACTCCGTTCGAAAGATCTGTAGTTATATAGCGCATCAATTCCTCCAAAGTTTCTTCTTCCTAATGCTAGAGCGAAAAGGGTTCGACTTAAACGTCTAAGACTCTTGATCAGTACATAAGCCACACCACTCAGATGAACACATCTGAGGCTCTGAGCCTTTAAAGAGAATATTAACAATTCTCTCAATCCCGTCCTCAACACGAAAAAGAGCAGATTCCAGGACATTCTCGGTAATATTTTCGCTGGAGAATTCAGAACGGTCTAAATAGTACGTAGCTACCATTCGAGGAGGCACTCCAAGACGAATCGATTCAAGAAGCGCATAGAACCGCAAATCCTCTCGATGAGATGAATAGAAGCCCCCAGTTTTAAAATCAACAATTACTTTTCCAGCAGTTGTCCCCAATGGCTTACCTAAAGAAAGGTCAACTTTACCTGAGAGAATTATTGCCCCCTGAGCGAATTCAGCACGAATAGGGGCTTCAAGCATGGGTCTCCATTCTTTTTTTAATGGGGGCCATGACTCGAGAAAAGCAGCTACACGATTATTTACGTCACTTCTCAGTTGGGAACGGTCACCATCTTGAAGCCCATGAAGCCATGATGCAAGAGCATCATCTCCGTTAGCGCAACGTGATATAGCTTCATCAACCAAAGAGAGCGGCTCAACTTCGTGATCCCAAAAAACTGAGAGCTCAATCGCTTTGTGAGAAATGAGCCCGCGTGCAGTAGGGACTGACCACTGAAACTGCGATTCACGGTCCGCAATGAATTGACGCTCGCATCGCATGATCTGATTAAGGTGGAACTTAGAAACAAATAATGTTTCATTCTCAGGAATAAACTCCTGAAACTTCGAAAGGCGAATTGATAGTTCTTCCTTCAGTTCGCTCTGAAGCTCCCCACTAAATAAAGGCCTATCAGCTAACTTTGCTCCCAAATGTTCCAAGACATTCTTCTGTGACGGATTTAGAGCTTCGTTCACATCCACATATTTAATCTAGTCCGATAGAAAACCCCATGTGACGATGTAGGGTTTCCGAAATGTCACACCGGCGTTGCATACTAAAAATATGGCGGAATCAGTATCAATTCAATTCTCGATAACTGTTAGGACTCTTGGGAGAATAGCGAATCAATTGGGGTATGTTACTCCTCAATTCCGCTGCCCACCACCGTCTGCGCAATTCCAACGTTCTGTTCGACGTAATAAGGATGACCTAAGCATCTCTATCGTAATTCGAGGTCGTCCTTGGTTAGCTGTCCTAGCTGACATAGTCGAAGGTTTCGTGATAGCTAATGCAAAGTCGGGCCAAGACTCCGAGATTAGAAATATTTTGTGGGACACCATAGGTTGTAACGATCTACAAAAAACTGATTTTAGCTTTCAAGATACGCCAGCTATATCGTCTGCGGCTTAGTTAGAGAACAAAGCCTCCGTCAACAGCAATTTCTGCGCCCGTCAAATAGCTCGCTGCGTCACTTAGGAGAAACATTACTGCTTCTGCTACTTCTTCTGGTTCTCCAATTCTTCCCATGGGGGTCTTGTTCGTGAGTAATTCCACATCGCTTGGCCCCAAACCTAAGGCCATATCTGTTGAAATCGCTCCTGGGTGCACGCTATTGCATCGAACATTGAATTTAGCTAGTTGGAGAGCGATAGCCTTTGTCATCCCAGTTACTGCGAACTTACTAGCTACGTAGCCTATATTCCTTTGGCCACGTAAACCCGCTACGGAAGAAATATTAACGATGCTCCCAGACTCTTGATCTCTCATGATAGGTGCAATGCACTCGATTCCGAGATAAGTACCGAGTTGATTTACTCTTGCCATAGCTTCGAAGGCTTCTTGAGCATCATCAAACAATGTCTTTTGAATAAAAATTCCAGCGTTATTGACTAGGCCATCGATCCTTCCGTGATCGTCTAGTATTTCCGAGATGGTATTCTTCCAGTCGTCTTTCGAGGTCACATCCAGGCGGGAGAAGGATGAGTTTAGAGAGTTAGCTGTAGCTTCAAGTTGATCCTCAATAATATCGCTGAGTATTACTGTCGCTCCTCTCTCCACATCCATTTTTGCTTCAGTCGCCCCCATACCTTTTGCTGCTCCAGTGATGAGAATTATCTTTCCGTCTAAATTACTCATTGCGCCCTTCCTTTCATTCATAGATTATATGACCATGTCGAATAAATCTTTCTTATTGAAATTGGCTCACATGTGCTTCTGATGAAATATTACTTCTATAGTGATTTAAGGCCCGAGTGGCGGAATAGGCAGACGCAGGGGGCTTAAACCCCCCGGCTCCGAACAGGGGCATGTGGGTT
>PATH01000019.1 GCA_002712325.1 Acidimicrobiaceae bacterium | reverse complement strand
GAAAAGACTGAATTTCCAATAGTCTGTTCTTGCAGTGTTGGGGTTGAACCCGCCAACGTATTGCCCAAACCAATTAGGGTTCGGGCTGGGGTTTACCGACACTGACCCTGAACCCATTAATGGAGGGTTCCTCATGAGCAGCCCTTCAACGGCAACAACTGCTGCAATGGTCACAACGGCAAGTTGTACACCACGGATACGCAGGGCAGGAAGTCCTATTAGTAGTCCAAAGATAACCGCTACAACAATTGCCGCAAGGAAAGCTAACACGGTTGGCCAGCCCCATCCGGTGTTTGTTACGAAGTCGGTTTCTCGAATTTTATTGCCGTCAGCCATGAGTCGTATCATTGCGTAAGCTGCAAGACCTGAGATGCTCCATTGGACTAATGAGATTTGCCCCAAGAATCCCACAAGCACGGTCAAACTGTACATGAAGACCACAGCGATAATTGTGGTTGTGAGAACTGCTTCCCATTTGGAGACGAAGATATTGGATAACAATAGAGCAATCCCTAGCGCGGCTATTGCTCCGATGGTTACGTTGTTAGTTGCAGGAGCTCTAGGTTGTCTCCCAATGCTTATAGAGCCTCGGATTGGGAGCTTGTCGCCTCGGAAGTAGAGAACAAGAATGATGATTAGAAGTGGCATAAAGTTCCTTACGCCATCAGCCGGAAGTATGTCTGGCCACCAATCGTTTGTTGTGAGTTCAACACCACCGCTGGCCATCATTCCAATGATTAAGCCCCCGAGTGTTGCTCCTGGGATGGAGGTGAGGTTACCGAAGAGAGCCGCTCCTAACCCACCAACTACGAATAACGCTATTTGAGCTGGTTGCGTTTTATGTAGGAAAAGAATACCGGCAATTCCTGCAGTTACTGATGCAAGAACCCAGTTTGCTCCGGCGAGGAATTGTGGGGAATATCCGAGGAGCGAAGCACCTTTTTCGTTTTCGTCTGCAGCTCGGGTTGCGATGCCGAATCTTGAGAATCGGTAAAGTCCCCAGACGGCTATGCACATAATGATTGCGGCAGCGAAAAGGTAGAAATTTGATCGTGGGATTGTGCCTCCCAGCCCTAAAAAGTTCGTTACTGCTCCGGCTGTGTTATTGAATCCAGAAAAGCCATCATCTGCTCTATTTTGGCCGCCAAAGTTAACGGCAATCATGGAACTTAGGTAAAGGAAAACACCGATTGAACCAATTACCTTTCCTAATGTGGGGGAGTTCCTCAATGGTTTAAACACAAGGAAGTGCATCAAGAGACCAAGAAATGCTGACATTAGAAGGCATATAAAGATTGTGAGAGCTAGGTTCGGCTTGTTTGTAAGCGTAACGTTGTCAAATATATCGATTCGAACAGGAAGGTTATTAAGCCTAAGGGTTTGGAGGAACCCAAATTCTGGGATGGGATCAAACCAAGGTAAATACAAACTTCCTGTTTCTCGGAGTTCATCGAATGAATACGCGGTGTAGCCGGCGACTGCGCCGTGACCGAAATTGATTACGCCTGACCCCCTGAATGCCACTACGATGCCTTGCCCTAGCATTGCATAGAGAGCTCCAGCTCCGATACCTGCGATTAAAGCCACGAGAAGTGATGACATTTATTAGTTCCCCCTAAATTCTGTCTTAAATGTGCTTGATCGATTCGGCATCGATGGGCCCGACTAAATTTATAGCCGTAAAAGTGGCAGTGGCGCAACTATTTGTCTAGTTGCGCCACTGCCGGTTTGATACTTAAAGCAAGTTTCGTCTTTTAGCCTTAGCTAGTTGGACGAGGGTTGCCTTCCGCGGCTCGCAGAATAAGTTCTGATGAGTCGAGGTTTGATGGTCCAAGAGGTCCGTATTCAAACTGTCCGCCAGGACCGGTCCATACGTAGTACCCCATGTCCTTTGCGCAAACTGAAACGAACTCTGATGAGTTAGTTGTGCAGTCAAGCGGTGTCTCAGAACCTGCGCGGTGCATGTTGCTCTGTGATGCCATGAAGTTAATGAATCCGGCAGGATCGTTATCAACGTCCCCTCCCATTGCCTCAAACATGATCATTTGCAGCAATCCAGTTATAACAACGTCGTGCGCAACTTCCATGAATGCTGACTGTGGAACGGTTGGTCCGTATCGATCAAGGCTAGCTTCACGCCATTCGTAGTATTTGACCTTGTAATCTGACCATAGATCAGGACGCTCAGGAATACCGAGGTTGCTACCGAAGTGAACACCTGCAGAAGCTGGGTTAGCTAGTACAGAGTCGTCACGGCAAGCACCTGAAGTGGCAATTCCACCTTCGTAACCGTTAGCGGCTAGAGCTGACATGATTTCGTTACAGTCTGAAGCTTGAATTCCGAAGAATACCCATGCGTTTTCAGCACCGTCAACGAATTCAAGAACTTGTTGAACGACGGCATCATTGTCTGTTGGGTCGCCGGATGCATCTACGATACCAATCCAGTCTTCCCGTGCAATTTTGCCTTCATCAGTTAGCTGTTGGATCATACGCTCTTCTGTATCTGCGTAGCATACAAGTCCAGGAGCTGTGTTCGAGTAAATGATTACGTACTTGTCAGCACCTAATGTTTCTACACCGTATTCCATGGCTGTTGGGAATGATGAAACACATCCACCTTCTGTTGAGAGAATGCCATCTGTGTCGAAGTCCTCAATAAAGATTGGAACTGTCTGAAGTACTGGAAGTCCGGCTCCTACAAATGTTGGCCATAACAGTGGGTTGAAGAAGTCAATACCTTGAATGTGCAGGTTTGGTTGCGCGTCAGCAATCTCGTTTGCACATGCAGTTGCTTCGTTTGGATCCAGTCCATGAACGCATGACTCAAGTTCAAATGGACGTCCATCGAGTCCACCCATTGTTTCGTTAATTGTTTGTACGGCTGCTTCTGCACCTTCACGGATTTCAGGGAAGGATCCTACTGGGGTACCTTCAATATTTACCAGTGTAATAAGGATTGGTTCAGCACTCTCGTCTGCTTCGACGACACCGCCATCAACAATTGATTCCCATAATTCAGCACCGTCACCCATGGCTGAGTCATCGGCTGTTCCAGCTGCTTCATCTGAGTGATCTTCATCGTCTGAATGATCATGTCCATCATCATCTGAATGGCCTTCTTCTTCTTCTTCAGCTGGAGCTTCTTCTTCAGCTGAAGCTTCTTCTTCAGCTGGAGCTTCTTCTTCACCTAAGACGCTGCTATCGCTGCTACTCCCGCTATCATCGTCATCGCCACCGCAGGCTGCTGCGATCAAGGCGAATGCGAAGATGATTGAGAGAAGCTTTAATAAATTGCTTTTTCTCAAGGGTCCTCCCCCTCTATTTTCTAAGCCCAACATTTATTGGACTGATGATTTTTGATCATATTGTGTGACAGGCGTCACTAATCAACAATCTGTTTAAAACTATCCGATTACGAAGCAAATAGGAAATTTATCGGGAATTGTAATGAATTCGTAAACTTCGTAGATACTTATTTATTCTTCCCGATAATCACCGAAATCTCGGTCGCGCTCGCTGAGGCTTTCTTTAAGGTCTCTTTCGCCAAGTTTCTGCATATATTCCTTGGAAGAGACTTGGTGAAATCCTAAAGCTTGGATATCAGCAGTTGCCCTAATCCCATTTCGTATTCCTGCTGCTTCCATAGCGCGATGTGCAGCTCTTTTGTTGAGAGCTAGAAGGTCATTTGGAATTTTTGCAATTCTTTCCGCAATTTCTAGCACTGCGCTATCAAGATTATCTTTGTCAAACGCCCTATTTGCCATGCCAGACGCAACCGCATCAACTCCGGTCATGTGGTCGCCGGTGAGTAGTGCCTCCAGTCCTTTTCTCATTCCCATCATCCATGTTTGCCATTGCATATCTGGAGGGGACATTAAACGTACTGGGGGGTAGCCAATCTTTGCGTCTTCAGCAACGTAAATAAGATCGCAAGCATTTGCTAATTCTGTTCCCCCGGCAAGGCACCATCCGTGTACTTGCGCGATTACGGGTGTTGACATATCCCAAATCTCAAACCAATTATTCACGACGTGCCTAGACCACCAGCCGTCTGTTTTTGCGATTGATCTTTCAACTGAGTGGTTGGGTTGAGATAAATCGTAGCCAGCAGAAAATGCTTCTCCTGAACCACGAATTATCATGACGGATATTTCCTTATCTCTGTCGCCCTTACGAAGCCCTTCAAATAATTCTTCTCGTATTTCGTCGTTTAGGGCATTCCTCTTTTCAGGGCGATTTAAAGTGAATCGAAGGATTTTTTCTCTGGGTTTATCTGTAAGTACTTTCTGTTCTGACATTTTCATCTACTATCAACTGATATTGGGCTGTAATTAACGTAACGCATCATTGAGGTATGCATCGCGAAGTTTTCGTTTATTTATTTTCCCCATGGTATTTCGTAGCAACGTGGGTACGAGCTCATAAGACCGAGGGCATTTGTAATGACTTAATCTATCTCGTAGCCATGATGCCAATTCCTCTGTGTCTATCGGAGAGGAAGGATCTGTCGGGACTATCAACGCTATTAGTTCTTCCCCCAAATCTGTATGTGGAATTCCGATGCATCCCACATCAGCGACATCTTGGTGGTCTATCAGTATCTGTTCAGCTTCTGCTGGGTAAAGATTAACACCGCCTGAAACTACCATGTCGCTGAAACGGTCAGTGATGAAGACATATCCGTCTTCGTTGATATATCCGATCTCTCCTAGTGTAAATAAACCGGGTTCAGGGTTTGCTTGAGCGGTCTTTTCGGAGTCGTTGGGATAAATTATTCCGCGACCGGTTGAATCACGGAAAAAAAGCCGTCCCTCTGTTCCTGCAGCTAATTCAGTTAAGTTTTCGTCTAGAACATAAGCTGTGAAAGGCGGAATTGATTTCCCTACAGATCCGGGGTTATTTAGCCACTCTTCGCTCGTGATGGCACATACTGTCCCAACTTCACTTGCACCGTATGCATCTCGGAATATTGGCCCCCACCAGTCAATCATTTCTCGCATGACGTCGACAGGGCACTTTGCTCCGGTGTGGGCTGCAAATTTCATTGATGAAACGTCATATTTTTCTTTTACGTCTTCTGGTAATGCCAGCATTCTTACAAAGTGTGTCGGTACCATCAGCGCAGACTCTGTTTTATACTTTTCAATTGCTGCAAGGGTCGTTTCTGCATCAAATCTCCCGAGTATTACCGATGGAATTCCCAACGTTAGGAGTCTCATTCCTGATAATGGTCCTGTGTGATACATCGGCCCTACAACTAAATGTGTTCCAAATTCTGCGAATCCACTTTGGGCTAGCCCTTGGATATGTTCAGTCATTGTTGACCCACCTGCAAACATTGTTGGCGGGAGTTCGGTTCCTTTCGGGAGACCTGTGGTGCCTGAGGTGTAGAGTAGATTTGGTCGCGGGACAACAGCATCGGGGGAACTGTCCGAGGAACCGGTCTTTAACCAGTCATCCCAATTCATTACAGTTGAGTATTCCTCACAGTTCCAGCCAACGATAAGATCGATCCCGGCTTCTTGAGCAGCCTGGATCCCTCGTTCAGCTGTCTTATCATCTATAAATAGGATTTTGCTTTCGGAGTCTCTAAGGATGTAACTAGTCTCATCGGCAGTGAGGTGAAAATTTACTGGAACAGATGAAGCACCACCAAATAGTCCTCCGAGGTGCGCTAATGCAGTCTCGGCTGCATTCTCGGCGAAAACTGCAATTCTTCTTTTTTCTCCTAAGTCAGCCTGGAGAATAATGTTTGCTGCACGGTTTATAATTTCATCAACTTGCTCCCAAGTCAGTGTCTTGTAGGGGTCGATCATCGCTGGTGAGTTGGGTGTTAGAACTGCTTGTTTTTCCGCAAATTTTGGCATTTGTTCCTCTATTGTTTGCTTAATATTAGTTATCCATGTTCTCTCTTTTGAGAGAAGCTTTTGACTTTCGTACTCTTGCCTTGATCGGGTCTGCTAATGAGACTAGACCATCTGATCTAAAAATTGCTATTGCTATCATAAGCGCCCCCGAAGCGGTAGTTCTAAGAATCTGTCCTTCGCTTGATGTTGTTGATAATATTCCTGCAGGAGTAAGTGCTGCTCCGATCATCGCACCTCCGATATGGCCTACTCCACCTAAGAAGAGTAGAGATACATTTCCAATTCCTGAGAGTGCGTCCCAAGTTGAAATTTGTAGAACTGTTTGCTGGTAGGCGGTTAGCACTCCAGCTATTCCTGCAAGAGCCGACGCAATACCAAACCCTAAAAGCTTCGCGCTCGCAACATTTACTCCTACGGAACTTGCAGCCTTTTCATTAGCTCGGACTGCTAGGAACTTTCGACCTGTTACACCTTTTCGTATTCCCACGACAGCAAAGATTGATAGGAGTAACCAAATGCAGCAGAAGATTATGAGCGCTGGTCGGTCTCTGCTAATTGCGGGGTCAACAGTTATATCAGCCCCGAACCAGCGTGGCGGCGGAACTGAGAGGTTAGATCGCGCACCTTTCCCGATAAGAGATTCATTGCCCATTATCATTTCTGTGATCGCAACGGCTCCTGCAAGTGTTACTACAGCGAGTTGTAATCCCCGAATCCGTACAGCAGGAATAGCAATTAAAACCCCTACTGCTACTGCGATGAGTACCCCTAGAATCATTGCAAGAGGAGAAGGGAAGCCTGGCCCTTCTAGAGCAAAAGCGCTAAAGCCATAGATAGAGCCATCTGCAGCTAATCTGCTAGAGAGGTATGCGGCAACACCTGCGAAAGTTAGATTCGCCAGAGATAGTTGGCCAAGGTAGCCGATAAGAATTACCGATGAGAGCATGAGAATGGCTGCAATAGTGCTCGTAATTAGGCGGCCTTGAGTAACGGACGAGCCAGTTGCTAGAATCCATAGGCTAAACGCTGTAATCGCGAAACATAATGATTTCCATCGGGTTGGTTTAGGCGCAGTTGGTTGCCTATCAGCGAATCGTGATCCCCGAACTGGAAGTCTGTAGCCTTTTGAGAATTGGATTATGATAATGACCAGTAGGGGAATTGCTTGGCGAAGTCCTTCGCTTGGGATCCACTCTGGCCACCAATCTTTGAGGGTGAAACCTGCTGCACCTGATTGGAACATGCCCAGAAGAATTCCACCGATTGTTGCAAGCCATGGGGAGGATAGGTTGCCAAATAAGGCTGCTCCAAGAGCTGGGACCACAAAGAGTGTGTATCTAGTTGGAGTTAATGTGACAAAGTCAAGTGCAAGTATGCCAGCAAGTCCCGTGATAGTTGTGGAGATTAACCAGTTGACTGTAGCTATACGATTGACAGAATAGCCGAGAAGAGTCCCACCTATTTCAGAGTCTTCAATTGCACGAGTACACAGTCCCATCTTGCTTCTTTTGTAGTACAGGAAAAGTCCGCCTCCGATTGCAAGGGCAGCTATAGCCATCAGTAATCTACTGAATTCGATTCCTCCTCCTAAGCCAAGTGGGTTATTCCAAGTTCCTTCTGGGAGAATCCCATCGACAAATTTGGATTTAGAGCCAAATTGGTAGCTGGCAAGAGAGGTTAAATAAACTAAGGCACCGAGGGAACCTATAATTTTTGAAATTGGAGGCTTATTTCGAAGTGGCCCAAATATTAAAACCTGTACCGCTATGCCAAGAATGATTGACATTGCCATACCTGCTAGGAAGGCAGGAAAAGCTCCGACACCCTCGGATGAGAGACTTAATTTGTATGGTATATCTATCGGCCCTGGAAAGAAATCGAACCAGGGAAAGTACATGTCGCCTGTTTCCCGCATAGTTACGAATGTGTATGCGGGGTACATGGCTAACGCGCCTTGGTCCAAGTTGATGAGACCAGAACCTTTATGACCTACAACAATTCCTGTGGCGAGAATGGCATAGAATCCGCCTATACCGACGCCAAGAATACATAGCAAAAGGATTTCAGTCACGTTTAGACATTATTGGTGATTAAAACTAATCACTCACTTTTTGATGTGAAATGGAATTAAATTCCCATTCCTACATACGCGAAACCAAGTTTTTCCATCTCAGATTTGTTGAATATATTGCGGGTGTCAATCAGGTTTGGATTTCTCATGGATTCTGCCACAGTCTTCATATCAAGTTCAACGAAATCAATCCATTCAGTAAGTACCACTAATGCATCAGCTTCTTTAACGCAGTCATAAGGGTCCTCGGTGATTTGTGTCAATGGCAATTTCGGAATAGTTCCTTTCACAGTTGGGTCAAATGCGTTAATTTTGTACCCTTCCTTTTCTAACCTATGGAGTATTTCAATAGCAGGAGAATAACGAAGGTCATCAGTCCCTGCTTTGAATGTGAGTCCCCAGGCAGCGATCTTGGTATCTCCATCATTACTTGGGGTCATTTGCATCACTTTATGCGCTGTGCGATCTAAGTGTTTTTGGTTTAGTTCAATGGTGTGTTCGAGAAGAGTGAAGTTAAAACCAGCTGAGCGCGCAACATGCGTTAAAGATGCGCTATCTTTCGGGAAACAAGACCCGCCCCAGCCTGGCCCAGCGCGCATATAATCGGCTCCTATTCTCGGGTCATATCCAATTCCGCTTGTTACGTCTTCTATGTCTGCTCCAGTCATTTCACAGAGTGTCGCTATTTCGTTAACGAATGTTAGTTTCATTGCGAGAAAAGCATTTGCTGTGTGTTTGATAAGTTCCGCTGACTCCCAGCTACATAAAAGTACTGGCGCATCAATATCTGAGTAGAGGTTTGCAACT
This sequence comes from Acidimicrobiaceae bacterium, assembly GCA_002712325.1. Classification (GTDB taxonomy): domain Bacteria; phylum Actinomycetota; class Acidimicrobiia; order Acidimicrobiales; family UBA8592; genus UBA8592. Next base: position 21,500 of record PATH01000019.1, on the reverse strand, counting down.
CTTTCACTATGGTGTTTTGAACTTGCTCCAATTACTATTCTACTTGGTTTGAGGAAATCGTTTATTGCGTTCCCTTCAGAGAGAAATTCTGGGTTCGAAACAACATGTGCTTCTGTCTTTGTAAGAGTTTCTTGTAGCCTCTTTGCTGTCCCTAACGGAACTGTTGATTTGTTAATAACAATTGAATTTGGTTGCAACACTGGAGTTATTTCATTGATCCCTTCTTCAAAGTAAGACAGGTCAGAACTACCGTCTTTATTTGATGGGGTTGGGAGGCACAAGAAATGGAATTCTGCAGTTTCTGATGCGTTTGATGCGCCTAAAACAAATGAGAGTTTTTTTGACTTAACAACATTACTGACCAATTCATCGAGCCCAGGTTCGTAAAAGGGAATTTTGCCTGCTCGTAAGCTTTTAACTCGATCATCTTTATTATCGGCAATAATTACGTCATGCCCAAGGCTGGCCAAACAAGCGCCAGTGGTGAGACCTACATAACCCGCTCCGATTATAGCTATTTTTGCCATTGTTCCTTCTAGAACTTCCCCCTCAGATTGTACCTACGTATAGGCTTAAATGGTCTGGAATTTTTGATAATGCCTGAGGGTTTTGGGTTTATTGAAAGTGCTCAGGGTTAGCAACCGCTAACTTCATTGTGACAATAGAGAGTAATTTCTCTTGAAGCATTTCAAATCTATCGTCGTAGTCGCCTGCTTTGATTTTCTCAGATAGGTCATGCATATCAATTGCTTCTATGTCGGTGAGTATGGTTTGTAGAGTATCTCTATGAGAATTTCCTCCCTCAATTTCTCTAATAGCAATCTTTAGTGCATTGGCAGCGATTCGTAACTTCCACTTTGTGGATCCGTCTGACGAAGGCATGATTTCTTCTGTGATGCATTCTTCAACTGCTTGAATAAGTTCTGTTGCTGAAGGGGCATCGTATGGGTAATTCGTTCGAGAGGGTAAACCCCAATCTGACATGTCTACATTACTCATTTAATTTCTCTCCAATGGCCTGTAAAAGGTCGTATTCGTTCTCTGCTACGCGTCTCCCTATGGCTGCTATTTCCAGAGAATTAGTTCGTCCTTTTCGAAAATCTCCTCCCATTTGCAAGCATATAATTCCCCAGCGCAAAGTTCCGAATATCTCCCACCATAAAAGTGTTGCCGTCGAAACGTCCTGTCCGCTTTCTTGGACGTAGCTTTCAATCAATTGGTCATATGAACCTATTCCAGCTACTCGTTGATCGCTTCCAAATCTCCATGCTCTTACACACATCCAACCAAGGTCTTGAATCGGGTCACCGAACTGAGCTATCTCCCAATCAAGTACAGCGTTAAGGCCAGATGTATCTATCAGAAGGTTACCTAACCTAAAGTCACCGTGGACAAAGGTTGATTCAGATATTTTGGGCTGATTCGCTTGTAGCCACCTGAACGCAAAGTCAAAAGTTGGGTGCGGGTCATTCAACGCCTCGTAGATTGACTCAAGTGATGATAGGGGGTCTCGGACGTCACTGAGTTCTATTCCTTCGAATTGGCTTCTGTCTATTCTGTGGATAGCTGCCAGTGCTTTTGCCATATCATGAATGAGATTTTCTCTCGCGTTTTTCCATTGCGAATCGCGAAGAATTTTCCTTGCTATCGTTTCTCCTTGCATCTTTTCGGTAATGCTGAAACTTCTGCTTCCTGAGCCCTCTGAGAAACCGGAAGCGATTACTGTTGGAACAGGAACTCCATTTAGCTTTGCAATATGAAGAATGCGCGATTCTCTTTCGCAAGTTCCATTGAGCCGATCCATCCCGTCGCGGTCTATCTGCATGATCAATGAGTGTTGCTTTTCTTTTGTGTGCGCTTCGAAGCTCCACGTTTCGCGATTTGCTCCACCAGATAATCTAATCAAATTGGAGACTTCTGTAGTCCCGAGAATTTCCTTTAACCGTAATGCAAGCCAATTGGCTCCGAAAACAGCGTTATTGTTCATTGCTAGGAACCCCGGTTGGTTTTCCATTAACTATCTGATCAAGGTACTCGCTCATCCCCATGCCTACTTGCCCATTGCATTCGTATCGTGTCATGGCCTCGGTGATTCGTGTTTGTAGTTCAGTACCGTCGGGAGATTTCCGACGGTTTCGAAGCGGGATAAGTGAAATAACTTCTCCTGAAATGTTGTATTCCGTCCCTTCTGTTGTAACAGCCCAACACTTCATTCCAGTTTGGTACCCGTTCGCATCCCATTGAGATTTGACACTGCAGTCAGTAATAATCTTGTACTCATTTCCTTCTAGAACCATTCCTGAAGCTTTGACGTTATTGCTTCGCTCATCTCGTGAGATAACTGATAACATCATTGCAAAATCTTCTGAAAAAATCATTGGTAACCACCGGTACCAATTGATTGACTGCCAGTATCTGGCACCCCAAGATTTGTCTCTTAGGCCAAGCCCATTTACTGGGAATGTTTCTGCCCCTACTGAAAATGTTCCTGACATTTTCCCATGTTGTTCATAGTGTGCTTTAGCGAAACTTTTGGTACTGTCTTGGACCAATTCGGTTCCATCTTCATACGTTGGTTTACCTCCGAACATTGGGGAAATGCCAGTCCACGAAAGGTCAACTGCGCATTCAATGATTGGGTTGTTTTTGAAAGCGCTTTTTGGGTCTGCCATTTGTTCTGGCTGATCAAGTAAACAAACTTTGCCTTCATATGAAACGCTTAGGGATTTGAATGGCTCAAGGACACTTATTTGAAGTCCACCAGCATTCATTTCCATATTTGTTGTAATTTCTGGTCGGCCGTACATGAAGCCAATCTGCCCATTAGGAAGATATAGGCAGACAGTCATCTCTGCGTAGCCTTCATTAACTCTATTTCCAAGTCGAAACCAGCCACCTATTTCTTGATCAAGATCAAATGTGTTTAGGTACATAGATTCGTTGTAGTTTGTAACATCATCTGGTTCGTGCGGGAATTCGTCCTCTTCCTCCAAGACGGTAATGATTCTCTTTCCCTCCATGGATAAAACCTAGCCTGAAATACTGGTTCATAGCATTTTCCTGAATTAATTAGTGCATCATTGCCAAATGATGTGATTTAGATGTACGTGCTTTTGTCCAAAGTGTCGTTGTTTGGTGTAATAGGGGTTACCAAGGAGGGAATATGGCAGGTCGCCTAGAGGGCAAAGTAACCGTTGTGACTGGAGCTGGAAATGGTATTGGTCGTGCAACAGCTTTACGGTTCGCAGAAGAAGGTTCGTCAGTGATAGTAGCTGATATCCAGATTGATAAAGCCGATGAGACAGCCCAGATGATTGAGGGTAATGGAGGGAACGCACAATCAATTTCAGTTGATGTAACTAGTGGAGCTGATAATGACGCTATGGCTGAACTCGCAGTTTCAAAATTTGGTGGTTTGGATTGCCTGGTAACTGCTGCTGGAATCAGTCATGCTAATTATGTCTCTGGAGATATAGAGCCCGATATTAAAAATATTGTTGAGAATAGAGCTACTTACCTTGAGAGGCCAGGATGGGAATTTGTGGAGGCAGATCCTGATTCGTTTGACAAGGTCATAAATGTTAACTTGAAGGGGACCTTATTAGGGATGCAATCATGTGCAGCGCAAATGCTTGAGGCAGGTACGAAAGGGTCAATAGTCACTGTTGCTAGTATTGCAGCTAAACATCCCGATGCAGGCCCCGTGGCATATACAGTCTCAAAGGCAGGTGTCTGGATGCTGACGAAGAAAGTAGCTCGAATGCTTGGACCTGTGGGCATACGCGTCAATAGCATAGGTACTGGCTTCATTAAGACTCACATGACAGCTGTCATTGACTTAATGGATGAGAGCGAGACAGCTGCATTTAACGAGATGATTCCGTTGGGCAGGCGAGGAGAACCTGTTGATATAGCAAATGCCGCTCTTTTCTTATGCAGTGATGAAGCAAGTTATTTCACTGGTGAGATACTTCACCCTGATGGCGGGTTTTTTACCGAGTAGTTATAATCCGAGGTTTCGACCAACTATCTCTTTCATTATTTCTGTTGTCCCCCCGTATATGCTTTGGACTCGGCCATCTCTCCAAAGGCGCGATATCGGATATTCGTCCATATACCCATAGCCTCCATGAAGTTGAAGGCACTCGTCAATTGCTCGTTTCTGCAATTCGGTCGTCCACCACTTAGCCATGGCCGCTTCTTCTGCAGTGAGTTCCCCTCGTGTAAGCGCAAGAGAGCATTTATCAATGAAGGCCCAAGCAAATTCTAACTCAGTTGCAATTTCTGCCATTTTAAAGCGTGAATTCTGGAAAGACCCTACTGGTTGTCCGAAAGCATATCTCTCTTTTACATAGTCAAGAGTTATGTTGAATGCGTATTGTGTTCCTGCAACTGCTGATACTGCAATATTAAGCCGTTCTTGAGGCAAGTTAAACATCATATAGTAAAAGCCTTGGTTCTCTTCTCCTAATAAATTCTCGGATGGTACGCGGACATCTGTAAAGAAAAGCTCAGCAGTGTCTTGACTATGTCTTCCTACCTTTTCTAGATTTCTGCCGCGTTCAAAACCCTTCATGCCTCTCTCAACAATCAGAAGGGATATTCCCCTGTGTCGTGACTCCGGCTCTGTTTTGGCTGCGACGATGACTAGGTCACTATTAATTCCATTTGAAATGAACGTTTTTGCCCCATTCAAGACATAGGATTCCCCGTCTTTGACTGCTGTAGTAGAGATAGCTGCTAGATCGGAGCCAGTTCCTGGTTCGCTCATAGCAATTGCGGTGATGAGGGAACCATTTGTTAGGCCCGGCATCCAGCGTTCCATTTGTTCGTCATTGCAATATTCTTTGAAGTATGGAAGACATATGTCATTGTGAAGCCCTATTCCTGAACCTGCTGTTGCTACGCCAGCAAGGTCGAACTCTTCACCCATAATCTGATTGAACCTATAATCATTTATTCCTCCACCGCCGAACTTTTCGGGAAGGTCAATACCTAGAAATCCGCTTTCGCCTGCTTTCTCAAACAAACCTCTATCAACTATTCCGTTCTCTTCCCATGCTTCGTTATAAGGAACCATCTCTTTCTCAACAAATTGTTTAAAAGAGTCTCTGAATAGCTCATGATCCTTTTCAAAGATTGGTCTATCCACAATGCCTCCTTAAGTTAAACGATGAGCATAACGCTCGATAGATTCTGCCGCATCTCTGCATTGTTCATTCTCTGAACGATATCCAATTAACCCGGTGACTGTAATGAACCCTTCATCTAGCAAAGCAGTATCCGTATCTGGAGCAAGTTCAACTTCTCTTGGGCTTACTTTGATGCGTAAATTACCGGGAACAGTTCCGGTTAGGGAAGTCTGAGTAGTTCCAAAGGCTGCGATTCGCGCAATCCGGACTCCCTTAATTTTGTCAAAGACTGTATTGGGGATATTTATATTGAGAACTGTTTTCCGTTGAGCATTTGTTATCCAATCCACAGCTGCTACTGCAACCTCACCACTCGTTTCCCATATCATTTTGCTGGGGGTACGCTTCTGGCTCAGAGCGATACCAGATAGACCAAAATTCTGAGCAATCATGGCCCCGCCTACTGTGCCTGAGTGCAAAATGCCTCTGCCGCAATTAGCCCCATCGTTACTTCCTGAAATGACTAGGTCTGGCCGCTTGCCAAATGTCTCTAGCATCGCAGTTAATACACAAAATGCGGGGGGGCCATCAACTCCCCATGCATTAATTTTCTCATAGCCAGGTATATGAAACTGCTCCACACTGAATTCAGCTCCATCATCGAGAGTCCCAACACCAGCGCCCCAACCAGATCTTTCACCTGATGGAGCTACCGCCAAGACGTCATGTCCAACTTCATGGAGTGCAACTGCGACTGCATGTAGTCCCTCAGAAGAAATTCCATCATCATTCGTTATCAAGATTCTTGCCATCAGAAGCCAAGTGATTTCATAAATGAGGGTAACTCATGATCCTCTGCTGCTGAAAAGGTCCGAGTAATAAATTGGGCCAATAATTCGTTTCCTCTCTCATTTGAGCCATCAAGGTCACTTACTATCACCTGACTGAATGTTTGCATCATCAGGCAGGCTTTTAAGTCCTTCCAACATTGCTCTATGGAATAGTTAGCGACTCCATTAGCAATGAGCTGATTGTGATAATGCGCAACTAACTCCTTTTCATACTTTCGCCTTGTNTCAACGGTTAATGAGGCACTCAACCAATTTGAAATATCCCACACTCCCCAGAACCTGGTAGCAAGTTGAAAGTCAATGATAGTGATTTCGGAGTTTGGGCCGAATAAATAATTCTCACACCTACAATCCGTGTGCGTAAAGGTTTGGTTGCCTTGAGAAACTGCCCAATCAAGGAAAGAACCGTAGTTAGGAATAAAGCGTTCAACAGCATCAAGAACATCAGAANTTACGATTTCACCCCAATTTTCCTTGAATGCTGGAAGCTTTTCCGCAGCGAGGGCTGACGAACCCTTGTACATGTCATTATTCATTGGAGGCAACCAGTCAAGAGCATAAAGTTTTTCTGACTCCCAGTAGTGAGCGTGTAGTTTAGCGAGTTCAGAAAATACACTTTTGGTTGAATCAACGTCTGCTCCTTTTATCTGATCAAGAATCGTGATATTTGAGATTTCCTCAATTAAGAGCACGAAAGGAATGCCATCATCTGAAATGTCCGAGTAATAGCAACGTGGAACTTGAACCGGGAGCGTGTCAGTGAGCTTTTGATAAAAGTTAACCTCGCGAAAATAAAACCCCATAGCTTGACAAAGAAAAATGTTTTCAGGTGCTGGAGATTGACATTTCGCAATAATCGTCTTTGGCCCACTGGCTCCCTCATGGTAAGTCAAATGTAATCTACTGACCTCGCCGAGGATTCCAACTCCTTCTCCTAGGTCCTCCCATTGCATCTCCCGTATTCCTTGCATTTCTAGAGGGAGTACGGAGTTGAGCCAATCAATCGTAATCTCTTTAACAGATTTAGGAATTAAAGTCATGATGCAAAGTTAAACTTTTTTAAGCGCTTCCATTACGCCACGCCACTGCTCTGGGTTTGCTTGACCAGGGGCGTAGAAGCTCAATCGGTCAATTACATCTCCATAACGACGTCCCAGCTCTGGGGCAACTTTGTCTGGCTCGGCGACAACGGCAAATGTATTAAGCATTTCATCGTCTATTAGAGTTCCCATCTCAACCCACTTTCCTTGCTTTGAAAGCTGGTTAAGTTCATCTTGAAGGCCTTCCCAGCCATGTAACTCTAAAACGCCTTTGTACGCAGGAGTTGACCCATAAAATGCAATTTGTTGACGTGTTGCGCTTTCAGCGAATTCCATTTCTTCCTCATTTTGGCCAGTGACAACAAAGAAAGGTCCTGAAATTGAGAACCCGTCAAGTGATTTCCCGACTTTCTCTCGACCGATGGCAAGGTTAGGTAACGTCACTTCGCGCAAATACTTTTCAGTCGTAAAACCATGCGCTATGAAACCATCGCAAACCTCTCCAGCAACCTGAGTCATGAGTTCACCTACACCAGCTAGGTATACTTTCGGTGCACCAAAGTCACCCAAATCACTTTTATCGGGTGTAAAGAACGGCGTCATTAACGTATGTGTATAGAAGTCACCTCGAAATTCTAGTTTCTCTCCAGTCATCCAGGTATCCCAGATAGCCCTCATAGCGGATATCATTTCGCGCATACGAGCTGCTGGCTTTGACCACTCCATACTAAAGCGTTTCGTAATATGAGGTTTTATCTGACTTCCCAACCCCAAGTTAAATCGCCCCTTGCTTAAAGCTTGCAGATCCCATCCAATGTTCGCAAGAACCATCGGGTTTCTAGCAAATGCAACCGCAATACTCGTTCCCAACTCAAGGTTTTGAGTGTGCTCTGCAGCAATCGTTAATGGAAGAAAAGGGTCATGACTTGTTTCTGCAGTCCATATCCCGTCGTACCCTCTCTCTTCTTGAGAGCGAGCTTCTTTCGCTATCTTCTCAATATTAGGTGTAAGTCCTAATCCACCATCAACCTTCATACATCCACTCCTTCTATATTACGTTCGCGCAGTTTCTCTGCTGAACATTGAAAATCTTCCGATAAATCATGTGGGCCTGCATAATGCGGTTGCAGGAATCGACGACTAAATTTCCAACCATCCTCAGTCTTGACATATTCGTCATCATAATGGGCAAGTAGGATCCCTCGGTCTCCATTAGAGCGAACTACTTGCTCTTGTATGTACCATCTTCCCGAAGCTACCAGACCAGATTGATCCACCTCTATACCTCCGTTAAGAACAGTTTGAATTGTTGCTTGGAAGCCCTTCATCGCTGTGTACCAAAGATCCTTTATCGCATCTATGCCTTCAACTAATCTCCCTCCGCCAAGGTCCCAGACAGCGTCTTTGTGCCAAGTAGATGACCACTGCGTGCCATTCCTATGAACTACTGCATCCGCATACTTGTGGACAAGCATTGAAATTTCTGCATACGGGCTTTCTTCTATCACTTGAAATTCTCCTTAATGAGGGATCTGGAAGTTGCTAATTTTTTAACTTCCGAGCACCTTGATAGTCTAAGAATACTTGAATATCAATTGGACTAGCTAGATTTGACAGTAGGCAAGGAGATCATATGAAACTGGGATACAACACAGGTTATTGGAGTGCAGGCCCACCAACTGGTGTAGAAAACGTTGTGGAGGAATGTGACAAATTAGGTTTTGAGCATATTTGGACGGCTGAGGCCTATGGGTCTGATGCCTTAACCCCGTTAGCTTGGTGGGGTTCACACACTACGAACGTGAAGTTGGGAACAGCGATCATGCAAATGTCTGCAAGAACCCCTGCGGCTACGGCTATGGCTGCGATCACAATGGACCACTTGAGTAACGGAAGATTTATTCTCGGGTTAGGAGCCTCGGGTCCTCAGGTAGTGGAGGGTTGGTATGGGCAACCATATCCAAGGCCGTTAGAACGAACGCGTGAATATGTTGAGATTGTTAGGTCAATTGTGGCGCGAAAAGAACCGGTAGAATTCTCCGGTAGGCATTACACCATGCCATTTCCTGATGGGACCGGATTAGGGAAGCCACTGAAATCTACTGTGCATCCGCTGCGTAATGAGATTCCCATATATTTAGCAGCTGAAGGCCCCAAGAACGTTGCTCTTTCGGCTGAAGTTTGTGATGGCTGGTTGCCACTTTTCTTCGCACCCAAAGATAATGACTTTTACAAAAATGCTCTTCAGTCAGGCTTTGATGCTGCTGGACGATATGGTTGGGGAGATTTTGAAGTTGCTTGTACCGTAACCGTCATTCCGGGAGAAGATATTGAGCAATGCGCAGATCTATTGCGTCCAATGATCGCGTTATATGCAGGAGGAATGGGAGCGAAAGGGCAGAATTTCCATTATGACGTATTTGCTAGAATGGGTTACGAAGAAGCATGTGAAAAAATTCAAGAGCTCTATCTCGCCGGTAATAAAAAAGATGCGATAGCTTCAGTGCCAACAGAAATGGTAGAAGCAATCTCTTTGATCGGGCCTCCAGACAAAATTAAGGATGAATTGTCACTTTGGGAAGAATCTGTGGTTGATACCATGCTTATTTCCGGAGGAATTGACCTCGTCCGATTTGTTCACGATCTGGTTAGCTAATGGGATTGAACGACCGCACCCCAGTCATTGTTGGAGTTGGGCAATACAAGCAACAACTCGAAGATGTTTCGAAAGCAGAAGAACAATACATTCTGATGGAAAGGGCATTACGACTTGCCGCCGATGATGCCAACACGCCGAGGCTATTAAACAAACTAGATAGGCTGCTTGTCATTGGAGGTATGTGGAGCTATCCCGACCCAGGACGCTTGATCGCAGATGCTGTTGGCTCGCCAAATGCCAAGACCTTTCTTACAGCAATGGGCGGAAATATGCCTCAAGCGACAGTAAGCGAATGCTGTGAACGAATCGCAGCAGGTGACATGGAAATCGCAGCAGTTGTAGGAGGCGAAGCCGTCTATAGTAAAAATAAGCTAAGGAAATTGGGTAAAGATCTCACAAAGTCAGGGGCTGATCTGGAAAAGGCTGAGAAGTTTGGAGAGAACGTTTCTATGTCCTCTCAGCATGAACGGGATAACGGTTTCATGATGCCTACTCAGATTTACCCACTGTTTGAGTCTGCAATACGCGCACATCAACATGAGAGTCACCATGATCATCGCAAAAGAATCTCATCGTTATGGGAAGGTTACAATCAAGTAGCAACTGCCAATGAATATGCATGGGTTCAAACGCCAATGACTGCTCAAGAAATCATGGAACCCACTCCAGAGAACCGAATGGTAGGTTATCCATATACAAAGGCAATGAACGCAAACTCTTTCGTCGACTTTGGTGGTGCAATAATCATCTGTTCAGTTGGAGTAGCACAATCACTTGGAATTCCTTCTGACAAATGGGTCTTTCCACATGCTGCAACAGATGGACACGCAACGTATTTATTTTCTGAGCGAGATAATTTCCATGAATCCCCAGCTATACGGATTACATCAAAGGCTTGTTTGGAACTAGCAAACATAACTATTGACGATGTGGGGCCAATGGACTTGTATTCATGCTTCCCTTCAGTCGTGCAAATCACAATGAACGAGTTGGGCATACAGTCAGACCGAATCACCACCACCACCGGGGGCCTGTCTTTTTTTGGTGGGCCAATGAACAGCTATGTTATCCATGCAATTGCTAGCACCGTAGATGCAGTTCGTGCTTCGGAAGAATATGGATTCATTCATGCGAATGGTGGATACGCAACGAAACATTCATGTGCTGTTTATAGTAGCCAACCACCAGAAGGTGATTTCCAAAGAAGGAATGTCCAAGGAGAAATTAATACCCATCCTCAACGCGAAGTTGATACTAACCCAGTAGGTAAATCAATCATTGAGTCATATACAGTTCTGCACGATCGTGAAGGAGCCAGCAAGGCGCTTGTAACTTCCCTGATGGCAGATGGGAAACGGGCTCTTTCGTCAACTTCTGATGAAGAAACTATGAAGTCGATGATGAGTGAAGAATACGTGGGGAAAACACTTGAATTTACTGGTAGTGGCTCCTTTGAAATCCTCTGATAGAAAACCCAACCAACCTTTTTGTTTCTCCTCCTGAAGTTATTCTGGTCGTGTCCTTGATCAGTGACTAGGATCTCCATATGGATATTCAAGAAGTTATCAAGGCTTCAAAAGACCTTGGAGAATGGGCACACATCGCTACGGTCAGTAAATCCGGGATACCATATGTCACTCCAGTGCATCCCTGCTGGGAGGGGAAAGTACTATGGATAATGGTTGGAGCTAATTCTGTGAAATCAAAGAATATCGCTCATTTCCCATCCGTCTCGCTCCATTGGCAGGTTAGCCAGGAAACGGGCTTTGACAGTTTGATGATTTGGGGTCAAGCAGAGTTATTTACAGATATTGACACAAAGAAAAGGTTATGGAGTGGCGTGTTTGACTATGACCTCAACGTGTTCGCTCCAAATGGTCCTGAAAATTCTCCTGAGACAGGCTTTATCTCAGTTAACCCAACTAAAGCGGTCATTCTAAAAGAAATGGGCATTGGAGAACGGCTGGTATGGAGATCCGAATAGGGTATTCACAAATGTGTGTAAATCCCAGCTTTAGGTAATCAGATCTTCGTAGCTATCGTAGTGCGTATTGAAGGCCTTTCAAGTGCCTTAGCATATATGGCAACAAACCATAATGTTGGACAATTTCGGCCAGAAGTTAGCTCGGCAGGTTTAGCTTTATTTGCTTAAAATCGTTACGCCACTAATGCCTGGAGCACCGTAAACATGTGTGTATGCCACTTTAGGGTTATTGGGTACTTGTCGCTTGCCAGCGCTTCCGCGTAGCTGGAGTACGTTCTCGTAAACTTGCCTGAGGCCGGATGCTCCAACAGGTTCACCATTTGCTAGACACCCTCCATCGGTGTTAACCGGGAACCGCCCACCTATTTCTGTTTCTCCTTGTTGGATGATTCGTTCTTGATCGCCATGTTCACAGAATCCGTTTTCAGCCATGTGCATGATTTCAGCTCCTGCTTCTGTGTCCTGAAGTTGCGCTAGGTCAATATCATCTGGTCCTATTCCAGCCATCTCAAAGGCTGCCTTTGATGTATCAACTGTTGGTCCATCGCCATCTTCGAGAGCTAGCCAAGGGGCCATCACTTCAAATGATCCCCATCGTCTACTTCTGACGACTGCTGCATTTAGATAGACAGGGGTGTCAGTATATTTATGTGCTTGGTCAGCTCTTGCTAGCAAAAGCGCCACTCCACCTTCAGCTGGTGAACAGAACATGAACTTTGTTAATGGATAACTTAACATGTCTGATTCAAGAATTTGTTCCTCACTTATTGGCTGGCGGCGCCATGCATTTGGGTTATGTTCAGCATTTCTGAAGGCTTTAGCAGAAACCTTTGCAAGAGTGTTGTGGCTGATGTCATGATTTTGCATGTATCGATTGATTTTCATCCCAAAAAATTGGGTGGTTAGAGCCAGTCCTTGCTTCCCATACCAATCTCCTAACCCGGATGACCTGGTGTTTACCCTGAAGGCACCTCGTTCATGTTTGTCGTATCCGACTGCTAGGCCTAGCTCGAAAGCTCCTGAAGCAATCGTGTTGTATGCGGAGAATAGGGCTGATCCTCCGGTTGCACAACCATTGGCGACATTGATGAACTGTAAGCCTGTTAGTCCTAGTTTGGACACCATCGTGTCTGCAGCTCCGGCTGCTTGGCTTCCGCCAAAGGCAAATTGCACATCTGACCATTCAACCCCAGCGTCCTTTAGGGCTTGACGAACAGCGTAGACTCCTTGTTCTTGTCCGGTTCGCTCAGGAGTTCGACCAAACGGGTGAATTCCTATTCCTACAATCGCTACTTCTGGTTTACTCATGATTAGATTTCCTTTCTTATTCGTTCACAGGTGAGAACGCAAATGTTATTACTTCATTTCCGTCATCATCTATATAAGCTGGTATGAATTTTAATTCCATTTCCATTCCGATTCTCAAAGCGTCTTTGTCGGCGGTTGTTAATCTAGTTTCGACTTTGACTTCGTCATGTATCTCAACATACCCAACACCGAAAGGCTCAAAATTTTCTACATCTCCTGCATACGGTGGAGATTTAGGTGGATAACCTTGAATGGTCCACGTCCATAATTTACCCCGAGTTCCTAGCTCTTTAGGTTTTGTGTCATCTGAAGCGCATCTAGGGCAACCTGATTGCATAGGAAATATGATCGCACCGCAGTCTTGACATTGAGAACCAAGAAGCCTGGGGTCGTCTGAAGGCCAAGTGAATAAACCTTCTTCAATTGCTACCTGTTCAGCCATTAGTCTCCTTATAATTTCAAACCTTTAACATTATGCCCGATGTACACTGATTTGTCGTCTTAAGCTTCAGATAGGGTCAGTTATTGAGAACGAAGACCCGCCTGTCTTAGGCCGTCTTTCATTTTCTTTTTTGTTTTAAAGTCATGGCTGCTCATTCGCTCAAGAACCACTTCGTGGATTTCCCCGTTGAAGGGATATCTGTGGGGGTAAGGCCCAACTGGCGCTCCAGTGTCAATTCCAACGTCAAATGTCTCTCCGCTCATCGAGAATATTATGGGAACAGTTCTCTCGATCCGATCAGAGTTTACTGACTCGCCATCAATGTAAAGAGTTGCTAGACCCCCATTTCCAAACCCTCCGTCGTGCTGGTAGTCGATTAATATCTCATGATCCCCTTCAATTAGGGGTTCAGCGGCACATATCGTGGTTAGGTATTGCCCAAAGCAGTTGTAGTGATAGGTCGGCTTGCCGTCTTCATCAAGATAAAGGCTCCACCCAGACATATTTCCACCTTGACAGGCAATCACGCCTTGTGCGCCTTCTGGAGGAATTGTTACTTTTGAAGAGATTCTGTGTGATGCATTTTTTAGGTTTATGACGGCGCTTTCTGGGATTCTGACATGTGCTGTCGTGTACGTCATTTTTTTTCTACTTCCAAGTGCTGAAGGGACTCGGAAATTTCCTGAAATTCTCAAACTAGTGTCCCGAAGCGGGAAGACGTTGTGCTTCACCGCTTCCTTATCAAATAGATTTTGTAATTCGGTCAGTTTGTCAGGGTAAATATTGCTTAAATCCTCACTCTGCGAGAAGTCGTCGACAACGTTGTAGAGCTCCCACTTCTCTTGCTCTCCTCCAAATTCGTAGCCCTTAAGTCTAATCCATGGCACTCTTCCGTGGAAACAAGAAGCAATCCAGCCTTCGTGGTAAATAGCTCTGTTCCCAAAGATTTCAAAGTATTGAGTTTTTCGAGTACTCAAAGCTTCAGCGTCATTAAACGAGTATTCCATTGAGACCCCATCAACAGGCATTTGCTCTATCCCATTCACTGTTTCAGGCCATTTCAGACCAGCTGCAGCAAGAATTGTTGGAGCGATATCAATGACATGATGAAACTGGTTTCTTAATGTATTAACTTCAGATATTTTGTCAGGCCACTTCATAACCATTGCGTTACGGGTTCCTCCGAAGTGAGAAGCTACTTGTTTCATCCATTGGAATGGGGCATCTAAAGCCCATGCCCAACCAACGTTGTAATGATTTTCACATTTATTTGTTCCAAAATCGTCAATGTGTTCAAGAAGCCACTCAGGGTCTTCGTGAACACCATTTTGGAACGATGGGGCAGACCAAGCACCGTGAACTGTTCCTTCGGCAGATGCACCGTTATCACCCGTGATGTAAATCACCAGAGTATTATCAGCGCATCCCATCTCATTGATGCAGTCAAGAATCCTTTTAATCTGCGCGTCAGTATGCTCTAGAAATCCAGCAAATACTTCCATCAATCTAGTAGCTACTGGTTTGTAGCGATCAGGATAGGAATCCCAACTTGGAATTTGTTCTGGTCGGGGTGTGAGTTGAGTTCCTTCAGGAATAATCCCTAGTTCTAGCTGTCGTCTAAATATTTTTTCTCGCAGAACATCCCAACCGTCGTTAAACGCTCCGGCATATTTGTCTATCCATTCTTTTGGGGCTTGGTGCGGGGCGTGAACCGCTGGGGGAGCGAAATAGCAAAAGAATGGATTATCTGGCGTTGAAGTTTGTTGTTGCTGAATCCATCTAATTGCTTGGTCAGCTAAGTCCTCGCTTAAGTGGTAATCCTCTTTTCCTATGTGAGGTTGAATAGGCGTAGTTTGGTCATACGCAGCGGGCTCCCACTGGGAAGCTTCACCGCCCAGAATCCCGTAGAATCTATCGAAACCCATGCCAGTGGGCCATCGATCGAAAGGTCCAGCGGGTCCCTTCTCCCATGTAGGTGTAATGTGCCATTTCCCGAAACAGCTCGTTGAGTAACCATGCTCCTTCAATATTTTCGCAACTGTTGCAGACTCAGCAGGTATGACGCTGTCATATCCAGGAAAACTGTTCGCTACCTCGGCAATTCCGCCCATATGAACTGAATGGTGGTTACGCCCTGTAAGTAAGGAAGCTCTGGTAGGTGAGCACAGAGCCGTTGTATGAAATTGATTATAAGAAATTCCAGTTTCGGCTATCTCTGACACTGCTGGCATTTCGATAGGGCCACCAAAGGTAGCAGCGCTTCCAAATCCAACATCGTCAAGCATTATCAGAATTACATTAGGTGCGGAATCTGGAAGTTGTTTCTTTTCTAAGGGTGCTGCTTCCGAATCCTCAATAAACCGCCCTATTTTTCCTTGGAATTTTGGTGAGGTGGAAGGTAAATGTTTCATTGAGTGAGTGAAGGGAGATCAAAATGTGATAGGAACTTAGTTATTTCTTCGCTGGTGTTAGAGGTTGAAATTTTTGAGATCAAACTATCTGACAAGGTTAAGGTGCCGGAAAGCAAATCGGCCCAAGTCTCGATGGATAAGCGTATTGCTAGGTGTGCATCTTTCCCGTCAGTAGGAATAGCAACCTGATTTCGTATCAGCACCCCTGTAGTTTCTCCATTTTCAAATTCCCATCTAAGTTCTTGTTCATAATCTATGGCTAGATTGGGATCTAAGAGAACTCTCAGGGCATGGACAGTTGAAGAAGGGGGATTTGCCATGACAACAGAGCGAGAGAACCTGTGTTTGCGGTGACGTTCAAGGTTCAGTAGCCCCTCTAATTCAAGAGCATATGTGAGGCACCAGTTACGGATATTTGCAGCTGTTGTCTTTTGGGCGACTGTTCGTAAACAATTAGCTAAAAGCTTAGAATCTCTTTCGATAGCATCCTCATTATTGCTTTCGAAACTGAGGTGGTACTCCAATAGAACGCTTGATAGTTCAATGGCCCATCGCAGGTCTCCTTCCGCAAATGCTTCATCAGCGATTGCTTGAGCCTTTTCAACGCCTCCAAAGCCATTTATGAGCTTTTTTGCCCTAGCTGATGGATTCTCTGGAAATAATTTTGCTGGACTCCCATCAAACCAGCCCCGAAGCCCGTTGTGTATTTGCCGTACGTGGTGCTCTGCTAAACCATAGAACTGACGTGTTAGGTAGGACTCTTCTTCAGATGTTGGGAGTTGCACGAATTGTGTTAACTGCTCAAGGTTCATTCCCTTATTAATTCCCCGAACTGTTTGATCCCAAAGAAACTGGATCCGGTCGCGGTATCTAGTGATCTCGGCTTTAGAGCGATCAGTTCCTATTATTGGTGGGCCGTGAGTGCCTATGACTACTTCTGGGGAAAGAGAAAGGATGTAGTCGATACCTGTCAATAGAATACGCGGATCTCGGTACTCTTCGCCTCTGATTGCGAAAACATTGAACAGGACTGGCCAAATCAAATTATTGACACAGACTCCAAGATCAGGAAACCATATTGTTATTGAATCATCTGCATCTGACGGGGCAGGTGACATGTGAACTTCCAAGCCAGCAATTTGAACGGTAAGTGGCTTGGTGAATGTTTGGTTTGGCTCAATAAACCCAGGTGTAAATGGAGCGTGTTCTGGGTTTCTGTAGGAGAGACCTAGACCCACGTTGATGACGGAATCAATCCCGGATTCAGGAAGCGCAATGCCAAATTGGTGAATTAAACCTCTTGAAGCGACTGCACTGAGTTCCGTGCCGTAACTTCTTCTGTTCATAGTAATTCGTTCATGACCCCATATAGGAATATCATCTCGCTTTTCGCTTGCGAAAATTGCTTTCGTTCCAGCTACATAGTGGAAATGGGTATAAATAACTGCAGCAATAGGAGCTTGCGTCTCTTTGCGTATCGCAACCAAAGCTTCGGTCATCTCCTCAGTGCACTCACCAGTGTCAATCGCAATCAGACCTTCAGGTCCTTCAATAAATGTTTGGTTTGATAAACCATTTCCAACGAAGCACCAAACACCTTCGGCGACGTTCCATAGCCTTTTATGAAGTCGTCTGGAGTGATCTACTAAGTCAGCATTTCCGATCTGTCCCCTAGCATCTTCTACAGTTTCATTGCTGATCGCAAAACTGTCCTGAAGATATAGTTTCTGGTTGCGTTCCATCACAAATGCTTAACCTAGATTTGCCTCTCGTGCCCTTCCCAATAGGGTTCGCGAAGCGTTCGTTTGAGGATTTTTCCAGTACCTGTCCGAGGCAATTGATCAATGAAATCAACAGATTTAGGTCGCTTATATCCTGCTAATTTGGTGTTACACAATTGCAATATCTCTCGGATGAATTCTATATCTCCTGTGTAGCCATCTGAACACTCGACGATAGCTTTGACTTCCTCTCCAAACTCTTCATTTGGAACACCAATCACCGACACGTCCGCAATGCCATCGTGTTCAGCTATCACAGCCTCAATTTCTGCTGGGTAGATATTCACACCGCCAGAGATAATCATGTCTATTTTTCTATCCGAAAGCCATAAATATCCATCTTCATCAAGGAAACCAATATCACCAGTTGTAAATACCCCAGGCTCAAGGTGAGCTTCCGCTGTCTTCTCCGGAGCTTTATGATATTCAAAATCTGTTCCCATTAAATTCCTAAAATATAATGTCCCCGAGGAGTTGGGTTCAGTCAGTCGGTTACCGTCATCGTCAACAACAAGAACTTCAACAGTCTCTAATGGTTTGCCAACAGAACCCCCTTTATTCAACCAATCCTCCGCTTTGATCGTAGAGATAAATGCTCCTTCTGTTGATCCGTAATATTCATGTACCTTAGGGCCAAACCATTCAAGCATTGAACGTTTCCAAGCTGCTGGACAAGGAGCAGCTCCGTGCCAAACAGACTCTAGAGAATCTCCAGTAAACCCCTTCTTGACAGAATCTGGGGCATCAAGCATTCTCTTGAATTGGGTTGGCACTAGATGAATATTAGTTATCTTTTCAGAATCAATAAGTTTTACGGTCTCTGCGCCATCAAACTTATGTCGCATTATGACTGATGATCCGTTGATCATCGGCATGAAGGTAAATGCCCACTGCGCAGAATGATAAACAGGACCAACGAGTAAAGATCTGCCGTTTGCTGGAACATAGCTTGCCATGCTTCCTCCAATAAGCTGCATGACTTCAGTTGGTATAGTTCCTCCACCCGACAACGACCCTCGAACACCTTTAGGTCTTCCCGTTGTCCCAGACGTATAGAACATGGGTCCTCCGAGCAACTGTTGGTCATCCGGTAAATCATCAGTTGAAGAACTTGAAAGGAATTCTTCGTAGTCGGTTAAAGTCTCACTTTCCCCTCCAACTATCAAAGAGAGCTGAACGTTTTGGGACCGAGCATCGGAAAGCGCTTCAATGGCAACATCGGTAAAACGACTTCCCACCAAGAGGACTTTGACATCAGCATCTTCAAGAATATAAGCAAGCTCGTCTGCAACCCAATGCCAATTTACAGGGACATAAGTGACACCAAGATGAGCGGACGCTTGAAAAATTTCAAAACATTCTCTTCTGTTTCCCATCATCATTGCGATTGTGTCTCCGGGGCCGACTCCATGGTCCTTCAGTCCGTTTATTAAGCGACGAACCCGTTCGTCAAATTGGCTCCAAGTAGTCGAGCCAAATTCATCGGCGACAGCTATTTCGCTACCCTTTGTAGAAACAATATCGTCAAGTAATTTAGGCATGTTCCCCCTCGCATATTTGCTAGTTAAAGAGTACCCGCGCTTTTATTTCAAGCACAATGCACGTCAGGTAGTTTTTGACTTACTCAAGAGTTCCCGCATAGCGCTCATCGCTACTTCAGCAGCTTCTTCAATTGGTACGGCCCAAAGGTCAGTTGAAGGCACCTCAAGCCCAATTGGTGCCTGACAATCAAGTTCTTGGATAGCTTCCATCATTGAAGCTAATTGAAATTCACCCTGCCCGGGCGGGACCCTTGTACTTAACGTATCAGTGTAATAGTCGTCAAATGTTTTGTTGAGTGGGCCATCATTCCATTGCGTCGCAAAGATCTTTCCGCTGGGAATTTTTGCTATATCAGAAACTTGATTAGTTGACCTGGTCAAATGCCAACTGTCAAAACAGATGCCACCGTTTTCCCTATCTGCCCTTTCTATTATTTCTACTCCAACATTCAAATTATCTATGTTGGTCATTTCCGGAACGGGTTCAAGTCCAACAAGAAGACCATATTCGGATGCTCGGTCACAAAGGCTCCCAAACCCTTTCGCTGCTTCCTCAATTGTCCCCGTGTAATTTCCGATCACTTGAACGTAGCGACATTGAAATCGTTTCGTGATTTCCCAAACCATGTCTTCTTGCATGAGACACTTTTCAGAAGGAGATGCTGGAGTTGCCCAGCCTCGTAAAGTTTCTATATTCGCTAAAGCCATGTTGTATTGATTTAACGTATGCTCAAGCTCATCTATAAGGTCTGGATTTTCTGTTAACTTCATCCAAGCTCCCAAATGCATTCCAATTCCGCTAAAGCCAGCTGCACTAGCGGCTTTAACTCTTGCAGTCATTGAGTCCTCTGGGCTCCTGCAGAAGTAGTCCCAGACGAAGTCCTCAGGTCCCAGCTCTTTGGCATCCTTAATTGTCATAAAGTTGAAAATTTCTTCAATGATCTCATATGATCTGATCTTTTAAATCTGCGATTACAAGGAGTGCGGTTCAGTTCTGATCAACTAGATTCAGAGAGTTTTCTACAAACATTTTAATTTCCCCTTCAATATTCTTCCTGAAAGGTCCTCGCACTTTAAAACCTGCTGAGGCCACTACGTTAGCGGAGCGGTCATGCGCCCATTCATGTAGACCATTTAGTGACTTATCAGGGCTGATTTCATAAGTAACAAAGAGAGCTACATCTTTGTGAGCGATGTCCCGTAGCGTGTTCAGCTTCCCTATTTGACCAGGGCGTGCTCCCAAACCGAAAAGCCCATCAGTCCAAGTTCCTATGACTATTAGGTCTGCGTCAAGTACAAATTGAGCGTCGTAATTAGTGATCGGGAAAACCCCAACTGAGGAACCTTTGCTTTGGAAATTTGCTCCCAAACTTTCAGCTAATTTCTTTGTCCCTCCGCGTAATGACTGATACAGGATTGCTACTTTCAAAGATCTCTCCAATCGTTGAATCAGACAATATCACTTTGTTGAGCATTGCACTAACACGAATTAGTTCTCATAAGGGTACTAATTTGCAAAAACGGAATCTAATCTACTCTCCACTGAGCTTTCACTCGGAGGTTCTTGAGACATGAGACGACTAAGCCAAGAAACTGAAACGTACCCATTTGCGACTGCGCCAACATCATTATCTATAGAAGAAGGGGTTATGCGCTCACCCCATTTCAGATTTAGGTGGAAAGCACCCTCGTGCCCTATTTTCGGCTCAATATCCACTTCTGTCATTTGGCGTATAAGGTCTGTCCCGACACTAGTTTGTGCCCACCCCTTCATCTCAGAAACATCCATATTTGGCACATTAATATTTAATACAGATGCCTCCTTTGGAAGATTCGTACACATTTCCTTTACCGCCAAGGCTGCAATTTCAGCGGCGCTATCCCATTTTTGATTTCGTAGCATTTCCTCTATTCCTTGCCCCATATAACCACCCTCATCCACAGCTTGGCTAACAGCAACTCCAGTGATTCCTCCGTTTCGTGCGGTAAGGCAAGCACCTATCGTTCCAGAGTGGTAAACAGAGCGTCCTACATTAGCGCCGGGATTTATTCCTGAAACTACAAGATCAAATGGGCCTCCGAATGCCCCCAGTCTAGCGAACATAACACAAAGAGCAGGTGGACCAGTTATTGCCCATGCTTCATCTATCCCTTCAACGAATGCTTTATGCAGTTCAGGTTTAATTAAGTGCAATGCCCCAAAGCTAGATGAAGCACCCGAATATTCAGTATCAGGAGCTCCAATAACAACTTCGCCGAACGGAAGCATCGATCTGGCAAGGATATGGAGGCCTATGGAGTCAATTCCATCATCATTTGTTACGAAAATTCTCATACGTTGACCTTAGACG
>PATH01000018.1 GCA_002712325.1 Acidimicrobiaceae bacterium | reverse complement strand
TCTGGAGTTAGCCTTGTCGTAGCTGACGTCACAGTTTCTGGTGTCTGATAACACATAACTAACTAACCCATCTAGGATCCTAAGATAAGGAGACTGATGAACTCGGTACGCTCAAAGCAGAAAAATATTCAAAGCGTAATCACATCAGCGTTTATGGCTATTGGACTATCCCTTTTGATCGCCGACCCGGTATTCGGATTGGAGAACGTATTACCAAAGGAAGCATTGTCAATTTGGAAAGCCATCATTTTTGGGATTGTGGAAGGCCTTACCGAATTCCTCCCTATCAGCTCAACTGGACACTTGCTAGCGACCAAGGAACTCCTGAACGTAGGAGAAACCGAACTCTCGGAAGAAGCGATAGATAGCTACATCATAAGCATCCAAATAGGAGCAATATTTGCTGTAGCAGTTCTTTACAGACGACGTTTGCTACAAATGCTTCAAGGACTTTTGGGAAGGAACGACGAAGGTAAGAAGATGGTGAGAAGCCTCTTAGCTGCTGTTGTCCCAACGGCAGTAATTGGGTTAGTTGCAGCGGATTTCGTCAAAGATAATTTATATAGCCTCTGGCCCGTAGCTATAGCATGGCTGTTAGGCGGATTTTGTATCCTCTTTATTGACCGGCAAAATATTTTTAACCGGACTGGCAAGAGACTCGAAGAGTTAACACCACAAGAGGCTTTCTTGATAGGCCTTGTGCAGGCCATTGCGTTATGGCCAGGTGTGAGCAGAAGTCTGGTAACTATTCTCGCTGCTGTGCTTGTTGGATTGTCATTGAAAGCTGCAGTGGAGTTCAGTTTCATTCTCGGATTCGTAACGCTAACTGCAGCAACTGTTTTCGAATTAGGGACTGATGGTCAGCAAGTTATCGATAGCTTTGGTTATACGACTCCGTTGATAGGTTTGTGCGTCGCTTTTGCAGCTGCCGTCATCTCGGTGCGATTTATGGTTGAGTGGCTTGAACAAAGAAGCTTTGCCATATTTGGGTACTACAGATTATTTATCGGCTGCTCAGCTATAGTCCTGATCTCTATAGGGTACTTCTAATCTGCGCTAGACGACCCTTTTGAAGTGTTTGAGCTTGAACCTTTGGTTTTTGAGTCCGTACCAGAAGAATCTGAACTTGTTGATTTAGTTTCTGATGATGACGACGAAGTTGATGACGGCGATGACGATGACGACTTAGAGCGGCTATCGTTTTTGTAAAATCCAGAGCCCTTGAATGAGATTCCAGGCGCTGAAAAAATCTTCCTCACCGATCCGTTACCAGGGCCATTGCAAACTTCCTTAGTGCATTTAGAGAGTGGGTCTTCGGAAAATGACTGGAAAAGTTCGAAGGTATGCTCGCATGTGTCGCATTTATAGTCGTACGTTGGCATTCTAATTCTCCATCACTTTATGGCAAACCGCACTAGTTTCCCAAAAGAAAACTCTACAGGAAGATTCAACTAATCAATTGCTTGTTCATCACCGCTAATCAAACGTCGGATATTCTCACTATGTCTTGACAAGACAATAAGAGATGCTGCTAGAGAAACGAAAAACTCTTTGAGAGATCCCGATGAGCTAACCAAAACTCCGATTGGGAAGATGCCTATCAAAACAAGCGAACCGACAGAAGCTTTCCGAAATAATTTCATAATAGGAAACCAGATCACAATAGCGATGATCGCAACCAGTGGGTATAAGGCGATTCCGACACCACCAATCGTCGCTACGCCCTTTCCACCAGAGAACTTTCTGGTTACTGGGAATATGTGGCCGAGCATTGCGCTAACTCCAGCTAACAAACCAAGGAGTCTTCCATCAATGAAATAGCAAACCAACGCTGGCGTAAAGCCTTTCATCACATCCCCCGTAAGGACGAGAATTCCTGCCTTCGCCCCAGCGACTCTATACACGTTTGAGGCTCCAGGGTTCCCGGACCCCTCCTCAGTGGGGTCGTGCCCCAGTAAGCCCGCAACTAATTGCGCAGTAGGGAAGGTCCCAAAGGCATAGCTCACAGGAATTAAGAAATACCACCAAGTCACTTCATCATGATAGTCCTTCGTTGAATAAAGCAAGTGTCCGGCATGTCCTAACATTTGTTAGCATGAATTCATGATTCCGTTAAAGGACGCCCAAAGCTATGTCATGGAGAGCATGAAAACTCTAGAAAGTGAAAATGTGCACCTTCTAGAAGGAAGGAACAGATTCATAACTGAACCCATAATGTCCACCGAAAGCATTCCTCCCTTTGACAACACAGCTGTAGACGGTTACGCAGTGAAAGCTATAGACACCAAAAGTGCAGCTCAAGAAACACCCGTATCACTCAAAGTGCTTGAAACAATAGCTGCAGGGAAACCACCCACCTTTAGCATCCAGTCGGGAGAATGCTCAAAAATCATGACAGGTGCACCCATACCCGATGGCGCAGATGCGGTAGTTATGGTTGAGTGGACCGAGCAGCAAGACAGTGAATCAGTCGTTGCAATAAAAAAAGAAATTTCAGAGGGGCAACATATAAGACGAAGTGGCGAAGACTTAGAACCTGGTGATTTAGTAATATCTGAAGGTACGTCACTCAATGCAGCTCATCTTGGCCTTCTTGCCAGTTTGGGGATCTATCAAGTNGCGGCAATAAGAACGCCCACAGTAGGAATCTTCTCAACTGGTGATGAACTTATTGAAGGCCCTCAGCAACTCAAGCCTGGACAAATAAGAGACTCAAACAGATTTTCACTATTAGCACTTCTTGAAAGAGATGGATTTCAAACTATTGATTTTGGATTGATACCAGATAATGAAACAGCGATTGAAGAAACAATCAAGAAGGCACAAGATTCTTGTGACGCTCTCATCACGACTGGAGGTGTCAGCATGGGAGATTTTGATTATGTCAAAATTGCTTTGAACAGACTTGGCGAGATGAGGTGGATGCAAGTTGCAATCAAGCCCGCAAAGCCCCTCGCTTTCGGAATAGTGAATGAACTCCCAGTGTTCGGCTTACCAGGTAATCCTGTGTCATCAATGGTTTCTTACGAGTTATTTGCTCGCCCTGCGTTAAAAAAAATGTCAGGAGATAATAAACCGTTCCGAACTTTTTTCGAGGGAGAAGCTGCTCAAGATTTCAAAAGAAAACCGGATGGCAAAACACATTTTTTCAGAGTATCAGTCGACGTGGCTGAAGGAGCGCCCAAGATTCATTCAGCAGGGCATCAAGGCTCACACCAGTTAACAGGGATGGCTGGAGCGAACGCCCTAGCCATCCTGCCAGATGGAAATGGAGTTACCCGAGGCTCAACATTAGATTTTCTTTTCCTAGATTGATCACTACCGCTAACATAGNAATATATGACTTTAAAACTCATTGACACACATGACAGGGTCCATAAAGACCTGAGAATCTCAATAACAGATAGATGCAATTTTCGTTGCACCTATTGCATGCCCGAAGAAGGGCTGGAGTGGACTCCTCGCGAGGACCTTCTTTCCTTTGAGGAAATTGAGCGACTCGCATCACTACTCGTCTTGCGCTTTGGGGTAGAGAGTATCCGTTTAACCGGAGGGGAACCAACAGTACGCGCAAATCTCCCAGACCTAATTAACCGACTAAGTCAACTGCCAGTAGACCTGTCAATGACCACAAACGGGGTAACTCTGCCGCTAATGGCTAAAAAGCTAAAGACAGCAGGTTTAGACAGAATCAATATCTCGCTCGATTCACTCCACCGTGACCGATTCAAGGANCTTACGAGACGTGATAATCTTGAACAAGTCCTCCANGGAATAGACGCAGCCAGAGCTTCAGGTTTTGATCCCGTAAAAATCAACATGGTCGTGATGAAAGGGATCAACGACGATGAGATACTGGACTTCGTCGAGTTCGGAAGAGAGAAAAGGGTCACAGTTCGTTTCATTGAGTTTATGCCCTTAGATGCCGATGAAGAGTGGAGCAACGACCGTGTTATGCCACTAACTGAAATTTTGGAACTCATTTCCTCACGTCATGAAATTGTTCCTCTACAACGCGGTAATGCCCCCGCAGCAAGATGGAAGTACGCAGATGGAGCAGGAGAAATCGGCGTTATCGCAACAGTNACCGAAGCTTTCTGCGACTCCTGTGACAGGATAAGACTAACTGCTGATGGGAAATTTCGGAATTGTCTCTTTGCTTTGAAAGACTATGACATGCGAAACCTTCTACGCAACGGCGCTACTGATGATGATATCGCAAACCTGTTTGTTGCAGGAGTACAAGAAAAGTGGGCAGGTCATCAAATAGGGAAGTCAATTTTCATTCGCCCAAGTAAATCCATGTCTCAGATTGGCGGCTAAAAATGGACCAAGAATTTTCGCATCTTGATGAAACCGGACAAGCACATATGGTTAATATCGCCACGAAAGACCCGACTCTTAGAGAAGCAACTGCAAGGGCAAAGGTTTTTATGAACCAAGATACGCTAATTAAACTCAATGATGGAGAGGTTCCTAAAGGCGATGTCTTTGCCGCAGCCCGAATAGCAGGAATTCAAGCATCAAAGAAAACATCAGAACTCATCCCACTATGTCACCCACTTGCAATCAACGCAGTTTCTGTGGATTTGAGGATTCGTGAGGACCATGTGGCTATTGAGGCAAAAGTTTCTACTGAGGGGAAAACCGGTGTAGAGATGGAAGCTTTAACAGCATGTTCAGTTGCTGCTCTAACAATTTATGACATGTGTAAAAGCATNGATAAGGCGATGGTTATTTCTGAGATTTCGCTATGGGAGAAAACTGGTGGGAAATCAGGCTCCTACAAACGCGAAGAATAAAAATCTTTACAGAAAAGAAATTATCAATTCACTAAATTCCCTGCNTATCCACCATTTGGCAAAGAATTAGTGCAAAAATTTTAATCGTACAGCTATAAGAGTTTGGTGGAGAAATGCTGTTAATTGCGTTAGCTATTTTATGGTTAGGGGCCGGTGTTTATTGGCTACGAAACCGTATAACGGCACCTTCACTTGCTCTTAGCAATAAAGCAAGTCGGTTTCGCATTAGAAGAAGTGCCAAAGCCGTCGTAGTCCCATTACATAACTCTCAACAATATTTGGGAGCAGGACTACAACCAGGACATTCGTTAGTCGAGCCACCACTTGACTCAAGAAAAAAGGGGATGAATCCCATGGAACTTACAAGTGAACAAGCCCGTATCCGTCGCCGAAAAGTATTACTTAGTCTGGGTGGGGCCGTCGTCTTCACACTTTTCCTAGCAATAGTTGCAGGTGGAGGATTCATAGCGCTTCATTTCTTCACCGACGCCCTACTTTTCCTATATGTTTGGGCACTAGTGCAATACCAGCGAGAAATCGAACAATCACGTAAAGCGATACTACAGACAGGTTCTACAGCNGCATTAGATTTTGCAGCCACTGGAACGGACAGTATATAAGCGTAACCGCAGCCTCTTCTCGGTAACCTAATAGATACATTGGGGCTGTAGCTCAGCTGGCTAGAGCGCCTCGGTCGCATCGAGGAGGCCAGGGGTTCGACTCCCCTCAGCTCCACGCAACTCCCTTTAAAGGTAGGGTTTACGTCCCCAAACACAGGACTATGCTGGATATGTGACACAACTTTGGGAACCCTCAAAAGAAAGAATTGACGAAACACGCCTCATGGATTTTGCCAGGACTGCTGAATCCCAATTTGATATTAAACTTCCAAACTACGATGCCATACATGAATGGAGCATAAAATCAAACGAAGATTTCTGGAGTCACGCATATAAATACCTTGGCGTAATTGGAAGTTCCGGNAATGAAACTTTTGCAGATGNGGGGGAGTTCCAAGACAGCATTTTTTTCCCTAATTCAACGATGAACATAGCCCAAAACCTATTAAAGAGAAATGATCACAGCGAAGCAATAATCTGGAAAAACGAGCTTGGACAAATAGAGAAAGTGACATGGGCCCAACTCACTAAACAGGTTGCTTCTCTACAAAAGGGTTTCAGGGAGCTCGGCATCAGAAGTGGTGACTGCATTGCGGCTTGGCTACCAAATCGACCTGAAGCCATCGCAATCATGATTGCAGCGGCAAGTTTGGGTGCGGTCTTTACATCTACATCACCTGATTTTGGTACACGAGGTTTACTTGACCGCTTCATGCAAGTAGAGCCTAAATTGCTCTTCGTGACTGATCGGTATTCATACGGGGGGAAATGGTTCTCATTGATGGACAAGATTGATCAAGTTGAGCTTGGTTTACCCTCGGTTAGGCAGACTATTGTCGTGCCCTACCCAACAGAAGAATTGGAAAGAACGGAACCATTCGCCAATGACGAAAGGGAGAACTGGGAAACTTTTTTGAAAAGACATAGCGCTACGAAGGTTGACTTCCCAGCCCACAATTTTAACCATCCCTGGTANGTACTTTACTCTTCGGGGACAACTGGAAAACCNAAATGCATAGTGCATAAGTCAGGGGGAGTTCTCCTTAAGCACCTTGCAGAGCACGCATTTCAGTGTGATATTCAACCCGGAGATCGGGTCTTCTACTACACAACAACAGGATGGATGATGTGGAATTGGTTAATATCCGCTCTTGGTTCCACAGCAACAGTGGTGCTTTATGATGGTTCTCCATTCCATCCAAAGCCATCTGTTCTATTCGATATGGTTGATGAATTCGGCGTAACCCTCTTTGGAGTTTCTGCAAAATATATTGATGCCTGTGCTAAAGCGNAGCTAAAGCCGATAGAAACTCACAAACTNTCAACTCTAAAAACAATCTGTTCAACCGGCTCAACCCTAATCCCAGAAAGTTTTGATTACGTTTACCGAAACATCAAAACAGATGTGCACCTTCAATCAATGTCTGGAGGCACAGACCTGTGCGGATGCCTTGTTGCTGGAGACCCCACAGGTCCCGTCAATAAAGGCGAAATACAAAAAGCCGCTCTAGGAATGAACATAGAGATTCTCAATGATCACGGGGACAAAGTAAGTATCGGTGAACAAGGAGAATTAGTTTGTGCCAGCGCATTTCCATCTATGCCAGTCCAATTCCTTAACGACCCTGATGGCAATAAATATCGAGATGCGTACTTCAAAAGGTTCGAAGGGAAATGGCATCAAGGAGACTTCGCAGAATGGACGTCATCAAATGGGATTATTATCCACGGTCGCTCAGACGCAACGTTAAACCCTGGAGGTGTCAGAATAGGGACTGCAGAAATATACGCCGTTGTGGATACCTTGAAACAAATCAGTGAAAGCGCTGTTGTAAGTCAAAACTGGAATGGAGACAATAGGGTAGTCCTGTTCGTTGTCCTATCGGATGGCCACAAACTAGATGACAGAATACGCGAGCGGATCAAATCGGAACTCCGCCAGCAGGCGTCACCTCGGCATGTACCAGAAATAATTGAAGCTGTTCCTGAGTTGCCGAAGACACGCAGTGGGAAACTCTCCGAACTTGCAATTAAAGCCACTCTAGAGGGGAAACAAGTGCAGAATACCGAAGCATTAGAGAACCCTGAGGCGTTAGAATATTTTAAAAAATTGGAAGGATTTCAATGACNCAGAATATGAGAAGCATGCTCTTTGCACCAGGTAATAAATATGAGCTCCTCCAGAAATTTTCTATAATCCAACCGGATATCGCAATTATCGACCTTGAAGACGCTGTCCCGGATTCAGAGAAGCATGTGGCGCGAGAAAATCTCCAAATGTTCACCCAAGAACAAACTCAAACCAATGCCACTACTTATGTTCGAGTGAACGCCCTAGTCTCGCAGCACTTTGAAGAAGATATCCGATCTGTACCTCCCCAAATAACTGGCATCATAATACCAAAAGTAAATGACCCTTCAGAGATTGAACAAGTCACTCAAGCGCTAGAGCGCAACTCGGTTAATGCAAAAATATTAGTTGGAATNGAGACAGTAAAAGGACTCATGTCAGTACAAGAAATTTTCAGCACGGGTTCTGTATCTGGAGCATATTTTGGGGCTGAAGATTACATTCATGACCTAGGAGGATTTCGTACTTATGAAAACGACGAAGTGCTNTTCGCTAGGACTCAAATGGGAATCAGTAGTCGCCTTTTCGGTATTCCAGTAGTTGATCAAATCGTGGCTGACTTTTCTGATAATGATCGATTTGAAAGAGAAGCTCTACAAGCAAAATCGCTTGGATTTTCCGGAAAGCTATGCATTCATCCCTTGCAGGTTGCCTTAGCCAACCAATCATTTTCACCAACACCAGAGGAGATCAAAAGAGCCACAAAGCTTCTTAAAGTTTATGATGAGGCAGTCGCTGATGGTACAGCTTCAATCGTTTTCGATGGTCAAATGGTAGATGAGGCCCTTGCGAAACAAGCGAGAAGAGTCTTGAATCAGAAAAATGATTAATCTTCTTTACCTCTCAGAAGAATTGCACAGATAATCAAACTAATTCCGATAATTTCACTAGCTGTCACCCTCTGCTGTAATACTATGAAGCCAACGCATGATGCGGTGGCAGGCAATAGCGATTGCAAGAAAGCAAACCTGGTTTTAGTAATTCTCTTGAGGACGACCTGATCAATTCCGTATGGAATCACATTTCCCAAAATTCCAGTTGAAAGCGCAACTAAAATAAGCAGAGGGGATTCAAATGCATTTCCGATTGAGGCTATCGCTGTCGGAGAAATCATCAATCCTCCAATCAGCATGCCAACCCCTAACCCATCTAGGTGAGCTCCAGACCGAGCAACCCTACTACCCAAGACAATATAAAACGCCCATAAAATACCTGCAGCAAGAGCAAGCAGAACACCTGCAATGGTCCCTTCAGAAGTTACTTGAGCAAGGAAAAGAACTCCCAGACTGGCAATAACAAGCGAAGTCAAATTTTTGAATGACCTATTACCCAGCGCTGCCACAGCGATGGGACCTAGAAACTCAATCGCAACTGCATTTCCCAATGGAAGATTATCTATAGCCAAATAAAAACAAAGATTCATTCCGGCCAGAACAATTCCAAATAACGCAGTCCAAGCCAAATCAAGTTCCTGCACAGAACGTTTCCATGTTCGCCTTAACAGAATAAGAACACAGGCTGCACCGATGACCCGTAACGTCGCTACCAAACTTGTCCCAATATCATCAAAAAGGCTATACGCAAGAGCCGCACCTAAGTATTGTGAAATAGCACCACAAACGAATAAAAATTCAGGTGGGGTAGAAGACGCAAATTCACCGTTAATGACCTTGGCTCTATCGAAACTCACCAGATAACGGTACCCCAAACGACCCAAGCATCCCATTTACCCGCTAACGTCTCTTCTATGACAGAAATGCAAAGCCTTGAACAACTTAAAGAACATCAAGATGAACTTNAGAAAAGCCTNNACAACTATAAGGCACCATTCTCTTTCGGAATCGGTCTAGCGACGAAAAGTAGTAGCGGAACAATACTGGATGTCCTCTACCCAACNCCCCAGCTCGGGTCAGACCCCTACTCATGTGCCGTACTTGCCCAGGCAACTAAATGGGAAGGTATAACCAAAACATACGAACTGGATACCGGAACCCTCCAAAAGATTCAGGAATCACTCACTACAGCGTTAACAAACGTTGACTATGAAGAGGAAACCATCAGGTCCGTAGAACTNATATCAGATGCCGCCATCAATGGGAAATCAATAAACGGTGAACGTATTGCTGTTGTCTGTTTCATTGCAGATTCATCCGATGACCCTGTTGATGCCATCGATAGTTACCTCCGTC
Source organism: Acidimicrobiaceae bacterium (assembly GCA_002712325.1). GTDB lineage: Bacteria > Actinomycetota > Acidimicrobiia > Acidimicrobiales > UBA8592 > UBA8592. Next base: position 23,566 of record PATH01000018.1, on the reverse strand, counting down.
TTCACCTGCTATCTTCAAGGCTAGTTCAACCCAACACAATAAACCTCTCTGGAATCTTCGGAAAACTGACGAACTGTGTATGGACCAATCTCGGACCATTTGAGATCACCGACTTTAACGCTAAAAGACTTTCGCTAATCGCAGATCATAAAGAGGTATACGTGCACGGGGTAGATAAATTCCCGCGCATGACTGATTATGTTATCCCTTCGGGCGTTCGAATAGCCGACGCTAACAGGGTAAGGCTTGGAGCACATCTTGCAGATGGCACCACAATCATGCATGAAGGATTTTGCAATTTCAATGCTGGGACACTAGGGGCATCAATGGTTGAAGGGCGCATATCGGCAGGTGTGATAGTCGGCGATGGCTCGGACATTGGTGGAGGAGCCTCAATAATGGGGACCCTTTCCGGCGGAGGGACTGAGGTAATATCGATAGGCCAAAATTGTCTTCTTGGAGCAGAGGCCGGAATCGGTATCTCTCTCGGCGATGAATGTGTTGTTGAAGCAGGCCTATACGTAACAGCTGGAACCCTAGTTAAGGTCCCAGATGGGTCAACTGTGAAAGCTAAATTACTTTCAGGGAAAGATAATCTTCTCTTCCGAAGAAACTCAACAACTGGAATAGTCGAAGTTCTTCTTCGTGGCGACAACTCAAGTTGGCAAGGCCTCAACGAGGAACTTCATGACAACTAATTATTGCTGAAACCATGGTCAGTCTCAAAGAACTAGGGTGGGAAAACTATACAAACCGGACAAATGAAACACTTCTATCAGGCGATATCGGAAGGGTTCGTCGCGTTGATAGAGGCGAGGTCGATGTTCTAACCTCAAACGGAGAAGTTCGAGCGCTATCAGATAGCCAAAGAGCGAAATCAATAACAGCTCCAGTTACCGGAGATTGGGTAAAAGTATTTGTCAGCCCTGAACAAGGCTATGTCGTGGAGTCAGTTCTCCCTCGATATTCACAAATCGTCAGACGGGACCCTGCCGAAATCGAACGGCCGCAAATATTGGCGACCAATGTAGATGTAGTTGCAATAGTCCTATCAGCAGATAGACCAATAAATCTTGCACGTATAGAGCGGCTACTCGTAGTTGCAGCAACCAGTGAGGCAAAAGCGATACTCGTACTATCAAAAACAGATTTTGGAATTCCAGCAGAATGGAATGAGCTAGACAACGAATTTCCTCAAGTGCAAAAAGTCAAGACCAGTTCTTTCTCCGCTGAAGGAAAATCAGATATAGGAGCATTACTTACTCCAAACCAAACCCTTGTTTTGCTTGGTGAGTCAGGTGTTGGAAAATCCACACTCGTTAATTNTCTCGCNGGGCAAGAAATACAAGAAACGAAGGAAGTCCGCCTAAAGGATAAAAAGGGTAGGCACACAACCACAGCTCGTGAAATGATATTAATCCCCTCAGGGGGGATAATCATTGACACCCCTGGGATACGAGGAGTTGGCTTATGGAATGCAGAAAAGGGAATTGATAGAGTTTTCGAGTCAATATTTCTTACCAGTCAAAAGTGCCGTTTCAAGGATTGTACTCACAAAGCAGAACCACACTGTGCCGTACAAAAAGCAGTCAAAGAAGGGCTCATTTCCCATGAAAAGCTTGAACGTTACCAAAGGCTTGTAGAAGAAGCTACAGAACAAACTGAAATTAGGAATAGGCAAAATAGAAAGTTGCGATAGTAACCTGAAAATAGGAATATCAACAAGAACTACTTATGGATTTCACCTATTCNACAACAGAAAAACAGTTCGTAGATGAAGTACGAACCTGGTTGGAAGAGCACATAGTTGGCGACTTCGTCACTCTAAAAGGAAAAGGCTTAACAGGGCACGATGATGTCCCAGCAGAACTACAAATCGAATGGGAAAAAGAACTAGCAAAAGGCGGTTGGTTAGGCATTGATTTCCCCAAATCTATAGGTGGAAGAGAATGCTCATTAGTTGAACAAGTTCTATTCCACAAAACTTATGTAGAAGCACTTGCCCCCGGCAGAATACCCAATATGGGAGTAACCCTGCTAGGGCCTACCCTTATGGCTTTCGGAACGAAAGAGCANCAAAGTCGCTTTGTCCCACCAATTCTTTCAGGCGATGAGCTTTGGTGCCAAGGCTACAGTGAGCCTGACGCTGGGTCGGATCTATCAAATGTTCATACCAAAGCTGAACTCCAAGGCGACGAATGGGTATTGAACGGGCAAAAAGTCTGGACATCCCTCGCCCAGTTTGCCGATTGGATTTTCGTCGTTGCAAGAACAGGCAAAGACACCATAAAACACAACGGTCTCAGCTACCTTCTTGTTCCTATGGAACAACCCGGAGTATCTGTTCGTCCCATAATCCAAATAACAGGCGGAGCGGAATTTAATGAAACCTTCTTTACTGATGCGAGGACAGGAAAAGAAAATATTGTCGGAGAAGAGGGCGAAGGGTGGAAAGTCGCAATGGGCACTCTCTCATTCGAACGAGGAGCATCAACACTGGGACAACAAGTAAGCTTCCGACAGGAACTAGATGAACTACTCGCAGAGGCTAAATCAAATGGCAGGTGGGATGATTCGATAGTCAGACAAAAGCTTACAGATTCCTATATCAGACTTGAAGTTCTCCGTTACAACCAACTTAGAATGCTCACAGCCCTAGCAGCAGATGGGGTACCAGGGGCTGAACAAAGCATAGGCAAACTATATTGGGCGTCCTGGCATCGTCAATTAGGAGAACTATGGATGCTCGTAAGAGGAACATCAGGGATGATTGCCCGTAATGGATACTCAGGCAACGAAGGAAGAAACTACTCCCTTGACAGAGAACAAAGAACCTTTCTTTATAGCAGAGCCCACACAATCTACGGCGGGAGTAATCAGGTCCAGCGAAACATAATAGGGGAAAGAGTGCTCGGGTTACCAAAGGAACCAAAGAGCAACTAGCCTCTGCTAACAGAACAAGTCAAAAAAATCTATAAATAAAGTACGATAAATAAGAGAGCCGAAAGGAATACAAATGAGCGAAGCTTACATCGTTGACGCAGTAAGAACNCCTGTAGGTAGAAGAGGAGGTGGGTTATCTGAGGTGCACCCTGCTGACCTAGGAGCACACGCAATCAAAGGACTCCTTGNCAGAACAGGTTTGGACCCACTCGCAGTTGATGATGTAATAATGGGCTGCCTTGACAATATGGGTCCACAAGCAGGAGATATTGCACGAACTGCATGGCTCGCAGCAGGAATGCCAGAGTCAGTTCCAGGCGTAACTGTCGACCGCCAATGTGGCTCCGGTCAACAAGCAGTAAGTTTCGCCGCTATGGGAGTTATGTCTGGGGTTCAGGATCTCGTAATAGCTGGTGGAATACAGAATATGAGCCTAATCCCAATAGGTTCGGCCATGGATGTCATGGGTCATGAAAGTATTGGCCATCCAGAAATCGAAGACCCCTTCACAACATCAAAGGGATGGGTGGACCGCTATGGCACGCAAGAAGTTTCCCAATTTAGGGGAGCAGAACTCATTGCGAAGAAGTGGAACCTTAGTAGAGAACAATTAGAGAAATTTGCTCTTGAATCTCACGAGCGAGCAGCACGAGCGCAAGACGAAGGGCGATTTGATAACGAAATTATCCCATTCGGAGATATCGAAAATGATGAGGGCGTTCGAAGAGGAACCACTCTTGAAAAGATGGCCCAACTCCCAACATTAGAAGAAGGGGGAGTTATAACGGCAGCAGTGGCCTCCCAAATTTCAGATGGAGCCGTAGCTCTTCTTATCGCAGGAGAACAAGCAGTTAAAGACCACGGACTTAAACCACGTGCTCGAATACATCACATGAGCGTCAGAGGAGATGACCCTATCTACATGCTGACAGGTCCTATTCCTGCAACAGAATACGCATTTGCAAAGACGGGAATGACTCCAGATGACATTGATTTATTCGAATGTAATGAAGCATTTGCACCGGTCCCGCTGGTTTGGATGCAAGAACATGGAATACCTCATGAAAAAGTCAACGTCAATGGAGGAGCGATAGCTTTAGGGCATCCACTGGGATGCACAGGCGGGAGACTCATGACCACTCTTTTAAATGAGTTAGAAAGAACAGGTGGTCGTTATGGGTTACAAACCATGTGTGAAGGTGGCGGACAAGCAAACGTCACAATTATTGAGTCATTATCTTAAATAATTAGGTTCGTAATCTATAACTTCATCAATCAATCCCCACGCGAGTGCTTCATCAGAAGACAAGGTTTTTCCACTAATAGCTAAGTAAGCAGTTTTTTGAGGGCCAATTCTGCGTGGCAGGCTAACCGTCCCACCAGCACCGGGAATCAAGCCCATGGAAATTTCAGGAAGGAAAATTTTTACAGATTCATCACCAAATATTTTTGAGGCAAATGTAGGAATTTCAATTCCTGCTCCTGCGCAGACTCCATGTAAATAAACTTCAAGTTTATCTGCTATGAAATGCGCAGAAAGCCCAGGATTTCTATACATACGTGTGATGTGGCCATCTGGCGGGAAGTCGACGAGACCAAATTCGGCTAAGTCCCCACCGGAACAGAAAGACTTCCCTAATCCATGGAGCTTTACCCTTGTTACCATTTCATCAAATCGAGCGATTTGAAGAAAGTCAAAAAGTTGATCCCGCATATCAGATGAGAATGCATTGGAACGTTCAGGCCTATTTAAATAGATTTCAAGNGACTCATCGGATCTAGTGGCGAATACAGCAGGCTTTTCATCTAATACTTGGGACATGTCGCCTCGTTGACTCAACCATGCTTTAAACTGAGATCCACCTTGGAGCATCCCATACGAAAGCGACTCGAGCACGAGACCTTGTGAAACGTTTTGATAAGCTTTCTGACGCAATAGGTGTGTAAGTACAAGNGATGGCTGTGTGTGGAGCGAAATTCTCTCGTGAAGTTCCTGNATAGTGATAGTTATGTCGTCCACAGGTACGGGTAAGTTACTAGTTCGTGAATCTGTGAGTAAGATATCGAACGACATCAGGAAATCTGCAGGTAATTCCTCATGAGTGCAATTTAGGATGCCAATAATAATAAGATTTACTGAATTACTATGTTCAACGAAACGACGGAATCTTTTAGTGTCGTTAATCCGTGCAGCNGGGTCTATCTCAACAAAGATACAGGTTTTTTCGCTTTCGTAAAGCTTCTCGTTCAATGCAATATCAGTAACGAAATCACAGGCTTCATTGAATGTGAGGATACTCATCTCACATCATTCCATATCAAAGTTCTTTGACCAACTCAGCTTTGATAACGCGCCGAAGCAACTTTCCAGTTTCGTTATACGGAAGCTCGTCTACTTGAATAATTTTGTCAGGAGTTCTTGAAGAGCGTAGATGCTCTTTGGTGAAGTCTTTAATCACTGACTCAGAGAAGGATTCTGTGTCACGTGAAACGACAACTGCAATGATAACTTCACCCCATTCCTCATCTGGAACTCCAACAGCAGCAGCATCTCGGATATTTGGGTGGTTGAGAAGCACTTCTTCTATTTCTCCTGGTGAGATATTTTCTCCTCCGCGAATGATGATGTCATCTATTCTCCCCTCAACGAACAAGTAGCCTCCATCGTCAATTGATCCGCCATCATTTGTTGGGAACCAGCCGTCATCGGTCAACTTTTTTCCCTGTCCGAGATACTCACCGGAAACTTGTTCACCTCTAACCCAGATTTCTCCGCTCTCTCCAACAGATACTTCAACTCCTTCATCATTGCGAATAGATACTTCTAAGTTTGGTAAAGGCTTACCGGCAGAACTCAATCGTTGCCTTATACTCTCATCGGGGCTCCGAAAAGCTTCCCTGTGATCTTCAGGTCCTAAAACTGAAATTGTGGAACTCGTTTCAGTTAGTCCATAGGCATTCACGAAATTTGTGTCTGGGAGTAAAGTAAGCGCTCGTTCAATAACAGGGCGGGGCATCTTGCCTCCACCATAAGAGAGTGCTCTTAAGCTTGTGATTTTAATTGAAGAATCATTATCTAGATATTCAACAATGCGCGCCAACATAGTTGGGACAACCATTGCGTGTGTGATCTCTTCATTGATGACAAGATTGACCCAGTCCTCTGGNTCAAAAGTAGGTAGTTGAACGATTCTTCTTCCGGAGTAGACGGAGCTGCACATCGCAGCGATCCCTGCAACATGATAAGGAGGAACTGAGACTAGGGATGCTTCATTATCCGCAGCTCCCATAAATTCAACTGAACCAAGAATATAGGAAACTAGATGTGTTTGTCTTAAGACTGCTGCTTTCGGGGCCCCAGTAGTTCCTGAAGTAAATAATAAAATAGCTATTTCATCAGGGTCCATATTCCAGGAAGGTTCAGGGATAACCCCACCCTCAGTGGTGTAATCAATTAACTGCTTTCCAGTCATTAAGCTCACACCCTCTTTGTCCTGCAGAATATTTGACAGTTCTTTATTAGTAACTGTCACAGTGGGTGTGATGCGATCAGCCAAAGCTTGAACTTCTTCTCCCGCAAGCCTGTAATTTAATGGAACAAATGGAAGGCCAGCCCATGATGACCCGAACAAAGATATGGGCAACGCTAAGTTTGATTCGCCCAAAAAAGAAACGTGATCGGCGTTAGCTTCCGTGAAGTGCTGACTAGCTTTGCCCGCCTTTTCATAGAGATCTTGGTAGGTAATGCCGGATCCGTCTTTACTTCCAAATGCCACCCTGTCCCCAAAAGCACTGGATGCCATTTCTAACAACATCATCAAGTTCATTAGAGTCCTTAATCAGAAGCCGGTAATGGTTTGCTTTCCTTGATCGTTAACAATTCGTCCCCTAACCCTAATGATCCCTCACCAGGCTTAGTGCACAATAACTCAATCGTGTCGTTAGCATCGACATAGCGTTTCCCCATCTGAGTTCCGTTCATAGCTCCATCCGAGGGACTGGCATCATCAGACATAGAACCTGTTGGGTCAATCATTGGAACTCCTCCGCATCGAATATCCAATTCAGTTCCAGGAGCCTTTACAGCGATAACCTCAGTTTGGCATATACTGCTTTTTAATCTACTTCCAGCTCTAATCTCCACTTGTACCTCCTAAAATCATTTATCCTATCATTCCTCACAAGAGCGGTTTCCGCCAATGTCAGCGAGTCATCTAGGCTATAGAAATGTCGGATAACGATTTCAATGATCCAGTTTTGACTTCTATTGATCACCTTGANCGCCTTTTGAGACTTCTCCCATCAGGACTTCTTGACAAGAAGCTTGTAACTCAGCTCTCGCAAATTCATCCAAGTTGGCCGACTTGGCCTAGTTCAGGCCTTTCAAGCCTTGTAGGTCCGCCAAAAGTTGCACTCAAACAGTTCGATCTACGCTGGTTGCACAGATTTGAATCTACTATTTCTCTCCTGAATTATTTTGCAATGTCTTTAGGGGGGCCATCTGGAGGGCCAAGTGGACATTCATTAATCGTTGAACGAGCTCCGCTTCTTGGTCATCGCGGCTGGGGAGAAACTTCTGCGGGTGGCTCATGCAGACTGATTAGAACTTCGGATACCACTCTTGCCGTTAACTTACCAAGAGAAGAGGATGTCTCTTCTGTCTCCGCATGGCTCCAAACAGAAGTGGAGCATGATATCTGGAATGTGATTCAAAGTCATGCCATGAATAACTCATCTCGAACGCTTCTTCAACGTGCCAAATTACTAGGGTTGGCTGTTTCTGAGGTTGGGGAAGCTAAAGATATGACTATCAATGTCACTCAAAAATTNTCCAAAGGGGCTTANAGTCGTCCACCAAAGGTTGTCGATCTATCTAGCATGTGGGCAGGACCACTATGCTCGTGGTTTTTGATGAGATCTGGGGCAGAGATAAAGAAGATCGAGTCAACGAAGAGGCCTGACAGGGGGCGAATAAAGCAAACACCATTCTTTCAAAGGCTAAATAAGGGGAAAGAGATCATCGCAATTGATTTTGGAAGTAAGCGAGATAGAGGGCAGCTTCAGAATAGCATACGTGAGGCGGATATTATTATTGAGAGTTCACGGCCAAGAGCCATGGAAAATCTGGGTATTTCGGCTGAGGAGGAAGTGGACCGAGGTGCTATTTGGTGCTCAATAACTGGATATGGGCGGAAACAAAACCCTAATCGTGTTGGCTTTGGAGACGATGCTGCAGCAGCTGGGAGCCTTCTCGCGAAGGTAAATAAATCACTCTGGTTTGTAGGGGATGCCAGTGCAGACCCGTTAACAGGAGCAACAGCCGCAGCGTTAACCCATGGGCTGTGGTTCGCAGGTTCATCTGGGCTTATAGATATCTCCCTTGCAGCTACATCAAACTTGCATACCCATGGAATAATTCCTAAAGGTATTGCGTGGTAATGGAACTAATTTAGTCGAGGATCACTTGGGTAATTCGATAGCCAAGAGACTGGGCTGCTCTGCCGTCGGAGAACCTGAGACCACAGATCAATTCCTTCATTTGCAAAAATATCATTTGGGTGGACTTCAACTACGAACCAGGCATTTGCAGCTAGCTCAGCTTCTAACTGCATGGACCCCCACCCGGAATAACCAAGATAAGGTCGCAAATTTACAACGTGGTCTGGAATAGATTCCGGTCCAGAAGCTAAATCGATTACTCCAATATTTGCAAATAGTAATGATTGACTACCTTCTTGGTTATCTCTGAACTCACCTAATGCCATAGAAGTAAGAGGATCAACAGGGCCGCCAGAAAATAATGTGCAATTAGTGAATCGGCTTTCAGCCCAAGCTGGCATCGCTTGACCTAAATAATCCTCGAGCGGCCTATTCAAAACCAGACCAATGGCTCCGGCTTCACTGTGGTCGATGATAAAGACAACAGCGCGTTCGAAATTGCTGTCAGCCATAAGCGGGCTAGCTACCAATAATCGACCNGTGGTATTCAGAGCAAAGTCTCCAACACATAGTCAAGAGAAGCAGTTAAGGCTTCGATATCACTGAGTTCAATAGCGGGGAAGGTAGCGATACGTAATTGGTTCCGACCCAATTTTCTGTAACCACCGATATCAAGTATTCCGTTGGCTTTACAGATATCAATGACTTGATCTGCATTAACACGTGTACTGAGATCTATGGTTGAGACAACGGGACTCCTAACAGAAGAATCTGTCACGAATGGTTCAGCCAATTCATGATTCTCTACCCAATTGTAGATGTGATCTGAAGACATTTTTGATCGATTAGCTGCCCAAGATAAACCACCATTGTTATTCATCCATTCAATCTGGCGAACAGTTAAAAAGATTGTTGCTAGAGCAGGAGTATTGTACGTCTGGTTTTTCCTACTATTCTCTAAAGCAATTTTGAGATCTAGACCGGCGGGGGTCCATCGATTACGGCTAGAAATATCGTTTATTCTTTGCACAGCGGCTGGCGAACAGGCAGCTATCCAAAGACCACCGTCACTCGCAAAGCATTTTTGAGGAGCAAAGTAATAGCAATCAACATTTGCGGGTTCCCAGACCATGCCACCAGCAGCGGACGTCGCATCGACAAGAACGATCGCCTCGTCTGCGGACGTGTTAGCGGGCCTTTGAAGATCCATTGATACACCAGTTGATGTCTCGTTATGGGTAAAAGCGTATGTNTCAGCACCAGATTCTTCAATAACAGGCCCTGTGCCAGGTTCAAACTCAGCTACTACTGGCTCGCCAATATGAGGAGCTGCCTTTGAAGCGGTTGCAAATTTAGAGGAAAACTCACCAAAGACTAGGTGGTGACTCTTTTCAGANATAAGGGAAAAAGTCGCTGCATCCCAAAAGAGAGTACTTCCACCATTCCCCAAGACAATCTCCCAATCATCTGGAAGTCCAAATAGTTCCGATAACCCATCTCTTAAACGCCCAACCATATCCTTAACAGGTGATTGGCGGTGGCTGGTACCCATGTATGCTTCTGACAGGTCAGCTAATGCATCAAGGTCTGATTTGCGAACTAAGGAAGGGCCGCTACCAAAACGCCCATCGANTGGTAGGAGGTCGTTAGGAATTGAAATATCATTAATAGCCACCTAAAGAAATTAGTCTTAACTTCAGCTGAAGTGGCGTAGCCATAGAGAAATTAAATAATCTGTAATATTCAGAGAAATGAGACATCATTGGTAAGAAGCCAATTGGAGGAATCAATAGCATGGAATCAAGAATTTCCAAACGTGTTGGAGCGATAGCTCCATCGGCCACCTTAGCCGTGACGTCAAAAGCAAAAGAATTGAAAGCAGCTGGAGCTCCTGTCATAGGTTTTGGCGCTGGTGAACCTGATTTCCCAACTCCTTCGTATATTGTCGAAGCAGCAGTTTCAGCTTGTGTAGACCCCGTTAATCATCGTTACAGTCCAGCGGGCGGTTTGCCTGACCTNAAAGAAGCTATCGCAGCGAAGACTCTCAGGGACTCGGGTTTGGAAGTATCACCCAACCAAGTCGTCGTTACCAACGGGGGAAAGCATGCAGTGTATAACTGCATGCAGGTTATTTTAAACGCAGGAGATGAGGTTCTGCTTCCCGCACCGTATTGGACTACATATCCAGAGCCAATTGCTCTTGCAGGGGCGACAACAACTATATTGCCAACTACAGAAGAAACTGGTTTTCGCGTAACCGTTGATCAATTAAATGCATCACTAACGGAACGAACAAAAGCTCTAATCTTTGTCTCCCCATCTAACCCCACAGGNGCTGTATACCCAAAGGAAGAAATTGAAGCAATAGGGAAATGGGCTCTAGAGAACGATGTCTGGATTTTTGCAGATGAGATCTACGAGCATCTTGTTTACGGGTCAAATGTCCATTATTCACTCCCATCCCTAGTCCCTGAATGCGCTAATCAAACGGTGATTTTGAATGGAGTAGCTAAAACTTATGCTATGACCGGGTGGCGAGTTGGTTGGATTGTCGCTCCGGAAGATGTAGCAAAAGCATCATCAACTCTTCAGTCACACCAAACATCAAATGTTGCGAATGTTTCACAACAAGCTGCTTTAGCAGCCGTCTCTGGAACGTTAGATGCGGTCGATGAAATGCGGTCAGCCTTCGACAAGAGACGACAAGTGATGTATTCAATGCTCAACGAAATTGAAGGGGTTTCGGTGCTTGAGCCGCAAGGAGCTTTCTATGCATTTCCAAATTTTTCAGGATGCCTAAATAGGGACATAGCAGGCAAACGGGTAGAAACAACNCTAGATTTAGCTGAGCTATTCCTTGAAGAGATACATGTTGCAGTAGTGCCAGGTGAAGCCTTTGGGGCGCCCGGTTATGCCAGACTTTCTTTCGCTCTAGGAGATAATGATCTTGAAGAAGGTTTAGGGCGAATCGCTAACCTATTGAATGGCTAATGGATAGTAAAACTCAGATACGATCCTACGGAAGTTGGAGTTCACCTATTTCAGCAGATTCTCTTGTTAAAGGTGTCTCCACTATTTCAGATATTAAAACGGAACAAAACCATATTTGGTGGTCTGAATCACGGCCGGAAGAAGGTGGAAGAGTTGCAGTCGTATGCCTCTTTGAAGGGCAAGAGCCACAAGAAATAACACCAGCAGAAGCTAACGTCCGAAGCAAAGTCCATGAATATGGGGGTGGGGCCTGGTGGATAAAGGGTAANACATTATTTTATGTAAATTATGATGATCAGAGAATACGAAAGATTGAACCAGGCCTTGAAGAAAAACTGTTAACTCCCGAACCCCCCGAGGGAGAAAGTTGGCGTTTCGCAGATGGGAGAATAACGCCCGATGGCCAATGGTGCATCTGTGTAAGAGAAATCCACCACTACTTCGAAGGTCACCACATTGAACCAGATAATCAACTTGTAGCTATCAAAACCGATGGGACCATGGAAATCAACGAACTTGTCGTGGGAGCTGATTTCTATGCTTTTCCGCGCCCTTCACCTGATGGCGAATTTTTAGCATGGATCCAATGGAATCATCCGTCAATGCCTTGGTGGGGAACAGAACTTTGGATAGGGCACTTTGAGGATGGCCTAATCAAAAGAGGCCAAAAGGTCGCTGGTGGTCACGATGAGTCTGTGATCCAACCTGAATGGTCATCTTCAAGCGATCTCTTCTATCTAAGTGACCGATCAGGATGGTCGAACCTATACAAATTCTCAACAGAAGAAGATGAATTAATCATCGGAGGCGAATTTGATATTGGGATGCCTCTCTGGGTATTTGACCAGTCGCGCTATGCGCTACTTGAAGAGGGCAACCCGGTTGCATCAGTTACCGCCCCAGATGGTGAAACTTACCTCGCAACTCCTTCATCTCTAACTCCCTCTGAATGGTCCTCGATTCATCAAATTCGAATTTCTGCTGACGATGATGTGATACTTCTGGCTGCAAGTCACAAAACAGGGCCCTCAATAATCAAAGGGATCAAGAAACAAAAAATCCTTAAATCCCCCAAACCGCACAAACTTGATAATGCTTTTTTAGCAGCGCCCGAATTGGTGGAATTCCCAACACTTGATGGAAATAACGCATACGTTCGCTNTTATTCACCGGCCCACTCAAGTACTGAAGCGCCAGATGATGAATTGCCTCCATTACTAGTTCTAGCCCATGGAGGACCAACAGCAAGTACACGAAACGAACTATCTTTAGCGTTACGATACTGGACTAGTCGAGGCTGGGCAGTGGCGGACGTCGACTACCGTGGAAGCACAGGATATGGACGGTCCTATATGAACGCGCTCGATGGTAAGTGGGGATTAATCGATGTTGCCGATTGCGTAGCTGCAGCTCGTTTTCTTGTGGCAGAAGGTCAAGTAGATGCCAACCGCATAGCAATTAAAGGAGGAAGCGCAGGAGGCCTTACCGTACTTGCTGCCTTGTCTGGATACGACGATTTTTCTGCAGGTTCGTGTAGATACGGAGTTGCTGACCTAGAAATACTCGCGAATGATACCCACAAATTTGAATCACGGTATCTAGACAGGCTCGTTGGGAAATACCCGCAAGACAGAGACACATATGTTGCAAGATCCCCGATCCATCAAACAGAAACTTTTAAAAACCCAATGATTATTCTTCAAGGGAGTGAAGATGCAGTTGTCCCTCCAAACCAATCAGAGCTTATTGTTGAAGCGCTCAAATCAAAAGGAATCAAACACTCATACTTGCTTTTTGAAGGAGAAGGCCATGGCTTCAGGAAGTCAGAAAACATAGTTAGAGCACTCGAATCCGAGTATTCATTTTTTTCACAAATATTTGGGTTTGAGCCGTTTGATGACATTGAATTAACGCCAATTCTCTAAAGATCAACGAGCTAACGCCAGTTGCCTGCTCATGCAAAGCAAAGTTCCATCATTATTCCAAATTAACCCGTCCTCCTCGATAAAGCCCCCTGAAGCATGGTTTGTAACAAATTCTGCAAGCAACCAAGCTGCAGGACCCCACTTCACCGAATTGATTTCAGCCCTCACATGAATCGTCAAATCAACAGTTGGAGCCATTTTGACCGTGTCAGAATGAAAAAAGATTGGAGGCGGCAACGCATCAGCCGCAGCGACAAGTAACGCTGAAGAGATTGGTGAAGTTTCTTTGGGGCGAATCCACCACCGCATATGCGAAGCATTGTTCTCAGTTAACACGCCAAATGCCTGATTCACAGATCGAATTTCCCACTTTTCATGGAGACGTGTAGGGCTATCAGTAAGCCGAATTGGTACGGGGCAATCCTCAGGATCAGGAACCTCTGGCATCACTATCTGAGGAGACTCAATTCCATTGTTGCTCGAGGCCCATAACCCAGTTGCAACAAGAACAATCTCTGAATTTTGGATCATTTCAAATCGAAGGAACGTAACAGATCTCCCTGAGCGAATTGTAGTAACACTTATATCTACAGGTCCCAATTTCGGAGGAGTTAAATAATGGATCGTCATACTGCGCAGCTGATGTGTCTCTAACCCTAAATGCATTTCCCCCGCATTAGTTAGCAGTGCGCCCAGATNCCCGCCATTAGGGCCGACAATAATCCAATAATCTTCAATAATCTCAGTGCCAAAAACCCCACTCGATACTTCTCGCAAAATGATGTCTTCATGAAATGCCATAAATACAAATTCCTAAGTATTCGGAGTGACTAACGATCTTCCATTCTCGAACATAATTTGCTTAATCTCATGTGAAGAAAATTCACTCAAGTCATCAAGGAAATCCATCGGAGACGCCAATCCTTCAGCATGCGGATAATCAGAACCAAAAAGAATATGATCAACACCGATAAGTTCTCGTAATTCCATGAGGTCATCCTCATAATAAGGAGCTANCCAAATATGGTTCTGAAAAGTTTTAATTGGATCTTCAATGAACGCGTACCCTGCTTGCTTGTAAGCTTTTGAAAATCTTCGCAAAAGACCGCTCACCCAATCAGACCCATTTTCAATTGTGCAAACACGAATATTTGGGAATCGGTTGAATAAACCCCCGCTAATTAAAGCCGCAACCGTGTCAGCAATATTTGAGTAGTTTAAAAGGCGTTTTAATGGGTCATACCGAAAAGCCTCAAATTCAGTAGATAATCCCCAATGAGCGAAAAGAAAATCATATGCGGCATCCCCTGCATGGAAAGCAGCCGTTATACCTGCATCATTGACTCGTTTCCAGAAGTCATCAAAAATTGGATCGGCTGGACTCTTTTGTCCGTCAGCAGTCGTCACCGCAGAAGCTCGTAAATTAATCACTCGAACATTATTATCAAGAGCAAACTCAAGTTCAGAGATAGCGTGCTGAACATCAGAGAGGGTAATGTAAGGAGCAGCAAATAAGCGATCCTTATAACTAAAACCCCAGTCGTCAGCAAGCCACCGATTAAATGCACTAAACGCGGCCTGCAAAGCAGGAAGATCATTCTCAAGAGCGGACTCCATTCCCACACCCAAAGTTGGGAACAGAAGACACCCATCAAGATTCTGCTTCGTTAGAAGGTCTAATTTAGCATCACGATCTCTATATTCTGGTCGATCCGATAGCGACTCTAGCTCGCCAAAGGCATCTCTCATATCAGTGACCGAAANTTTCCCTCGAAAATAGTCGTCCAGAGATCCAGGCCTCGCAATAGGGTCAAACGTCGGATTAGGAATGAAACGATTGACCTTTCCTCCGACCATTAGTCTCTTCTTCCCATTCACATTCACCCACTGCATTGCTCGCTGCATCATCGATGGATCCATATATCTGATGAAGGCATCCTCTGCTTCGTAATAATGATGGTCGCAATCAAATCCTTTGAGGTCAGGGAGGTCCATACAGTTCCTTTAGGTCATTGCTAGCGTTACTTCACTAGTTTAAATCAATTATTCCATTATGGCTTCTAAGGATCTTTAATTACAATGTTCCGTTCCATGACAAGAAGTTCTAGATTAAGAATATGCAACGAGTTCTAGTAACAGAGAAAATCTCACAAGAAGGTCTCGATAATTTACGTAATTCCGGNTACCAAGTTGATGAGAAACTAAATCTCTCTTCAGAAGATCTTATGGAAGAGATCGTAGGAGCACACGCTGTCATTATTAGATCGGCAACCACTATTACAGACAAAATTATGAGTAATGGCGAAGATCTTGTCGTTATCGGAAGAGCAGGCATCGGTTTAGACAATGTTGATGTTGAATCAGCAACCAAACGTGGAATTATGGTTGTCAATGCCCCTAAGTCTAATATTTTGTCGGCAGCGGAACATTCTCTAGCACTGCTATTGTCTCAAGCTCGGAATATTCCACCTGCAAACGATGCGCTCAAGAGTGGCAGATGGGAGCGAAGCAAATGGACTGGAGTGGAACTCGCAGATAAAACACTCGGGATTATTGGGCTTGGCAGGATAGGAAAATTAGTAGCACAACGCGCTTTAGCCTTTGGCATGAAACTAATTGCTTACGACCCTTACATAGCTGAAGAGCGAGCTCAACAATTATCTGTTGACCTCGTTTCGCTTAAAGAACTCATGGAAATATCTGACTTCGTAACGATTCATGTCGCTAAAACCCCAGAGACAATAAATCTCATCAACGCAGAAACTCTATCCAGCGCTAAACCAACATTGAGAATAGTCAACGTTGCACGTGGAGGGATTATTAACGAAGCTGATCTTGCCGACGCAGTTGCATCAGGTCAAATAGCAGGCGCAGCACTTGATGTNTTTGAACAAGAACCAACAGTTAAGTCTCCTCTATTTGACCAACAAAATATCGTCGTTACCCCTCACCTAGGTGCCAGTACCCAAGAAGCGCAAGAGAAGGCAGGAAATACTATTGCAGAGCAAGTTGACCTTGCATTACGAGGAAAGTTCGTTCCCTTCGCAGTTAATGTTTCCGCCTCAGAGGCCACCGAAATCGTTCGCCCTTTTCTTCCTCTCGCTGAAAAGTTAGGAGCCCTATTCACAGGACTTTGTGGTCAGCTGCCTGAAAATGTGGATATTGAATTCGCTGGGGAAATAGGAGGTTATGACAACAAGATTACTGAACTGTCAGCACTCAAAGGCTTATTTAGTAATAGTGGTATGACAGTCTCCTTCGTCAACGCATTCTCTGTTGCTGAAAGTCAAGGAGTGGATATAAATGCTACTAGTACAACAGATTCGCTTGATTATCTGAACACAATCACGATCAGTGGGGGAGGACACTCAATAGCTGGAACTGTCGTAGGGCTAAAGGGCGAGCACAGGATAGTAATGGTTGACGATCACACAGTCGATATCCCGCCCAGCGAACATATGATTGTTCTTCGAAACGACGATCGACCAGGAGTCATAGGCAAAGTAGGTACAATTCTTGGGGAGAATCAGATNAATATCACTGACATGAATGTAGGTCGAAGCGTGGATGGGTTTGGCGCATTAATGGTAATCTCAACTCAAAACTCCGTAAGTGAAAAGTTAGCGGAAAGTCTCATAAACACTGAAGGCGTGACCCAGTGTTCAATAATCAATCTTCCAATCTAAGAACAATCCGTTTACCGCTGTGAGGGCCTGTAGCCATCAGATTCCGCAGCATCTGTAGTTGTGTAACATCTATCCGGAATAGTTCTCTCGTAGAGCGTCCCATCAGGCACATGGTAAAGACCGCTACTGTCTTTGGCTTTAATTGGATGTGATGGCGGGCAATTGCCACTCCCATCACATGTAATCCATTCTCTAGGTTCAACTGCGGAGCCATCGTTAGGTTCAATTACTTGAGAAGATGCCTCCTCAACGGAGGAGGCGATGGGAGGCCAAGGAAGGTCTTCCTCATCTTCTCCTTCGGTTTCTTCTGATGAACGGCTTCGAAACCAAGAAGCTAACGCGCCAACAATTGCAGCTATGACTGCGAGCTTTAATATCTTCCGAATAATTCTCATATGATTATCTTAGAAGGAATTCGTGAAATCTAACAATGAAAAAGCAGATATAGTGAAACTCCCAACCCTTGCTCTCGAAAGAGAGACAGATATGAATGCGCCTCATTGAGGCGCATTCATTAGTTTAAAGCCTAGTTGGGTATCGGAATTATAGAGATCACTGGCAATTGGCCTGAGTCATTGCTGTCACTAACATCGTTGGACTGAAGGCGGCTTGCGCTCATAGTCCAAAGGGAGTCATTAATGAAAAAGCTTCTTTGGATTTGCAAGTCCCATCGGACATCCTGAGGCCAACATTGTTCCAATCGGTCAGTTGGAGCAGCTCCAATAATTTCTATGAGATCGTCAGCAATTGCGCCAAGGTAATCATCTAGTCGCTCTACGGGAATCACATCACAATAATCAGATCCGTATCCACCTATATCAGAAGATTCACAAAGCTGAATATGAACACCGTAATCTGCATTCCATTCTTCTTCAGNCAAGAATTCTAAATCGGTTCCAATAAGGATTCCTGTGTCAAGGACTTCACANTCCGTTCTCTTCTCATTGTCCCCAATCTCGTGAGACACAAAGCCGGTCTCTTGCAGTTCTCCATCATCAGCTACATCTAGAAGGACCGCACCGTTTTGTTCAGAGTTAGACCAATTTTGAACTGGTACAACCGCTAAACGGTCCCTTATTTGAAAAGCCCTGTGGTCGTATTCAGCAACTGAATTTGCATTTTCAAGCACCCACGTAGAAGTCTCAANAGGATTTGCAGGATCAGAAACATCAAAGGAACTAACTTTTAAGCCTAAGACTCTTCCCTGGTTATCAGCATTTTGTCCAACGCCAAGAATAATATTGTCATCAACCGGGTGAAGATAAGTGGAAAACCCNGGAATCTTTAATTCGCCAACTACTTCTGGATTTACAGGGTCACTTAAATCAATCACATAGAAAGGGTCAATTTGGCGGAAAGTAACTGCAAAGCCTACGTCATCTAATAATCGAACTGAATATAGCGATTCACCTTTCCCTAGTCCACCTACTTGCCCCACTTGAACTAGGGAATTGCCTTGCTCCTCCATTACGATCAGTTGTGATTCGCTACGATTCTGCTCACTCCATGGAGATCCGGTCGTTGTAACAATTCTGAGATNACCATCATGCTCATCCATAGAGAATTGGTTCAGAAGCGTCCCATCTACNCTTCCTGATGCAACGTATTCGGCTGGGTTATCAAGGCTAATTGAAAACCCGTGAACGTCTGTTGTATAAGAATCGGTCCAAGTTTGGAAATCATCTTCTGATAAGTCAGCGTCAACCCATTTTGTTGTCGCTATGAAGAAACGATCTAGAGAAGAGTAAACCGTTCGGCCACTTGCAAGAACTGCAACACCGTCACCAGAAGTCAATCCACTATTGATATTGAAACTTAATACTGAAAGGACATCAAACCCGGAAAAGGCGTTTGGCTTGTGAAGCTTATCGCAGGGNATAAGTTGACCTGTCTCAGTCGAATCACTGGTGGATAATTGAAAAGATGGAACCCAGTCTTCGATAGTTGTTTCCTGAATTAGTTCTTTGTTAAATCTTGTAGCTCTTTCTTCAGAATTCGGGTTACTTGGGTACACCCACTCAAGCTGATTCGGGGCGCTATTCACTGCCATTCGAATCGTTGAGCCAACTAACCTGGCACTCAAGTAGTTTCCCGNTATGGTCATTTCACTTGCTATTTGCAGATTAAAGGGGTCGGATAAGTCAATTTCAATAATACGAGTTTGTGGTTGATAGAAACCTCCGCTACGGTCCGTTTCTCCTTCAGTAATCGCGTCATTCACGGGAAGGANAGAATATCCGCCTCCATTCGCAAACAGGAAGGCCTTGTCATTGTGGATNAACAGTTCATAGCCATAGAAGTCACCATCAATAGTGACCTGACTTGTTAAAGAGCCGTTTCCGCCATTNACTGCAAAATGGGAGAGTACCCCAGAATTCATGACAAGGATTCTTTCTCCATCTGTCTTAATTATGTCGGGTTCATCAACGCCTAACTCCTGAACATTTGTTCCAGTAAAATCAACATTTCCAGAAGAACCTGAGCTTGAACTTCCTGAATCGGAATCATAAGCTACTGATTCCTCAAAAGCCATAGAGACAGCGGGTCCAGAATCCATCACAGCAACTTCAGGCACAGCAACCTCAGAGCGCAGCACTCCTTCTTGTACACCGATCCAGATAGGAAATCCGGTATTATCCAAACCGTATGGACCAACCCTAGTAGAAGCTTCCTCCTTAATATGAGCGAGAACGCTTTCACAGTCATCAAAGGGGATAAGTCGATTCACCAACTGAATATCTGCTGGATCAAGCTCAACCTGGGACACCTTTGATGTGTCTGAACANGCCAGCGTCAAAAGACCAAGTGATAGAAACGCAATAATGAATCTTTTCATGNTNAACTCCCCTTTATAATGCTATGCCACTTTTGACGTAAAGNACTTGGCTTTTGTTCCTGAATCATCAATTTTTTTGAAGCTGTTACTGGCGTTGAAGCCAACTGTTTCGATGAACCTCAAAAGTTTCAATGGCATTTGTGTGTTCTAAGGTAATCCCGATGTCGTCAAGCCCTTTCAGGAACCTATCCTGTATGGAACTCTCTAATGGGAAGTTAATAGTCAGACCTATCTGAGCAACTTCAAGAGAACGTTTAGCGATATCGATGACAAAATACAAGTTTGGGTCACTTTGAACTTGTCTCATAAGTTCCTCTGCGGCATGAGAATCGATCTCTACTGGCACTAGCCCATTTTTNGTAGAGTTATTTTTGAAGATAGGNCCAAAACGAGGTGAAATAACNGCATCGAAACCGGCTTGTTGTATTGCCCAGACTGCGTGTTCTCGTGATGANCCTGTCCCAAAATTTGGGCCTGCAAGAAGAATATTGGCTCCGGAATAATTGTCGTCGTTCAAGANAAAGTNTTTGTCGTCACGCCATTCAGAGAAGAGACCCTTTTCAAATCCCGTTCTTTCGACTCGCTTGAGCCAATCACTNGGAATGATTTGGTCCGTGTCGACATCGGACCTGTCAAGGGGAACGGCAGTTCCCTCAATGATTGATACAGGCTTCATGATAGATCCTCTGGAGTAGCAAAATGCCCAGCGATTGCAGTTGCTGCTGCGACTCGAGGCGAAACCAAATGTGTGCGTCCACCGCGGCCTTGCCTTCCCTCAAAATTCCTGTTNCTTGTGCTGGCGCAACGTTCACCGACAGTTAATTTGTCTGGATTCATTGCTAGGCACATCGAACATCCAGGTTCACGCCAATCAAACCCGCTTTCAACAAAAATCTTGTCAAGCCCTTCTGCTTCCGCTTGNTCCTTCACGGCTCTCGAACCTGGGACNACAAGAGTTCTCACTCCGTANGCAACGCTTCTTCCCTCAGCAACTTTTGCAGCGGAACGAAGGTCTTCAATTCTGCTATTCGTACAACTCCCAATGAAGACTGTATCAACTGGAATACTTTTCATTTCTGATCCTGCGTGAAGCCCCATGTAATCTAACGCGCGTTCTGCTGCTTCTCGCTCCGCTGGATCAGCATAGTCTTGGGGGTCAGGAATAGACCCGGAAACAGGAATGACCTGTCCAGGGTTNGTTCCCCACGTTACCTGAGGCGTAATCGCTGAACCATCAAGAACTACTTCTCTATCGAAAACAGCATCCTGGTCAGTAAACAAAGTCTTCCAGTATGCAACAGCTTCGTTCCAATCGTCGCCTTCTGGGCAGTTTTCAAGACCTTTTAAATATTCAAAAGTGACTTCATCGGGTGCGATGAGGCCAGCTTTCGCACCAAACTCTATAGACATATTACAAAGGGTCATTCGACCTTCCATGGAAAGATTTTCAACAACGGGTCCTCGGAACTCTGCAATGGCGCCTATCCCGCCTCCAGTTCCTACTTCATTTAATATTGCAAGCACAACATCTTTTGCTGTTGAGCCTTCNGGTAACTCCCCATTAATGGTGATGNACATAGTNTCTTGAATCGGTTGTGGAAGAGTTTGTGTTGCAAGTACATGTTCAACTTCNCTGGTNCCTATTCCAAAAGCAAGGGCTCCGAAAGCCCCATGCGTTGATGTATGGCTGTCGCCGCAAACAACTGTCATGCCGGGCTGGGTCAGTCCTAGNTCGGGTCCGATAACATGCACAATGCCCTGATGTGGATCACCCATGGGGTAGTTAGTGATTCCAAATTCGGCGGTGTTATTCCTAAGAGTTTCAATCTGTTTCAGGCTAATTTCGTCGGCGATGGGTTGATCAATATTTTCCGTGGGCACATTATGNTCCTCTGTCGCTACGGTTAGATCCGGNCGTCGTACGCTCCTNCCATTAAGACGCAANCCGTCAAATGCTTGCGGTGACGTAACCTCATGGATTAGATGAAGGTCAATATAAAGTAAATCAGGTAATCCACTTCCTGAGCGGACAACATGGTCATTCCAAATTTTCTGACTTAAAGTTTTCCCCACAACACTCCTTAACTTTGTNCANTCTAGCGNGTAAGTGAAGATTTAGTTATCTGAAAGTTCCTCAGAATCATCAAGATTCTCGCAATTCACGACTTCTAGNNTATTAAGATTTGTAGTCGGTAAATCCGTTACGCGTGACCATAGTTGAACAGAAGGAGCAACTGGGTCTTGAAAAGCAATCCACGTACCTGCAGCATTTTTTCCGCTNAATAACGCACTTGGAGGANCGTCGATCTGTTTAACGGGNATGCTATCACCAGCACACAGGTATGCATTTATAGTGCTTGNTTCATTCTCCGAAGTAATNATCGTCTGCGGGGTCACCGTGTCTGANTCAAATCGGTCAAACAAGTAAAGGGCCAGAATGCCGACAGATACAAGAAGAATGAGAGACGCTAATGTGCCNACAATCAATCTTGGCCAGTCAGTTCCTAAATAGTANTCATTTGGGTGATAATAACTTGTCGGTTGGCGTTTTCGTGATCGAANATTTGCAGACGGGNCAGANTTGGTAACCGCTGGACGAGAGAGGTTNGAAGTCNTGTTGTGACTNAAGGGNTTAGAAGGGTAGAGCCCTTGGTTTCCAAATGCCTTCTTCTCTTTTGNAGTTCCTGTCTCATNAGGAGATTTTGAAGGAGAATCGGGATAAAGCATTTCTGCTTTGTCATCCTCGCNCCCCGAGTCATCATCAAGGTTTTGATTTATCTGATCTTCTGATGTCATTTAATTAGTTTCGCCCAAATAACACAGAAATTTATGTATAGGCATCAATCGATTGCAACAATTTTGACCTCGAGTAAGCCGCCTGGAGCCTCATACTTGACGACCTGACCAATTTCACTGCCTAAAAGAGCTTCTCCTAAAGGTGAGGTAGGGGAGGCAACTTCAGCGTCCTCAATCCGCTCTTCGATAGAGCCAACCAAGTATCGCTCGACTTCATCGTCTCCGACATATTGAATCGAGACAACCGAACCTTCCCGAACTGAATTCCCACTAGCAGTATCATCAACAATCTCAGCATTCTCAAGAATTGAGGAGATATGGGCAATACGGCCCTCCATTTTCCCTTGCTCTTCTTTAGCCGCATGGTAATCACCATTCTCGGATAAATCACCAAGTTCCCGAGCAGTTTCAATCTTCCTAGCAATATCAATGCGCCCAGTTGTTGTTAAAAGAGAATATTCTTCGTTTAATCGGTCAAATGCGGCTTGTGAAAGTTTATGTACTTGGGCCATATCAAAATGTTACCTGTGTTTTAGCGTTTGCGATTCGGAAATTAACTGCGAGACTGTAAGAGTGAAGCAAAACACATATCATCAATATCACGAACATTTAGACGCATACAGTGTCTAATCAATAAAACACTGTGAAAAGTGAAATAGAGGAGCCCTTTTGAGCCATAAAATAGGAATAATCGGAGGAGACGGCATTGGGCCAGAAGTTATTAAAGAGGGCTTAAAGGTCATAGAAGCTGCTGGCATAAACCTTGACCTACACAATTACGACCTCGGAGGCTCCCGTTATATCCAAGATGGAACTATATTACCGGATTCAATTCTTCAAGAATGGCGAAGCCTTGATGCCCTGTATCTAGGGGCCGTAGGTACTCCTGACGTTCCACCAGGGGTAATTGAGCGAGGACTTTTACTCAAGATGAGATTTGAGCTTGATCT
>PATH01000017.1 GCA_002712325.1 Acidimicrobiaceae bacterium | reverse complement strand
CTCTCGGGTAGTGGACGAGACGTAGACTGGGTATCCAGCAACGAACTTGTTCTTACCTCGAGAATGTTCGTTTTGGGATGGACTCGGCCGGGCTCAAACGCTTCTGCATTATTACCGTTGCGGGACAGCGCTGGGATTAAACCAGACTTCGGAACCACCACAAAAAATTATTAAATTTTCAAAGAGAAGTCTAGCACCTCGGGCACCTTGTGATGCCCTAAACTAACAGCTGATCAAAGAATTTGGCTTAAGAATAACTTTGTTCGATCTTCGGTCGGATCGGTGAAGAAATGCTCCGGAGTTCCTACTTCCACTATCTCTCCACTCTCCATGAATATTATTCTATCTGCGACTTCGCGAGCGAAACCCATTTCGTGAGTCACTACCATCATCGTCATCCCGCCTAATGCTAAATCTTTCATGACATCAAGTACTTCTTTTATCATTTCTGGGTCTAGAGCTGATGTTGGCTCATCAAATAGCATTATTTTTGGCTCCATAGCAAGAGCCCTGNCTATAGCGACCCTTTGTTGCTGCCCGCCGGAAAGTTGACCGGGGAATTTTGATGCTTGTTCGGGTATTCCTACCATCTCCAACAATTCTTGGGCTTTTGTTTCAGCATCAGCCTTCGGCATTTTGCGAACCCATTTGGGTGCCAAAGTTACGTTATCCAAAACTGTAATATGCGGGAAAAGATTAAATTGCTGAAAGACCATCCCCACCTCAGAGCGAATCTTTTCGATGTTGCGTAAATCATTAGTAAGCTCAACACCATCGACCACTATTGTTCCCCTTTGGTGAGCTTCAAGCCTATTGATGCAGCGAATCCAGGTTGATTTTCCGGATCCTGACGGACCTAANACAACTACTACTTCTTGCTCAGCAATCGTAGCTGTCACACCTTTTAAGGCTTGGAAATCTCCAAACCATTTATCCACATTTTCGCAAACNATCATGTCTGATCGCGTTTCGTGCGTTATTTCTGAACTCATTGGGCATTTCCTCCCTTTATTGCGAATACTTTTACCATAGTTCTTATTTCACTCATCTTTCACCTAGCCCGACGCGTTCTTCTAACTTCTGACTGTATTTAGACATTGAGAAAGCGACCACGAAATAGATGGCAGAAATTAAGAGTAGACCTTCTCTTTTGACACCAAGAAATTCGGTTTGTGCTGGAACGACGTATGCAGCGATACGAAGAATATCAAAAGCTCCTACGATCGCTACAAGGGAAGTCTCTTTGAAAACACCAATAGCTTGGCCAACCAGAGGCGGTATAGAGACTCTAAGTGCTTGAGGAATGACGATAAATCCTGTTCTTTGGCTTGTGGTTAGGCCTATTGCATCTGCAGCTTCATATTGTCCCCTCATCACAGATTGGAGACCTCCTCTTACATTTTCAGCTAAATATGCGGCGCTGAAAAGTGTGTATCCAGTGACGATGGCAGCTAACTCGGCTATTTCCATTCCGGCAGGNAAGAAAAGAGGCAAGATATTGGAAAAGAAGAACAATATTGTGATTAATGGGACTCCGCGAACTGATTCTATATATACCGTGCAAAGCAATCGTGCTATCGGCATTGATGACGTTCGGCCTAGCGCTAATAGCACTCCGAGTGGGAAACTCAAGAGGAGAGTCAAAACAGCTACGAACAATGTCAAAGAAAACCCCCCTANATACGTGGGTCCCTGAAGATCTAGTGTCGAAGGGGAATTAATTGCTGTAATCAACCAATGCAGAACGATGATGAATCCAGCCCAAAAGCTAACAAAGCGTAATCTTGTCCTATTATCGGCGGCAAAGTTTGGCGCCAAGAGCGCAGCCAAAGCGAGGAGCAAAAAACTTATTCTTACTTTTTGAAGCATCGGGTATAAACCAAAGAAAGCCGCAACCCAGTTAAACGCTGCGAACATTAAAAGTGCTATCGCAACCAGTCGTCCCTTCTCACCGATTGATGGGTTGGTAAGCGGGTAAAGAATAACGAAACCGAAGACTATGAAGAGTAAACCCAAGGGTATGTCTGTTGATAGCACGCGTCCGTAGTCAAAGTCAGGGTCTCTCAACACAATCCAATTCAAAACGAATGGAGATAGTAGCCAAAGACCCGTCAGGACAATTTTAGCTTTTGAGATTTGGATCAGATTCCGCACTAACCCTGTAAGCATAAAAGCGCAGACTAGGAGCAAGAGCATAACAGTAAAGGGTAGTTTTGTGCTCATGGCTACAGTTCTGCCTGTTTCTGCGACAAGTTNGCCATCTGTGAAGGCATAGTGGCCGTAAGGGACAGTCCATAAACTAAGAACTAGCACCGCAAGGAAACTGAAGGAGAACCATATTGTTGGAATGTCAATGGGAAGCATACTCTTATCGGTTCCTATCCTTAGGGAAGACCCAAGGACTAGAAGCACTGCTGAAGCGATCAGCCATGCTCCTCTGCTATTCGCTGAAATTGGTGCCAACAAAGCAAATACTGCCGCTCCTACGCCCAAGTTGACTATCCAGGTCCCTATTCGTTTCGTTTTTAAGACCCCATTTGACCTCCATACCGCAAGTGAAACCCCTGTAAGGACCATCAAGCACCCGAGAGTGAACCAAACGCGTATGAACTGATTAGCTGGGTAGCCTTGAGCCATCAATAATCGCATATTTGTCGCTACTGCGGCCCAACGTCGTTCACTGCTGAGGATAAATCCCAACAGGCCCTTGATGGAATAAAGCGCCAGTAAGCCGAAAACTATTGTAAGTACGGTATTTGGCACATTTGAGAATAAGTTTTTTTTCACCCATTCACTGGTAGGACGCTTTGGAGCATCAGGTACTTTATCTGAATTTGATAGTTTCATTTCGTCCATATCAACGCTCCACTATCTTGAGCCGCACATTGAAGAAATTAACTGCTACAGAAATAGTCAAAGAACAAGCCAGGTAAAAAAGCATCCAAATAGCAAAGACTGAAAGGTTCTTTCCAGTCTGGTTTCCAACGGTTTGCCCTACCTGCACAAGGTCGCTGAATCCGACAGCTATAGCTAAAGAGGTATTTTTGGTTAGGTTGAGGTATTGATTGCCTAGCGGTGGCATCATTACTCTCAGCGCCTGAGGGAGGATGACTGTTCGTAAAGCAGTTGCCCTTTTCATACCCAGAGAGTTAGCTGCTTCTATTTGCCCTTTTGGTACAGCAAGGATTCCTCCACGGACTATTTCGGCAATGAAAGCAGCTGTATAGAGAACTACGCCAAAGAAGACAGCTGCGAAACCAATTGACATCGTTAGTCCGGACGGCCCGTACTTTTCGAATTTACCTGGCTTGATTACCTCAGGTCGATCGACACCAAAAGGTCCGCCGGTTCTACCGTTACCAAATTTATTTTCCAGGACTGAGAAGAGGTCACTTGAAGAATTAATCATCCAACTTGTTAAGCCAGGCCAGACAACGAAAATAACAAGTATGGAGATGATAGCTGCAACTCCTGCGAAGATTATTCGGAATTTATCATCATCACTTAGGCGAGCCGACCCACCGGGTGTTCTTCGTGACTGAAGAAAATTT
This sequence comes from Acidimicrobiaceae bacterium, assembly GCA_002712325.1. GTDB lineage: Bacteria > Actinomycetota > Acidimicrobiia > Acidimicrobiales > UBA8592 > UBA8592. Next base: position 17,396 of record PATH01000017.1, on the reverse strand, counting down.
CGTATCCAACGTGCCGCTATTAAAATTGCAGTGATTGATAGTACTAGCTGGAGGATCTCTTCGGGGATCTTAGAAATACCGTCGCTAATAGCTCCGAAGATACTGCCCACCCAGGCGAAGATAGGGTGTATGAACCAACCTATTAGGGCAAAAGCTCCTAGGACGCCAGAAGACCACAACCAGGGAAACGTGTCTTGCCCAGTTTCATCATGTAGCTGTAACCTCCGATTGTATGCATATCTAGCTGCGATAGCTCCAAGAATCATGAAGACAGCCCATTGGTAGAAACCGTCAGCTATGAATACTCGGGGTATTGATACTCCTTTATTTGACCAGATAACCCAGTTATCCCATCCGGAATCAAATTCGAGGTCCCCCAAATTCGCGAGGATCGCTCCGTAAAGGAGTATTTGGACAAGTAGTGGAATATTGCGAAGAGTTTCTACGAAGATTGCGCCAACTTTTTTTACGAGCCAGTTATTTGATAGGCGGGCTAAACCAACGACTANTCCTAGGAGCGTGGCGAAAAAGATTCCTGCGGTAGCTAAGCGGATTGTGTTCACCATTCCGACCCACAAAGCACGACCCCCTGTCGAAGGCCTGGTGTCAATACCCTCGGATAGGTTTATGCCTGGGTCAACGCTTAAGAAATCAAAACCTGTTGAAATGTTTCGTGCGGTCAGGTTATCGCGAGCTTGACTGGAGAGAAACCAGAGAGCAAAGATCACTAGGGCGAGCGCACCGATTTGGAATAACCACTTAACGACAATAGCGTCTCGGTAAAACGGTGGTTTTTGGTGATGATAATTTGAGGTGGTTTCCTCTGCTGTGATGCTCACTGCATAACCCCTGATAGTTACTTTACTTTTGACATATTAATACTGATTTGCACGTTCCGTTGGAGCCCATAGCTATTTGGGACAAAAAAGAAGTGACTCCGGAGCGCATCAGATGCACTCCGGAGTCTCAACTAGTTTTTTATGCTTTTCCGCTAGTTATCGTGCGGGTGGAGCATAGATGAGTCCACCGTCTTCCCATCCTGCGTTGGATGATCCTTCACGTGTTAGCCCTACTGGGTTTAAGTTACGTGAGTAGATTTCGTCATAGTTACCAACTTGGGTTATGACTTGCTGGAATGCATCTGCTGATAGTCCCATTAGGGATTGAAGTTCGCCTTCTCCACCCATGAGTCTTTGTGCTTCCGCATCGTATGAGTCATTACCTACAACACCTGATGCATTGCTTGAGCTGATTCCCTTTTCTGAAGCAATGATAGTTGCATATACAGTCCAGTTAACAACGTCTGCCCATTGGCTGTCATTTTGTCCATAAGTTGGACCTAACGGCTCTTTGGAGATAGGTGCTCCTGGGAATATTACCCATTCTTCACCTTCAGGTTGTTGTTGAGCTTTACGTCCNACAAGCGCAGAACCATCTGTTGTAACTACGTCACATGCACCAGAGATGAAGTTATCGGTAACGATATCGAAATCTTNGTATGTTTGAAGATTGATTGTGATACCGGCTGCTTCTGCTGCATCGCCAATATTTTTCTCTGTTGTTGTTCCTGCATTTGTACAAATGGTCGCTCCATCAAGGTCTGCAACTGTGCTGGATCCTGAGAATCCGTCAGCGGCTTTACCCATTAGTTGCTGACCGTCGTAATAGGTTGTTGGACCAAAGTCCATTCCCACGTCGGTGTCACGACTTTGAGTCCATGTTGTATTACGCATCAGAACGTCAATGTCTCCTGATTGGACAGCGGTGAATCGTTCGGCTGCTGTCAAGGCAACAAAGTTTACGGCTTCTGCGTCACCGAGCACTGCTGCAGCTACTGCGCGGCAGAAATCAGCGTCGAATCCAACCATCTTACCTGCTGGGTCTAGCGTTGAGAATGCNACTGCTGCTCCAGAGACACCACAGTTTAGGGTTCCTCTTTCTTGNACAGTNTCGAGAAGGCTTCCGCCTTCTGCNGTCAATGTGACTTCATCACTGCTACTTGCAGAACTGTCTCCTCCATCATCGTCGCCACAGGCTGCGGCTACGAGGGTAAATGCAAACAGNACGGCGAGTAGCTTGATTAGCTTACTCTTGTGAGTCATTTTNTTCCTCCCATATCGCGAATANGTTGATGGGCNATCCCATCAGGNTGCGATATGTGTTCAATCTACATCTTTTCTNTTNNNTTTGTTTNCAGAANTNACAATGTAATGTTTTTGTCACAAACTCAATTTNATATTCCACCTCAANCNNGAGCCNAGTGGNTAAGGTCATTGTGTGNCACTTATNCGTACGCTTTTGATTAGGGTTTCCGGACCNGATCAATTAGGGGTTTCAGCAGAATTATTTGAGGTNNTGTCCNCAATCGGTGCTGTTGTGAAGGANATTGANCAAATTGTTGTTCGNCGAAGGTTNACNNTAGACGTNTTANTTGAAGTAGATAAGNGCGATNATGCTTTGAAAGACCTTCTTCTNTTNGGATANCAGAGAGGNTTGNANNTTGANGTTGAAGAGGTTGATGGNGAACCGACNGAATANNCTGAGCAATNNGTGGTTACTCTGATCGGNAGAGATATCACTCCTANTNAACTCATGCTAGCTACGCGNGCAATNTCNAATNNTGANGGAAATATNGACNGGATAATTCGNCTTTCACGCTATCCAGTNATGAGTTATGAACTNGCNGTGAATGGNGGNAANCTCGATGAAATCAAACAAGAGCTTTTGCGGGTAGCTGCGGAAACGCCGGAACTGGATATAGCAGTTCAGCCATTAAATCTAAGCCGGAAAGCAAAGCGTTTGGTGGTGCTTGATGTTGACTCAACGCTTATTCAAAATGAAGTCATTGATTTATTAGCTGAACAAGCGGGCTGTGGTGCAGAGGTTTCAGGTATCACGGAGTTAGCGATGAAAGGTGAAATAAATTTTGAAGAGTCTCTGCTACAGAGAGTTAGCTTACTTGAAGGTTTGGATGAGCTTGGGGTTGAAAGAGCGTGGCAAAACTTGAAACTAACTCCCGGAGCCAGAACATTTTGTCGAACCCTTGGAAGGCTTGGCTTTACAACAGCGATAGTAAGTGGAGGGTTTTCAATTTTTGCTGAGCGGCTCCAACGTGAACTCAACATCAAGCACGCTAGAGCGAATGAACTCGAGATTGTTGGAGGCCGACTAACAGGTAGGGTTCTTGGCCCGATAGTCACTCGCGAAGCGAAGGCTGAATTTCTTTGTGAAATAGCTGAAATAGAGGGAGTTCCGATTGATCAGACTATCGCCGTTGGAGATGGCGCTAATGATCTTGACATGCTGACTATCGCTGGATTGGGCATTGCATTTAATGCGAAGCCAATCGTTCAAGATGCGGCCAACACAACTTTAAGAGTTCCTTATTTGGATGCGATTCTTTTTATGTTGGGTGTTTCTCGTGAAGAGATCGAAGCAGCTGATTCGTCGGATTTGCTTTAACTGTAAGTCTCTATGCATCGTCATAGACTAGTCGAAAACCCAAATGCCCCATTGCACTTGTAGGTGTGGTTGAACTCCTTGCCGCAGGTCGGTATCGGTTGCAATAAGATTCATGACATAAGTATGAGCCACCTTTGATCACCTTGGCTGTGCCTGAAAGAGGTCCTGTTGGNTTTTNTAATTTTGGNTTNCGTTTGTTNGTNAACCAGTCTTGACACCATTCCCAGGTATTGCCTGTCATCTCATGCAAACCAAANTTATTCGGNGGGTATGANCCGACTGGAGCAGTTCCGTACCATCCATCAGTCTCTAGGTTCTTATCTGGGAAAGAACCTTGCCAAACATTCATCAGGTGCTCGCCATTAGGTGTCAATTCGTTTCCCCATGGGAATGTTGTTTCGGAAGANCCTGCTGAAGCAGCATATTCCCACTCTGCTTCCGTAGGGAGCCTTCCCCCTCCCCAATTTGCAAAGGATANCGCATCGTTCCATGAGATTTGAACGACTGGGTGATTGAGCTTTCCCTCTATTGTTGAGTGGTGCCCTTCGGGGGATTTCCAGGTAGCTCCAAAGACTTGCCGCCACCATGGAGCTCCTTGGACTCCTCTGGTATCTTCGAAGTCATCGGGCAGTAATCCGCCAAACACGAAAGACCAACCTATCTCTTCTGCCTCAGTCACGTATCCAGTGTCATCAACGAAAGTCATAAATTGTTGATTGGTTACAGAATGTTTATCAATTAGGAAAGGCGAGAGAATTACTTCCGTTGTCAATTCCTCCCCATCTTGGGGGTAAGCAAGTTCGTAGTTGGAACCTAATCTAAATGAGCCACCTGCCAGTTCCACTTTCTCGGTATTTGCCATGGATATTTTTCCCGTGCTTCTATCATTGACACTGGTTCTTTCAGTCCGCCGAGGAGCACAACAGGAATCGTCTTTATTCATAGTCAGATAGCTTAGTCGTTCAAACAATCCTGTTTCTTGTCGAAGTTCTATTCTAAAAAACAGGTCTTTCGGGTAGTTTGAATGTGTGGTTTCGCTTGATCTTGAATTTGTACGTTCTCATTTTCCCGCTTTTATTCATCCTGACTCTAGACAGTGGGCACATCTTGAGAATGCTGGGGGTAGTTATGTTCCGAACCAGGTAATTAGTATCTTGCAGGACTTTTACACCAGCTCAAAGGTTCAACCATATTGGAATTTCGGGCCTTCAGCGAAGGCTGGTCAAGCTATGGACAGAGCTGTAGAAGTTATCCCTGCCACTTTCAACGCAAGCCCAGATGAAGTACATTTTGGTCCCTCAACTTCACAAAACACGTATGTTCTAGCTAATGCTTTGCGACCTGATTGGGACTCGGGAGACAACATTGTCGTCACGAACCAGGACCATGAAGCAAATATAGGGGCTTGGCGTAGGCTCGAGGAAACTGGAATTGAAGTCAGGGAATGGAGGGTACATCCAGAAACAGGATTACTTGATATAGGTCAACTTACTCCACTTATTTGTAACAAGACCCGACTGGTAGCTGTAACCCATGCATCAAACCTTGCAGCGACCATAAATCCGTTGAGCAGTATCGCTGAGTTGGTCCACGGTGTAGGGGGTTTACTAGTAGCTGATGGCGTCTCATTTGCCCCTCACGCTGCAATTGATGTTCAAGAGTTAAATTGCGATGTTTACTTATACAGCACATACAAAACGTATGGCCCCCATTTGGGGCTGATGTTCGCATCCGAGAAAATCTCTCACAAAGTAACCAACCAAAGCCACTTTTTTAATGCAGATAAGCCTACCTACCGATTGACTCCTGCAGGCCCTGATCATGCCTCAATAGCTGCCTGCGCGGGAATGGTTGACTATTACGAAGATATATATCACCACCACTTCCAGTCAGGCTCGGAAAATTTGCGAGGACGTCTTGAAAAGGTTTTTCAACTGTTCGGAGAACACGAGGAACAACTCATGGAACCACTTATTAATTACATTTTGTCAAGGGAAGATTTTCGACTTATTGGAACGGACTCAACTAGCAGAATTGAAAGAGCACCAACAGTTGCATTTCATTCATACACAAAATCAAGCGAAGCAATTTACGACTCCCTAATCGACGCTAAAGTCTCTTGCGGCCATGGGAATTTTTATGCCCATCGTTTAACTGAAGCGGTTGGTTTAAACCCAGAAGATGGAGTGGTTCGTTTATCGATGGTTCATTACAACACGATGGACGAAGTTGCTCGAGCTATTGATGTTCTTCAGTCAATAAATTAAAGATTGGCTCGCTCATGGTTTATGAGAAACTCCTTTACATGTAGGAGGTCGGACCCTCCGGCGTAACCTCTCAATTTACCGTCTGAACCTATGACGCGATGACACGGCAAAATTATTGGTAATGGGTTCAGGGCGTTTGCTGACCCTACTGGTCGTGCTCCGTTTGGAACCCCAACGACTTTTGCTTGCTCCCCATATGTCACTGTTTCTCCATAGTTGATCGTGCACAAGGCCATCCATGCTTTTACCTGGAATAGCGTGCCTTCTGGCTCCAAAGGTAAAGAAAAAACCTTCCTCTTTCCTATAAAGTACTCCTCTAACTGCTCAGCGCATTGAAGCAAAAGTGGTATTTCCTTTGATTCTAAATCGTGACTCAACCTGGAACTAAGGGATTGCGTCGGAAGAATAATCTGCTTCAGATGAGCTTCCGTACTTACGAAACGAATACTTCCTATGGGGCTGGAAAACTTGGATGTGAACAACATAATGGGTCTCTTAACTTTTTCGCATAGGATATGCGTTGATCTCACTAACCTGCAATTGTTAGGGATTATAAACTGCTACGGAGGTGATGCATGACTACCCATTCACTATTTGATAACCGAGTAAGTAAGGATCTCGGAGTTTCNATTCCGATTCTTCAAGCTCCGATGGGNTGGATTGCTCGGTCACAATTAGCATCAGCGGTTTCAAGGTCTGGGGCATGTGGAATTATTGAAACATCTTCGGGAGANTTAGATGTAGTTAAAGAAGAAATGCGGATTATGAAAGATCTCGGCTTGCCTTTTGGNGTCAATATTGCGCAAGCCTTTGTTCGAGANCCATCTATTGCTGAATTCGTGATTGATCAAGGAGTTAAATTCGTAACGACATCAGCGGGCTCGCCAACTAAATATACCGGGGTCCTGAAGGGTGCCGGACTGACGGTTTACCATGTCGTCCCAACTCTCCAAGCAGCATTGAAAGCAGTTGAAGCGGGGGTAGACGGGTTAGTTGTCGAAGGTGGTGAAGGAGGAGGCTTCAAAAGCCCTACTCCTGTGTCAACGATGGTGCTGTTACCGCTAATTCGTGATCATGTTGACGTACCTATCATCGCTGCCGGAGGAATAAATGATGGTAGAACAATGGCTGCAGCGTTTGCTTTAGGCGCTGAAGGAGTTCAGATGGGCACGCAAATGTTGTCGTGTGTAGAATCTCCAGTCCATATGAATTGGAAAGAAGCTATTGTCAATGCACGCGAAACAGATACCGTTTTCCTTAATCAAAAACACTCCCCTGCCCTTCGGGCTCTTCGTACCGACCGTTCTGAGCGACTAGCTGACATGGATGAAAATGTCTTTGGTGAATTCGGCGATCCACAGAAGCTATATTTTGGTGGAGACATGAATGCTGCTATTGCTTTAAGCGGTCAAGTCGCGGGAAGGATTGACACCATTAGACCAATTGCAGAAATTATTGGCGAAACCCTTGAAGAATTTAGCGAAACCATTGACCGCTTGAGCAACGGTTAGTGGTTTCATCAATTCAGATCAATACTTCTTCTTTTGCTGGTCTAACAGATACAGGTATCGCGCTTTGAATAGCTTGACCAGTTATGGTGTCGAAACCATTCTCAACATCTATTAGTCGATTTGTTGGGGAACCTATGTCCCTGACTTTTTCGTCAGATGGCGATGCTGAACCCCACGAATGCGCCATGGAGATGACGCCTCTCCTGATATCGTCTGATGATTTAGCCACTCCAATCAAAGATGCTCTCGGGGATGCTATCTGGATGAGTTCATCATCTGTTACTTCTAAATCAATCATGTCTTGAGGGTTCATGTAAGCGTAGTTCGTTGGAGTTTTTTTATTAAGTTTACTTAATTCACCTCCGAGAGAATTAAGGTGAGTTTTCAACCGTCTACTTACTAAGCGAAAAGTATGGACTTTAGGGTCAAAGCCTTCCATACGCTCCGCAGATGTTTGCTGGGAAAGAATTTCTTGAAGTTCTGCCAAATGATCATCAAGCGCTAAGTGAAATTTTCCGCTGGAGTTAGGGTCAGCTTCTTCAATTTCCTGCTTCAGGTATTCAAGAGTCTGTCCGTTTTTATTACGAATTTCATCAAAAGGAACAAGCGAATGTGCATAAATTAACTCTAGGATGTCATCATCTGTGGGGCGATTTTCGCTTGGTATCTCGCCACCAGGAAGTTGTATTTTCACATTCAGTCGTTCAGCAATTTCCCAGTAGAATTCCCAGTCATTTAAAAGGTCCCCTTCAGGGTTTTCAATAACTGCAGGTGTGTAACAGGCATACGGGGCACGAAACCATCTATCCATAAATGGGGGAACATCAGATCGTTCAAGACTTAAACGCGGTGGGAGAATGTAGTCAGCAAATTGAGCAGTCTGGGTCATGCGATGATCTATAGCTACCAAGAGTTCAAGAGATTCCATAGCCTCAAGACTTCTTTCTTGATCGGGCCAAGCGGCTACTGGGTTTCCGCCATTTGAGATGAGGGCCCGAATCTGGCCTTCGCCTGGCTCAATTATTTCTTGAGCCAACGTCGTGCAAGGCATTTCTCCGCCGTATCCTCGGAGGCCTCTGAATCTGCTCTTTGGGCCTGAGAGTGGGTTAAATGGACCCAATACCTGAGCTCGTTTCCTGGTGTCTGGTTGAAGAAGGCTTCTACTTTCAGCGATTTGACCAGCCCTTAGCCAACGGCCACAAATAACGTTCAGGCATATTACTAGGTGTTCCATAAGACTTGGATAGGGCGACATTGAAGGCCCAGTCCCAGTTCCTGCTGTACCTGTAGGGCCTTCGGCAAAAAGTTTTGCCGCTTTTAAGATGTCTTCTTTATCAACATCGCATCGTTTAGCTGCGAAGTCGGCAGTGAACTTTCTCGTCGCTTCAGCAAGGCGCTCAAGGTGAGTAGCTTCAATCCATTCTTCACAAAATTCGTGGTCATGAAGATCTTCAGAAAGGATAATATTAATCAAGGCCGCAAGAAGAGTGGGATCTTCACCCGGCCGGATTTGAAGGTGAATATCTGCCTGAGTTGCCAGTTCTGTTCGTCGTGGATCAATAACAATTAATTTGAGGCCCTCTTCTTTTCTATTACGTAAAGTCGTGAAAGGATTGGTGCCCTGTAATCCCCCGAACGGCGCAAAACTAGAAACCATTGGGTTATAGCCAATAGCTAGCAAGACATCTACTTCAGAAAAATTTTGAGGTCCTGCTTCCCAAACACCTGCCCGCATAGTAGCCGTTCGTTTCATTGGTTGGTCAATAGTCACCGATGTGTAATAACTAATTGAGCCTATTGCTTTATGGAAGGCTCTAGCCACCGGATCAGACGGNGCATTTTGATACCCTCCGGTTCCTGTGTAAGTAGCTATNGCTCCTGGGCCATGATNCTCAATAATNGATTTCATTCTTTCGGCTATCTCATCTAGTGCTTGNTGAGACGTAATTTCCTCATAATGNCCATCAGGCATTTTCTTTAACGGGTACCGGATTCGACTTGGGCTATGAATCTGNTCGGGTATNTGGCGNCCCTTTACACAGGTGTAACCTTCAAACANAGGATCCTCATCAACTCCGAGAATTTTAGTTACTCTTCCGTCAGTNAATTCAACNTCTATGGGGCAAGCTGCATGGCAAATNCTNCAAAAGGATCGTTTTGTTATATTTCCCATGCGCGCACCCCACTTCTACGACAGTTTTCTACACATCCGCAAGTTACTTTAGCTTAATACAGGATTGCGATATTGCGAGAATCGGTTGATACTAGCTAAGATTTATCGGGTCTATGGATTATAAATTTCTTCAAATTGAGATCGCTGACAATGTTGCAACCGTAACGATTAACAGACCTGAGGTTCTTAATGGCCTTCACCCAGAAGCTCACGCCGAAATGGAGAGAGTTTGGGAAGATTTGGGCAGCAATGAACAAGTCAAGGTCGCTATTTTGACAGGTGCCGGTTCAGCCTTTTCTGCAGGGGGAGATCTAAAAGATATGGAATGTCGACTGAAGAGGGATCCATCTGGAGGGTCGGGTATCTCTGCTGCTTCTGCGCGACGAATAGTTTATAATCTTCTTGATTTTGAGAAGCCCTTGATTGGGGCAGTCAATGGGCATGCTATTGGTTTAGGGGCGACCTTGGCTTTATTAACTGATATTGTGATTTCCTCTAAAGAGGCGAAATGGGGAGACCCTCATATAAATATCGGACTAGTTCCAGGGGATGGTGGTCTCGCTATATGGACCGTGCTCATTGGCCCTAATAAAGCAAAAGAGATGATGATGCTTGGCTCAACTATCTCCGCTGAGTTCGCTGATCAACTTGGTTTAATAAATCATGTAGTCGATGATGATCAGGTAATGGCCACTGCTTCAGAGATAGCGCTTCAACTTTGCGATGGCCCTCAAGTAGCTTTAAGAGGTACGAAAATTTCAGTTAACAACTGGCTTAAATCTCAGTTTGCATCATTGTTTGAAGTAAGTCTTGCAGCAGAGTTGGAATCAATGCGACATTCCGATTTTAGTGAAGGCGTCAATGCTGCTTTAGAGAAGAGAAAACCAAAATTCAACTAGTTGATACTTAAGGGTTACTCTTCTCTTGTGTCCGGTTTCTGTTTGTCGGTAAATGAAGCTACACCTTCTTTATGGGCCTCGGAGCGAAAGCATTCGAGCAACGCTTCACGACTTGCAATCTGATGGTCAGCAACATTCTTTGTGAGACCAGAGTAAAGCAGTTCCTTTGTCAGGCGATGTGAAGCATCTGAACCTCTCAAAAAAGTTTTCGCTTCTTCTATTGCAGCTTTCATAAGGTTTTCAGGCTCAACAATCTGGGTGACGTATCCAATCTCATATGCGCGTTGTGCATCAAGCCACTCTCCTGAATAAAGCAATTTTAAAGCATTTTGTATTCCGATTTGCCTTGGGAGAAGCCAAGTTCCAGCTCCAGTATCGGGGATTAAACCCCTGTGAGCAAAATTCCATGCGAATCGGGCATTCGTGGAGACAATTCTGATATCGCAATGGCTTGTCCATTCGGCGCCCATACCGACAGCGGGACCATTTACTGCAGCAATGACAGGAACTGGGCATGCGGTAATATTCCACAATCCGTTCTCATCGTGAGTGGGGACTTTAATGCCTCTTTCTTCAGGAGGTATACCTGATAGGAAATTTAGGTCTATCCCTGCGCAGAATGCGTCTTCGGCGCCTGTCAAAATGACAACTCTTGCTTCATTTCCAGCGACAGTGAGGTGGTGATACATTTGCTCTATCATGTGATAGGTCATTGCATTTTTTCGGCCTGGGTTGTTAATGGTGATAAAGGCTATTCCATTATCGTCGCAAGCGTAATCTGTTGAACCCATGCATTTATTTTAGACCAGTTTCTTAACTGTCATTTAGGAGTATGCACTTATTTTCCACCTGCTCCTGCTAAACCATGACCATGGCAATTACTCCTATAGTTGGGACCTTGGCTTACATCCTTGATCAAGAAAGCGACAGAGTTCTTCTTATCCGTCGAAACTCAAGACCAGATGATGATCATTTTGGCAAGGTAAATGGTTTAGGAGGCAAGGTAGAAAAAGACGAAAATATCTTATGCGGTATCGAAAGAGAAATTGAAGAGGAAGCTGGAATTACGATTACCGAATACGAACTCCGAGGAGTAATTACATGGACAGATTTCGGGCCCAAACGTGAAGACTGGTTGGGATTTATTTTTCTCGTTACTGGTTGGGAAGGATCTCCTAAATCTTTCAACGACGAGGGCTCCTTGGAGTGGGTTTCCAGACAGCAACTTTTAGACGCATGCAACATTAACGAAGTTACCCAAGAGAAGTCCAAACTTCCTCTTTGGGAAGGAGATAGGTATTTCATTCCTATGGTTTTTGATTCGGACCCACGCGTCTTTTACGGGTCTATGCCGTATGACGGAGAAATATTTAAGGCCTGGGATTACAAACGGCTCTAATTAGATAGTTCTTCTTTTAGCGACGCTAAAAGTGATATCACTGCCGGACTTTGAGCTGCATTCTTGCGAGAAGCGACGATCAAGTTCCTCGTGCTAAGGATAGAGCTCGGAGTTAATGGCCTTGGCCCATCTTCCGCTTGGACATTAGGAAGGACGGTCCAACCTATACCCAAATTAACCATTTCTTTGAGAACCTCAGGTTGTGGTGAATCAGCTACTACTTCAACAGAGGACCCTCGTTCCTTAAGCGCCGCAGAGATTATCTTTCGCGTATTTGAGCTTTCAGGAAAGAGAACCCACGGGCCCCATTTACTTGGTGGGCCCAACGGTCCTCCTCCCGGTTTATATATAGACAGAGTTTCTGTCAATAGAGGCTCAATTTGAATACCGTTAATTTCATAATCAGGTTCAATACATACCACCAGGTCCAGCTGTCCCCTTTGTAGAGCATCAATTAAGGGACGAGAGGGGCTGACGTTTAAGTGAAAATTAAGTGATGGATGCTCGGTTCTAAAATCTTTCAAAACGCTCTGGAAATAATTCACCGCTGCTATGTCAATCATCCCTACTCGGATAGTGCCTTCGTGCGCGTTCCTCATTCGGTCTGACCATTTAGCCAAATCACTTGTTAACGAAATAACCTGTCGGGCATGATCTAGGAGAATTTCAGCGTTTGGATGGAGTATTCGCCTTCGTCCGACTCGATCAAATAACGATACCCCTACTCTTCGTTCCAATTCTGCGAGCCCTTGTGAAAGCGCTGATGGTGTAACTCCGACAGCATCGGATGCATCAGCCCATGTATTTTCCTCGGCTACAGCTATCAAATACTCAAGTTGTCGTATTGAGAGGTCAGGTAAGCTAAGCATACTCTTACAATATAGTTTAGATTTACTTAACAATACTTCTTTAATGTTTATTGTTGCTAATATCAGTTCATGACTTCAAGAAACATAAAATCATCTCAAGGTAAACTAGGCATTCTCACACCAGGAATGGGAGCGGTCGCTTCAACTTTTATAGCAGGCGTTTTAGCTGCAAGGAAAGGATTAAAGCCGCCTATTGGCTCTATCAGCCAAATGGCCCATATTCGCCTTGGAACAAAAGAAGAAGGCCGAAACCCGCTAATCAGAGATTTCGTACCTTTAGCAGAATTAGACGATCTTGTATTTGGGGGCTGGGATCCGATTTCCCCTAACGTGCTTGAAGCGGCCCGAACTGCCGGAGTCCTCGAAGGCGATGATCTCTCTGAAATTTCGAGTGACTTGGAATCCATTATTCCAATGGAAGCCGTTTTTGATAAGAAATGGGTTTCCCGTTTGGATGGTGTTCGAGTAAAAGATATCGAGAACAAATGGGACCAAGCAGAGGCGCTGATACAAGACATAGCAAATTTCAAAGAAGAAAACGATTGTGACCGTCTCGTAATGGTTTGGTGCGGTTCAACGGAAGCTTTTCAAGAGCCCAGCGAAGTCCACGCTTCTGTTGATGCTTTTGAAGAGGGGTTAAGGAATAACGATCCAAATATTTCTCCTAGCCAAATATACGCATATGCAGCCCTGCAGAGTGACGTTCCATTCGCAAATGGGGCACCTAATTTAAGTTGCGACCTAGATTGCATCGTTGAACTTTCAAAATCTCGAGGTGTTCCAATAGCGGGAAAGGATTTTAAAACCGGTCAGACACTCATGAAAACTCTCCTAGCTCCAGGATTCAAAGCACGTATGCTCGGGCTAGAGGGCTGGTATTCAACCAACATTCTTGGAAACAGAGACGGAGAAGTGCTTGATGCTCCAGAAAACTTTAAATCCAAAGAAGTTTCCAAATTAGGAGTTCTAGATACCATCTTGCAACCTGAACTTTACCCTGACCTCTATGGCGATATTCATCACGTTGTAAGAATCAACTATTACCCACCTAGAGGTGACAATAAAGAAGGTTGGGACAACATTGATATTTTCGGTTGGTTGGGTTATCCCATGCAGATAAAGGTTGATTTCCTTTGTCGAGACTCCATTCTTGCTGCTCCAATTGTTTTAGATCTAGCATTGTTTATGGATTTGGCTCATCGGGCCGGTGAATCCGGAGTCCAAGAATGGCTGAGCTTCTATCTCAAAGCCCCACAATCTTCAACAGACAGCGGACCTGAGCATGATTTGTTCATCCAACAAACAAAATTAAAAAACACTTTGCGTGAATGGATGGGAGAAGAGCCCGTTACGCATAGTGAAGCTGGATAAGCTAAACCCAATTTAAGAAATTGAACCACCAGCTTTAATCCAGCTAGAAACGACACTTTCAGCTTCCTGCGGATTGTAGACGTCCTCCTCGTAGCTCCATTGGCCATTGCCTGCATAATGCAAGATGACATGGACATTAAAGGAATAATCTGCACCACTTCCTGCAGGGTCCGGAAGACAATTTGGNATTAANGCTACAACGCGATTTCCATCAATAATGTAATGGTCCACAGGGAAAGTCATTTGTGGGAAAGGACCCATTGTTGAAGTAATCCATTCCTNAATTGCGGCCCTCCCNTAGAATTTTCCGAAATGATGCTCAAAATATCTCGCATCTTCCGTAAATTGATCTGCCCATGGAGACCAGTCCCCTGTCTGGACAGCGACTTCTCCCCTACGAACATATTTTTTGAATTCTTCCTCTACTTCTTCTCTTGAAACGACAATGTCAGGGACTTCTGGCGCCCAATCTTCAATTCCGCGCAACGTACTATCTGGTGGAGTATCAATTCTTCCACCGTCATTAAACCATTCTTGCCATACACGCTCCGCATCTGATGGGTTATAGAAATCCTCTTCGTAATCCCATAGCCCATTTCCTGCGTAACGCAAATAGGTTGTGTTAGGAAAACCATAACGCTTTCCTTCACCAGTAGGATCTGGCAAGTTATTCCAGATATATAGAGCTACCTTGCCTTCCTCGATTGCCCACCANTCCATCCACATAGAGATATTGGGGTACTGCTTCATAGTAGAAACAATCCATTGAGAGATTTGCTCTCTACCGCTAAATTCCCCCAGAAAATGCTCTACATATTTAGCTTCAAGAGTGAATAAACTAGCCCAAGATTCCCAATCATTGTCAATAACGCCACGTTTTCTGTACTCGTCAAAAGCAATGGCAACCTCATCATCACTGAACCTATTCATGCACCAATCTACCTTTCCCAATATCGTAAGATTTTCACAACGAAGACAAAAACTCAAGATTGGTAGCTGTTGTTTCGGCAAAGACTGTAAATCTGATGTAAAAATGGAAATATGATTATTGTTGTCTCACCCGCTAAAGCTCTTGACTTTGAGTCTCCATGGGCGACTCAGAAGAATAGCAAACCAGCCTTGATTAAAAGAAGTGAAGAGCTTGTTGATGTGCTTTCCGGAAAGTCCCCTGACCAGCTTGGTTCACTAATGTCTTTATCAGATTCACTTGCGGAATTGAATTTTGAAAGATACCAAGACTGGAGCACTCCATTTACAAAACGAAACTCCCGTCCGGCGATACTTTCCTTCAATGGGGATACATACACTGGGATGAACGCTTCAGAATCCTTTTCGGAAGAAGACTATGACTATGCACAGGAAACTTTGAGGATACTTTCTGGCCTTTACGGAGTACTCAGGCCTTTGGATTTGATTCAGCCCTACAGACTTGAAATGGGGACAAAGCTAGAAACTGAATACGGCAATAACCTTTATGAATTTTGGGGTAGCTCTCTAACCGAATCTCTAGGTAAAGCTCTTAAGGAGAGCCCCGGTGAGAAAGTTTTAATTAACCTTGCGTCTAACGAATATTTTAAATCTGTTCATACAGAAGAATTAGGATTTCCGGTTATGACACCAATATTTCTTGACCGAAAAGATGGCGGAGACTACAAAACCGTGAGTTTCTATGCAAAACGTGCAAGAGGCTCAATGGCTTCTTGGATTATTCGAAACAGAATTTCTCAATGTCAGCAATTTGAAGAGTTCTCAGAAAATGGTTACAAATTTTGCTCGGAACGATCAAGTGAGCAGTCACCGGTCTTCATTAGAACAAATTCCTAGCGAGTCGCTAAATGGCTCTTAAAATTGGCATCAACGGCTTTGGAAGAATGGGGAGACTGGTGGTGCGGGCGCTTGCGCATTATGAGCAACTTGAGATAAGCCACATAAATGAACTTAACTGCGATGCAAAAACTGCTGCGCATCTAATGCAATTCGATACGGTCCACGGAACATGGAAACGTCAAGCCCATGAGTCGGAAGGGAATCTTATACTGGACGGGACTTCGGTTGAATACACTCAAATTGCAAGTCCTGGGGATGTCGCATGGGAAGAAACAGGCGTTTCAATTGTCATTGAGTGCACAGGGGCATTTAGAACGGTTGAGGCATTATCTGATTATTTTGATCGAGGGGTTAAAAAAGTTGTTGTAGCTGCTCCAGTTCATGACGAGACCGTTCTAAATATTGTCATGGGCTGCAATGATCACCTTTATGACCATTCGAAATATGACATTGTAACCGCAGCTTCATGTACGACGAATTGCCTCGCACCAGTAGTGAAGGTGCTTCATGAACAGGTAGGTATTGACAATGGGATGATAACTACTATTCATGCACCCACTAATACGCAAGTAGTTGTTGATAAACCTCTTGCTGACCCCAGACGAGCTCGTTCTTCTTTAAATTCTTTAATTCCTACGTCAACTGGTTCAGCTACTGCGATAACTCGTATCTTTCCAGAGTTAGAGGGGAAACTTGACGGACTCGCAGTTAGAGTGCCTGTTCTTAATGCTTCTTTAACGGATTGCGTCTTTTCGTTACATTCGGAACTTAGCGCAGAAGAGATCAATGAACTGTTTAGAAAAGCCTCAACTTCAGAATTAAAGGGAATACTGGGTTATGAAGATAGACCTCTTGTCTCCGCAGATTTTGTCAATGATCCACGGTCTGGGATTGTTGACGGGTTGTCTACCCTTAAACTCCCGAATGGGCTTGTGAAAATCTTGGTTTGGTACGATAACGAATACGGGTATGTGCATCGAATGGCTGAGTTGACTGCAAAAATTTCTAAAGGCCTATGAGACGAGACCGGAATGAAAATTAAAAGCTATGGTCTGGTAACCGGTGCTTATTGGAGCTTGACACTGACTGACGGCGCTTTACGGATGGTTGTTCTGCTCCATTTCCATGAGCTTGGTTTCGGACCATTGGAGCTTAGCTTTCTTTTCTTGTCGTACGAATTCATGGGGATCTTGACAAATCTGTTCGGAGGAATCGCTGGGTCAAAGTTCGGGCTTGAACAAACTTTGAAAACTGGTCTTTTGATTCAAATATTTGCTCTCATTGCAATTTCTTTTGTACAACCAAGCTGGGGAAAGCTCCTCTCAGTCGCTTTTGTCATGTCCTGTCAAGCCTTCTCAGGTATTGCGAAAGATCTCACGAAAATGAGCTCGAAAAGCGCTGTGAAGTTTGTGGTTCCGGAGGATGGGTCTTCAGGGAGACAATCTCGTCTATTCCGTTGGGTCGCTGTACTTACGGGCTCAAAGAATGCATTGAAGGGCGTAGGGTTTTTCGTTGGTAGCGCGCTGTTGTCATCTTGCGGTTACAGAGCTTCGCTTCTGTTACTTGCATCCATTGTTGCGGCTGCATTGTTGACAGTTTTAGTGTGGCTTGATGAGAG
>PATH01000016.1 GCA_002712325.1 Acidimicrobiaceae bacterium | reverse complement strand
TCTAGCTAAAAAAGGCGAAGTGCTAGAGTAGGTATTAACCAAAGGAATTTATGAATACACAAGCACAACCTTTACCTGTCGGAAAGAAAGCCCCCGCTTTTCAGTCCGTCACTTTCACCGGCGATAAAATCAAACTGTCAGACTTTCTTGGACAATACACAGCAGTCTACTTTTACCCGAAGGACAACACGCCAGGTTGCACAAATCAAGCCTGCAACCTTCAAGACAATCTAGGTAACCTCAAAAAACACGATATTCAGGTCATAGGAATTTCCCCAGACGCTAATACGAGTCATGAAAAATTCGCTACAAAATATAACCTTTCGTTCTCTCTCGTAGCTGACACCGATCACAAAATTATCAACAAGTACGGCGTATGGGGGGAGAAGAAAAATTATGGTAAAACCTACATGGGGCTCCACCGAACAACCTTCCTCATCGACCCTAAAGGGAAAATCGTTCACGTGTTTACAAAACCAAAGACAAAAGAACACGCCGAAGAAATCCTCACTAAAGTCAACGAACTGCGCTAACCAGACTTAACCAGATGACAAGCACGCTTGAATTTACATTCACAAATGAACAGCAACAATTACGTGAACATGCCCGTGAAATAGCATACAAAGGAGTAGAAAAACACGGGCGATTTAACGATAGTTGGATCAACGGATTTTCAAAAGAATTCGCGCAGACCATGGCTGAAAACGGTTGGATCGGGATGGGATGGCCTAAAGAACATGGCGGGCAAGAAAGACCACCAATAGAACGTATTATTGTCGCGGAGGAAATGATCGCTGCTGGGGCTCCTATAGCTGCAATGTGGTTCGCAGATCGCCAAATGGGCCCCACAGTTATTAGTTACGGCACAGACGATCAAAAAGCAGAATACCTACCAAATATGCTTACGGGAGAATCAACATGGTGCATAGGAATGAGCGAACCGGATAGTGGATCTGATCTAGCCTCGTTATCAACATCGGCAGAACGCCTTGGGAATGTCTTTAGAATAAATGGGCAAAAGATATGGACGAGTTTCGGAGACGTAGCTGATTATTGTTACCTGATCTGTAGGACAAACGCAGAGGGTCCGCCACACCGAGGAATCTCAGAAATAATTGTTCCCATGGACCTGCCTGGAATAGAAGTGAGACCCATCACAGATATGACACTGAACAGGCACTTTTGTGAAGTGTATTTCAATGATGTAGAGGTGCCTGTAGAGAATCTTGTAGGCCAAGAGGGGGCAGCATTCAAACAAACGATGAAGCAACTAGAACATGAGCGAGGTGGCATTGACAGGCTCGTATCTAATAAAGCTCTCTACGATGAAGCAAAAAGGTGTGCGGACCTATCAGATCCACTAAACCGGCAAGAGATTAGCAAACTTGAAACCGGGTACCACATAGGAAGACTCCTCGTATATCGCGAAACCCTGCAACAAGCACCATCAGGTTTTAGCGCGGCAACAAAGTGCTTCTGCACCGAACATGAATGGGATGTAGCCCAATTTGTAAACCGGATACTTGGGCCCAAAGCCCTTCTTGACAATCAAGTAACCAAGGGCTTAACTTATGCGCCTGCTTACACAATCATGGGAGGCACATCAAATGTCATGCGCAATATCCTCGGTGAACGAGTACTCGGACTTGACAGGGAACCACGAGGATAGAAACTAGTAATAATGCTTTAGTTGGAGGGAAGCCATGTACGAGCAGTTATTTCAACCAATCGACGTTGGTCCAATTACCATTCCCAATAGGATCGTTCGCTCTGCGCACTCAACAGCACTACCACTCAAAAGACTAATTGCATACCACGAAGCCAGGGCAGTCGGTGGAGTGGGAATGAGTACGCTCGAGGCAACAGGAGTTCATCTTTCCTCACCTGCAATGAGGAGCATTATTCCATTGCATGACGACTCAGTTATCGATTTCTATAAGGAGCTAAGCACAGCACTGAAACCACATGGTATGAAAATGCTCCAACAAATCTACCACCCAGGATCTGCTAGAGCACCAGGGAAGGGAACAACCCAGATCTCTGCCAGCCCCATCCCAAACCCTATTGCTGGGGGAATCCCGCTAGAGATGACTCCGTCAATGATTGAAGAGATGGTTCAGGCATTCGCAGCCGCTGCTCGAAGATGCAGAGATGGCGGCCTTGATGGAGTTGATATACATGCCTCCAGTGGATACCTCATCGAACAATTCCTCTCACCAGCAAATAACATACGAACAGACCAATACGGAGGTTCTTTAGAGAATCGTATGAGGTTCCTTATGGAGATAATCCACGCTATACGAGAAGAGGTCGGCAATGACATCTGCGTAGGCATAAGGCTACCCAATGAAGAATACATACCCGGAGGATTAACAGCTGAAGACAACGCCGAAATAGCAAAAGTAGTTGAACCTCACGTTGATTATATTTCACTTCATATGGGCTCATATTGGCGTTTCCATAAGCTACTTTCACCCATGGATGATCCTCTAGGTCACGAAATGCCAGCTAATCGACCAATAATTAAACAATTAACGAAACCAACAATAGTCGTCGGACGAATAATGACACTCGATCAAGCAAACACGATTGTAAGTGAAGGGCAGGCCGACATGGTATCCATGGTTCGTGCCCTAATCGCTGATCCAGGACTTGTCAATAAGGCAAAACACGGCAACACAGACCTAATCCGCCCCTGCATAGGCTCAAACTTTGGTTGTGTTGGGCAAATTATGTCAACGGGAAAACTCGGTTGTGTCGTTAATATCGCTGCTGCACAAGAAACAGAAGTTACATTCGAACCAACTAAATTGCCTAAAGCCACTGAGAAAATTCTAATTGTAGGAGGCGGACCTGCTGGGCTAGAAGCAGCCAGAACCGCAGCAATACTAGGGCATGAAGTGCACCTGCACGAAGCAACTAAACGGCTTGGGGGACAAGTAACGATTGCTGCAACTGCACCGCATAGGGCTGACCTTGGCGCAATCACAAAATGGCTTGAATCAGAAATGGAACGACTCAAAATAAACGTAACTCTAAACTCGCTAGTCGACCCTGACTTGGTTGCTGAGATCGCCCCAGACCGAATTATTTTAGCCACTGGATCTACGCCCCGAGCAGATGGATTCCAGTTGACAACTCCGATTGCTCCACTAAAGGGGTTCGATTTAGATCATGTCTATAGCAGTTGGGATGTTCTCGGATTCGGGGGGAGAGTTAATACGGCCGGACCAGCGGTCGTCTTTGACGACACGGGAACATTTGAAGCGATTTCGGTAGCAGACGCTCTTCTTGAACAAGGAATGAAGGTAACTCTTGTGAGTAGGTATGAGAGCCTCGGTGCTTCGCTTCCATACCCGCCGGCTACCGTTGAAGCAGCTAGAGAACGGCTCATGTCGCAAGACTTTGATTTCATTGGAGGACATTACATTCAAGCGATAACCCAAGATGAAGTCATGATTGGAGTCCCGTTTACAGAACGCAATCGAAGAGTGCAAGCCAACACCGTGGCTCTAGTTACCTATAATCACCCAAATAGAGAATTAGGCGATTACCTCGCAGACCAATTCACAGAGGCGAAAACTAAAATACACACAATCGGAGATGCCTCAGGAACAAATGGAATCCAAGCGGCAATTCATCAAGCAGCGAACCTCATAAGGTCACTTTAGGAACAAATGAATCCTGACGACATTGCCTTTAGTTTCGCTGATCCTAATTTTCACAATAATCCAACCAATGTGATGGGTTTATTGAGAGATAAGTGCCCAATTCACCACACAAGCACTCCATCTGCCCATTTTACGCTAACAAGAGAAGAGGACGTAACAGCAGCTTTACGAGATGAAAAAATATGGTCTTCAAAATATGGTCCCGGATTAGCATATTCGGAACCAGGAGTCGGAGTACTAGTTTCAAGTGACCCTCCAGAGCACACACAAGAACGGACAGCGATCTCAAGAATCTTCAAAGCCTCAACAATAGAAAAAATGGAAAGAGAAATTACTGATCTAACTAATCAACTAATTGATGATCTTGAGGAGAATATGTCGGGAGACATCATCAAGGAATTCGCAGCTCCAATTCCTCTTACCGTTATGTGTTGGTTACTCGGCACACCCACTACTGACATTGAACTTTTCCGAAGCTGGGTTCTTCCTATGGCAGAAGCAGTGGCCTATTCAGGAGGAAGGGGGGCCTCCGATGAAGTGAAATCGGCTTATGAGAATTTTTTTGAATATTTTGGTACCCATATCGAACAAAGGAAAGACCTTCTGATCAGCGGTCAGGACGTCCCTGAAGATTTATTAACACGACTTCTTACAGTAACCAATGATGGCAAGGAACTTTCAACAAAGAAAATACTTGGATTCTGCCAATTCCTTCTAGTAGCTGGATCAGAAACAACAACCCTCATGATAGGAAACGTTCTCCATCGACTCATGGAAAATCCAACGCAATTTGAACTACTTAAATCAAATCCGGAACTAATTCCAAATGCTATTGAGGAAAGTCTGCGATATGACGCCCCAGTTCATGGTTTATTCAGAACAAATACACAAGAAATCACTATTCACGGAGTAAAAGTACCGGTTGATTCAAAGGTTTGCATGATGTTCGGTTCTGCCAATAGAGACCCGAACCTATGGGTTGACCCAGATGTATTTGATATCGCTAGAGACCCTAAAACTCTTCGCAATCACACCTCATTTGGAGTAGGGTCTCATTACTGCCTTGGGGCCCCCTTAAGCCGTCTTGAAGGGAAAGTTGCTCTGGCAGCGATAATCAAACGATTGCCGAAACTACGTGCTAATGGATCTCCTACACAAACTACAGCAGGCGTTCTAAAAGGGTTCTCAAGTCTGCCGGTCAGATGGGACTAGCAAGCGCTTTCAATAATATCCTTGATTGATGAGAGCAGATCCCTGTAATCATCAAAGCAGGCAAGGTCGGATCGCTCAGTGCGGACATGGTCCGGTGCTCGAAATAAAAACCCTGCGTCAGCCTGATCAATCATTGATAAATCGTTATACGAATCACCTGCTGCAATCACGTGATAATTTAACTTCTGGAAGGCGCGAACGGCTTCAAACTTCTGGTTTGGAGTCCGTTCCACAAAGCTTGAAATATGTCCGTGATCGTTGATAATAAGCCGGTGACACAAAACTACAGGGTTCTGCAATTGAAGCATCAAAGGGCCAATAAATTCCTCAAAAGTATCAGAAAGTAGGACTACCGAAACAGTAGAACGAAGCTCATTCAAAAAAGCCAAAGCACCCTCTAGGGGAGATAAGGATGAAATAATGGATTGGATATCTGCCAAACTGATATTGTGCTCATTAATCAAGCTAATGCGCTCTTCCATGAGTAACTGGTAATCAGGTTCGTCCTTTGTAGTCCTCTTCAGTGCATCAATGCCAAAATGGTTAGCTACAGCTATCCATATTTCTGGCGTCAAAACACCTTCAACATCCAGAGTGACAAGAAATTGAGATGGGGGAGAAGTATCCATAAATACGAACGATAGCTTTAGAACACTCTGAACGTACACCGATTAAAGTATTTAGAATGAAAAAAATGGTCAACGATAGTTCAAATAGAAGAATTACTCACCTCAAAGTATTGTGGGAAAAGAATCAACCACATATCCAAATTTACGACCACGATACAGAGAAGGTCACCACGCAGAGTTTGATAGGATATGGCCTCTCATATCAGGTTCCAACACCATTTGAAAAAGTATGTGTCAATTACGGTGATCTATTCAAGGCTAAAAGACAAAATAGGTGTGAGAAGTTAGTCAAAAGCGGAAAGAAATGCGGTAATTGCATTCGAGAAGATAATATCTTCGCATCCCAATTCCATAACGTGCATACAAAAGACCGCAGCTCAATTTCACAAAAGATACTCAAACGCATGGAAAAGGAAAATATTCTTTACATTGCTGGCTTCTTAGACGGATCAACAAAAGTCGGTACCAGCGCGTCAAATAGAATCCAGACACGCCTTCTTGAACAAGGCGCCATTCACGCAGTTCTAGTCGTAGAAACACCCGACGGGATAACAGTACGACTGCTAGAAGACCTAATCACAAAGGAATTGGGTGTAGGACAAGCAATTTCAACACGAAGAAAAATAGATGGATTACTGAACCCTTTAATGAAAGACTCGCTGCAGGAGGAACTCAACATAATTTCGAAAAGAGTGAAAGAGCGCATATTGACTTCGGGGATAACAGAGATTACGGAAATAGATACAACATGGGATAATGAATACAGTTCGGAGAAGTGTTGGGAAAAAATTCAAAAGTACCCAATCAATCTCTCAACTGGTAGTCATGATATGGAAATCTTAAGTGTCGTCGGAAGAGTAGTCGCGCTCAACCACAGTTCGGGAATGACGCTACTCGCAGATCTAGATGAGCTACTAGGAATCACAGTTGAATATGGACAAATATTAGGAGATGAAATAAGCGTCCAAGCAAAATTATTCTGAATATTTAAATACGATTCCCATCAATATCATCCTCCGGCCGGAGAAGGTTGTAGGGGTCATCATCATTCACAGTGTTAATCGGGTCCACTTCTTGGTCAGCGCCATCAGGAAGTGGCTTATCCAGTCCTCCAGCAGCAGCTAGCGCGAAAGCTAACCCCGCGGAACGTTCATAAATCTCACCTAAGTATTCTAAAGAAGGGACTTCCTGCCCTGGGATAGGGGGTTTCCCTAACGAGTCCAAAACGGCTTGAGTCGCTGAAGGAACCTTCACATCATGGACAGGCAAGGGAAGAGTCTCTTTGTTTCCCCAAAACTTTTTCGGGTCTGTTCTATTTCTATTTCTTCGCCGCTTCTTCCGACCTGTTGTATTCATAGGCTGAGCTGCGGATGAACCTCTAGTCGAGTTTCTTCTACTCATCACGCATCTCCGTTTCCTTCGACCGATTCAAACGCAAGCAAAGACTCAGCATCAATTCCTAAGGCCTCTTGTAACTGGCTAGCATCAAGATCACCGATAGAGCTTGATTTAGGAAGAACTAAGTTAGCTATTTGCCGTTTTCCTGCAACAACTTCCTCAACTCGCTCATCAACAGTTCCAGGACAGATTAAGCGATGCGCAATAACAGTATTTTTTTGTCCAATTCTCCACACTCTATCCCTCGCTTGATCCTCAACTGCAGGGTTCCACCATCGGTCGTATAAGACAACATGATTTGCTGCGGTCAGATTTAAACCCGTCCCCCCAGCTTTAAGTGATAGGACCATAGCACCTCGCCCCTTTCCCCTTTGGAAACTATCAACCATTTGATCACGAGCAGATCTTCCTAAACCACCGTGATAGCAATTGATCGGCAATTCGTAGCGTTCAGCGAGATGGGTCGCAAGACGTTCGCCCCACGTCGCAAAATGAGTGAATACTAATACACGTTCATCGGCAGCGAACACAGTTTCTACTATCTCGTACAGTCGCTCTAACTTTCCGGATCGCCCCTCAATTCCTAGCCCATCATCTTGGTAATTCAATGGATGATTACATATTTGCTTCAAAGCGGTAATGGCAGCAAGAACAGCGCCTTTTCTCTGAGGGGACCCCGCTTTAGTCTTTTCTGTCTCCTCTATCAAACTATCGACGACAGCTTTGTATAGTCCTATTTGTTCAGCAGTCATCGCGCAATGGTCAAGCTCATCAATTCTGTCTGGAAGTTCAGCCGCGATTGAAGGTTCGGATTTTGTTCGCCGGTAAACCATAATTCCATTTAGCGCCTTTAGTGCGTTCTCATTGCCTGATTCAATTCGTTTCTCAGGTGTAAGTTGGGCAATGAACTGATTTCGAGGACCAAGAAGATCTGGATTCGCCCAGTCCAAAATTGACCATAGATCGCCCAAACCATTTTCAATAGGTGTTCCCGTTAGGGCAATTCGTGAATGAGCGTTTAACTTTCGTAATTGTTGGGAAGTCTCAGCTGCAGGATTCTTGATTGCTTGAGCTTCATCGAGAACTACTTTTGACCATTGAATATCTTTGAGCTGCTCAATATCTCTCACAGCTGTTCCATATGTAGTTATAACAATGTCGTGCTTAGCTACTATTTCCTTTAGTTTTTCTCCTTTAGCTCTACTGGGGCCATGATGGACGAGCACGGAAGCATCAGGTACAAATCGAGATGCCTCAACTCTCCAGTTCCCAACTACAGCAGGGGGTGCAATTACCAGACCAGGTTCAGGACGGGGAGTGTTAGCTAGGTTAGCTAGCGTTGTAGGGGTTTTTCCTAGCCCCATATCAAGCGCAAGACATCCTCCTAAACCGGCGTTATCAAGAAAATTAATCCATGCCAGTGCATCAGCTTGATACGAGCGAAGTTCCCCAACAAACCCTTCTGGTTTGGTATCAGGACTCTCAGGCAAATTCTTTACGCTTCTCAATAAATCTGCGGCCCACCCATCGCCGTCAAGCGTGATGCCCCCAAGGGCGCCCCCCTCGAGGCCAAGAGCATGGCGAAGCATCTCCGCTCCGCTCATTTGTGTTTTCTTAGAGAATTCAGCAAGCGCGGCTGCTGCTTCTGCAAGATCAGCTTTATCTAATTCAATCCATTGGCCTTTAGATTCAACAAGTGGTCGCGCTTCGCTTGCAAGGCGTTCAATATCTGCTGCGTTAAGCTCAACATCATCGAATAGGGCACTCCAGCTGATATCAGCAAGTTGTTGAGCACTTACCATCGTTTCTTGTGATTCAGCTGTGATGCGCAATATTGGGGTAGTTTTTCGCTTCGACATAGGTGGAACTTCAACGTCAAATCCTGCAGTTGTAAGCCTCTCGCCAGTATGGGTCATTAGGTCCCAAGCTTCTGATTGAGATAGCAGGACTTCTCCCCGTCTGCGACCTCCAGGCCTTAGCAACTCAGGGAAAAGACGTTCCAATCGTGAAATTTGCTTATTGACTAATTTGCGCCGTGTTTCACTTCCAGTGTTTATGGTTATTTCAATAGGTTCTAGGCCGCCAGACTCAATTGGTACAAGGACTTCACTTAGCCAAGCCCCTGAATCATCAGGAGGACTAAGACGAACTAAAAGGCGGAGTTTTTCAATACCTGTGACTGGAACAGCCCACTGGTTTAGTCTTCTGGAGATATCTGAGCCGTAATCCGAATCGCCGCGAAAGGCCATTCCATCAAGGCTCGCTACGACCATTTCGCCGAAATCCTCTCTGGATTTAATATCAGCAGGAGCATAAGGCAGTTTGACTTGCCCTGCGGCCATCCGAACAATTGAATCAGTCAAATCTGATAAAACTTTCCCCACGAACCGATGACGGTCAGTCTCGTCGCATGCAAGCATCACAGCACTTGGAGTAGAAGCAACAAGCGCTGCATGCAAATCTAAATCAATCAGCGCAGGTGACCAACGTATATGAAATAAGGCATCACCTGAGTCAGAATTTTGGGTACCGCCTACTTCATGTAAGGCTGGATAGATTTTTCCTTCTACAACGAGCTTCACTGCTAACCCTGCAGCTAGTCCCATCCAAATTGATGTTGCCCCGACAGTCTCAGGTCGATCACTTCCAAGAGAAACCAGCCACCCTAGCGTAGAAGAAATGGGTGCGGAAACACAGGGAGCTGACTGTTCGCCAGGAAGTTGTAAATCGTCAGAGTCACTCCACTCAATAGAATTCGCTCCTAGACGTTCAAGGCTATCTAGGATGGTTTCATGTCCGAATGTTTGAGACTTATGTGCGCCTAGCCATGCAATGAGTCTTCCGTCTCTCCATGCGAGTTGAATTTCAGCTTTAGACGCATCTTCTTCCACATCTGGACTCATAGCTTCCTGTCTAGGAGGTGGACCAAGAATTTCTGTTAAAACCTGATCTATCCGATCAGCTTCTGAATTCAAATCATCTAAAACAGTTCTGCGTTGAATTCCTCTATGCTGGCGGCGAACGCGTGCAATGCTTTTATCAATCTGTTCAAGGAATCTGAAGAGGGTCTCTACCCATTGTGAACGATTATTCTGAAGCTTATTCAGACTAATGTTGTCCTCCAGTCCATCAAGATGGTTCTGCACCATAAGTTCAAACTCATGCGCAGTCATATCAGAACTACCTTTGCTAATAACGTATTCTCCTTGTTGATTCGACCCCTCGGATCCGAGCCGCTACGTAAACCACCGGCATCACTCTCGGGTAAAGCCAGATGACAACGCCACAGCACTTATAGTTTACTGAAAAAAATGAAAAATGTCTTTTATTCGCAGAATTTGAAAAAGTCATATTTACTTGAATTAACGTGGAAATGTATTTCTGCGAAAGAACATCCCTATAGAAAGAAGAGATCTATGGAAATTGCGGGGAAGGTTGTAGTAGTTACTGGAGCTGGAGCGGGTATTGGAGCTGCTCTCGCCGAAGTCGCGTCAAAGGAAAAAGCTAGGNTTGTTATCGTAGCAGACAAGAATGGTGAGAATGCCATGAAAGTAGCTCACAAAATTAATGGGANACCTTATGAAGTNGATGTCTCTAGTGAAAACCAAATGCAGNCAATGGTAGCTGCAATCGAAGATGAACATGGCCCTATAAATTTGTTCTGCTCTAATGCTGGTTTCGTGACATCTGCAGGTTTAGAAGACACGAACGAGCGTATCCAAAAAATGTGGGAAGTTCATGTAATGGCTCATATCTATGCTGCACGCGCCGTTCTTCCACAAATGATAGCTAATGGTGGAGGCTACCTNTTAAACACTGCGTCTGCAGCTGGGTTACTTACACAGATAGGTTCTCTTTCATACTCAATTACCAAAAGTGCTGCGGTCTCGTTAGCTGAATGGATTTCAATTACTCACTTTCATCAAGGAATCAAAGTTTCAGTATTGTGTCCACAAGCAGTACGAACGGATATCTTGACAAACAGTCCTGATAATAGAGAGGGTGATGATCCAGAGTGGGAAGAAGGGGGAGTAGCTAGTTCCGATGGGATCGTAGAGCCAAAGGATGTGGCCGAAGTATGTATGGAAGCTATTAGGGATGAGCGCTTTATGGTACTCCCTCATCCTCAAGTGCAAGGTTATACAGAATTTAAAGCNCAAAACCCGGAGAAATGGCTTNATGGGATGAGAAAATTTCAGGATAGATTGTTTCCCGACGAGGCTTTACCTGGCGACCTAATGCGGGATTTTCGCGGGGCATAGCAATGGAAAACGAGAACTCAAGAATTCGAGCCTCCAATTTGAAATCACCTCAGAGAATTGCATTGGAAGATCCACTCGCCGTTATCACCGATGACGTTAAAGCAGTATTCAAAAGTGATGGTGTCGTGATGTTAGAAAACGTGCTTCATTCCCAGTGGCTTCTGTTGCTGGAATTGGCTTTACAACGAGTGCTCAACAATAGCAGTCAGGAAAAGCACCTGTTTTTCGAAGGTGAAGAAGGCGAGTTCATTGAGACGATACGGAACTTTGAAGTTATTCCAGAGATTAAGCGACTAGTGTATGATTCTCCAGTAGCGGATCTAATCGGAAAACTTATTGAATCTGAGAATTTGTGGCTCTACTCTGATGAATTTTTTATAAAAGAAAAAGGCAATGCTGCGAGAACTCCTTGGCATCAAGATACTCCTTACTGGCCTATCCAGGGGAATCAAATCGCGTCNGCCTGGATTTCCTTAGATGCTTTAACTAAAGAAGAATGCTTGGAATATGTAGCGGGTTCACAAAGAGGAGTAATTTATGACGGTTTCAATCCATCGAAAGTTTCGGAAGACCCGACTCTTCCGCATTACGATGCTTCCTATCCACCNTTACCAGATATCGAAAAGGACCGAGATAATTATGACATACGGTCATGGAAAATCACGCCAGGTGACGTCATAATCGCTCACCCGAGTGTTCTGCATGGAGGTGGCCCTACATCATCCTCAGGNAGAAGAAGGGCTATCACGATTCGAATCTACGGTGACGATATCTGTTACGCAACTAGGCCAGATACAAAACCAACCGTGCCTCTCACACCAGGCCTTTCTCTATCACTTGAAGAAGGCGAGCCTCTACGTTCTCCTTGGTATCCTAGGGTGCGACCAATACCTGATCACTTGAAATCTGAATGGTTGTAAATCGAATCAANAGGGAAAGAATTTCTCAGGTGGCTCAAGGAGAGTACACTTAGAAGATGCAACTTGACGCCACATTCTTTCCGCAGCGCAGTGTAGCGGAACTCCATAAGCANGTGATGAATGAAGTTGGTGAAGGAATGCTNGGAAAGCAAGCAGCTTTCTCAGTTGGAATTGGGCGGTCCCTTGGAGTGAAATTAGGTCAAGAATATGAATTTAGGCTTTCCTCAACTGCGANAGGCATACAGCTTGATGAAAAAGCAGATGAAGCGAAAGTAATCTTACANAC
The DNA here is from genome assembly GCA_002712325.1 of Acidimicrobiaceae bacterium. Lineage (GTDB taxonomy): Bacteria > Actinomycetota > Acidimicrobiia > Acidimicrobiales > UBA8592 > UBA8592. Next base: position 9,008 of record PATH01000016.1, on the reverse strand, counting down.
AGATACAGAGACATGGGAGAATCTAGCTAGCGAATCTTGGTCAATGATGGGTTTAATCTTGCAGAATAAAATCACTCTTATCGCAGGTCAATTTAACCATGTTGCAGCTTGGGAAGCCCCTCTGCAAGCGCTTTATAACAANCGCCCAATCTTTTCCACTGAAGATGTACCAGATGAAGAGTTCTACGTATTTAATTACGATTCTAATGAAAGAGAAATGCGGAGTTCGCTAAGTAAGCTCGGGTTTATCCTTGTTAAGAATGTCTTTAGTGCAGACGAGATAAAACTTATGTCAGACGAAGTGGAAGAACGAAAATCAAGAGCGTCTGTAGACGATAAGAGGTCATGGTGGGCAACAGATAAAAATGGGAACGAGCATTGTTGCAGGGTTACGTACCTCAACATAGGTTCAGACCAGTTTTCCCAATTGCCAAANGATGAACGTCTACTGAATCTCGCGAATCTTGCTGATGAAAAACTCTTCCCAACTCCAGATCATGGTGATGGGATTTCTGTCGTAATGAAAGTTCCAGAGATAGAACATGGACTATCCGATCTACCATGGCATCGCGATTGTGGAATGGGCGGGCATCCGCTCATTTGTCCCGGCTTGAACATCGGAGTTCAGCTTGACGAAGCCAATGAAGAATCTGGACAACTGATGTTCTTACCGGGGTCACATCGATTCTCCGGTGGTTTGGACGTTGCTCAAAGAAACGATAAGGCTGTTCCAATCTCAGCGTCTCCCGGAGATGTAACTGTCCACTACGGNCACACATTGCATGTTGCGCCACCACCAACCAAGTCAGATAAGTATCGACGAACTGTCTATGTCAGTTTTCATAAATCTGAATACTTGCATGCTCTGCCTGAAGGGAAAGGCTATAACGATGTTCTCTTCAACCACGGAGATGGAAGGGTGCGAACCCCAGAGGAACGANCTACTGCTTAGATTTATTTCGCTTCTGAATGTTTGCCCATTCATCACGAAGTCCGACTGTACGGTGGAAAAGACTCAATTGGGATTCATCGCGACAGAAGTACCCAAGTCTTTCGAATTGAACTACTTCACCACCTGCAATATCAGCTACTGATGGCTCAAAGGCAACTGATTCAAGAATTTCCAAAGATTCTTTATTCAAATCCCCAAAGGGGTCATCAAGCAAATCAGGTCTTTCTGATGAGAATAAACGGTCATACATAGCAACNGAACCTCTAAGGCAACTAGTNTCCTCAACCCAATGAATTGTTGCTTTGACCTTTCGNCCATCAGGAGCTTTTCCACCACTCGTTTCTGGATCGTAAGTGCAAAGAATCTCTACCACTGTTCCGGACTCATCCTTAACGACGCCTGTGCACGTCACAAAGTATCCGTATCGGAGCCTGACCTCTCTACCAGGAGACAGACGAAAAAATTTAGAAGGGGGATCTTCCATGAAGTCTTCGCGTTCTATAAGAAGATGTCCAGAGAAGGGAACCTCTCTTGTTCCCGCATCAGTATCCTCAGGGTTATTAATCGCAGTCCTATGCTCAATCTTTCCAGCCTGCCAATTGGTTATCGTCAGTCTTATAGGGTCNACTACTGCCATTCTCCTCTGAGAGGATTGATTGAGTTCGCGCCGAACAAACGACTCTAAAAGTTCAATTTCGTGAGTACTGTTGGTCTTCGCTATGCCGATATGGTGACAAAAATCTCGAATAGACTTTGAAGGGTAACCTCTTTTTCTCAAGCCAGAAATTGTGGGCATTCTTGGATCATCCCAACCTTGAACCACACCATCCTCAACTAACTTCTTTAATAGTCGTTTAGACAAGACAGTATGAGTGAAATTTAGTCGAGCAAATTCAGTTTGATAAGGACGCTGATCAAAAGGCACTTCTAACTGCTCAAGGAACCAATCATATAGCAATCTATGAGATTCAAACTCAAGCGTGCAAAGGGAATGCGTTACTTTCTCAAGCGCATCCGACTGCCCATGTGCCCAATCGTAGGTGGGGTAAATAGTCCATTTGTTGCCAGTACGGAAGTGGGATTGGTTCCTAATCCTATATAAAACAGGGTCACGCATATTCATGTTCTCATGATCCATCGCGATTTTTGCTCGAAGAACACGGCTACCCTCAGGAAATGCGCCATCCCTCATCATTAGGAATAATTCTAAGTTCTCTTCAGGAGTCCGTTCGCGAAAGGGGCTATCCACCCCAGCTTGTGTGAAAGAACCCCGTAGCTCCGAAATCGTAGCGGCATCTTGATCATCTACGTATGCTTTACCTCTTTTGATTAATNAAACTGCCCACTCAAACATATTTTCAAAATAGTCAGAAGCAAACAATGGTTCGGTTGACAGCGTTTCACCAAGAAGCCACTCAATGTCATTCCGAATCGAATTAACAAATTCAACGCTTTCAGTTTCAGGATTTGTATCATCAAACCGCAAGTTGCAAAAGCCACCAAATTCCTCAGCAATACCAAAGTTAAGACATATTGATTTTGCGTGCCCTACATGCAGATACCCATTAGGTTCGGGAGGGAACCTCGTCTGAATCCTCCCGAAATGCCTTTCTGAAGATATGTCAGTTTTGACTAAATCCCTAATGAAATCAGTCTTTTCTGGTTGTTGCTGAGTATCTGAAGTCATAATAATAAGTTCGCTATTTTAAGGAATGATTTATGTCAGTCTAGACTTTAGCCGTGTAAAAGGCTTTTAAGGGAGGGAAATGAGTACTGGATTTGATAATAGAAGATTAAATCTCATAACAGAATTATGTGACCGTTACGTAAACGACAATAAATTTCCTTGTGCCCAAATCCAAGTAAGCTACCAAGGCGAAGTCATCCTTCGCCACACAGTTGGTAAAGCAGACGTAGAGACAGGTCGTGATCTGCAGGAAAATGCGATTTTTCGAATCTATTCAATGACGAAACCACTTACATCGATTGCCTTAATGCAACTTTATGAGAAGGGACTCTTTCTTCTTGAAGACAAGATAGATACATTACTACCGGAATTCTCAGATCCGCAGGTGTTAGTAGGGGGCTCATACATGAATCCTGTTCTCCGCCCTGCACAGACTCCGTTAACCATTCGCGATATGTTGATGCATACATCCGGACTGACATATGCCTTTCACTTCTCAAACAATCTGGACAAAATGTATAGGGATTCAAACCTAGGAAGCATAGCAATGCGATTGAACAATGATGAAGTTCCTGATCTAGAGGAAACAGTCAGGCGTCTTTCCGAAATGCCTCTTTTATTTGACCCCGGGACAAGTTGGAACTACTCAATGTCTACAGATGTTTGCGGCCGGCTCGTTGAGGTCATAAGCGGAATGTCTCTTGACGAATATCTTTCGGAATATATAACTACACCGCTAGGTATGCCCGACACTGCCTTTTATGTTGATAAAGATAAAACTGAGCGTTTCACATCAAATTACGCATTTACTAAGAAAGACCCTCTAACTAGAATTGACAATTGGGAAACAAGTCCTTATCTCGCAAAACCAACATTTTTATCAGGAGGTGGTGGTCTAGTCTCAACTATCGATGACTACCAGAGATTCGTCACCATGCTTTTAAATGCTGGAGAGCTTGAAGGAGAGCGGATAATTGGACGGAAAACACTTCAATTTATGACATCAAACCATTTACCAAAACAAACGACGTTAAATGAATTTGGCCAGTCAACCTTTTCTGAAACTGCCATGGAAGGAATGGGATTCGGTTTAGGATTCTCAGTTCTTCAAGATCCGATAGCTAATGCAGCTCTTGGGTCACAGGGACAATTTGCATGGGGTGGTGCAGCAAGCACAAGATTTTGGGTCGACCCAAAAGAGGAAATCACTTGTGTATTTATGACACAATTCATGCCATCAAGCTTCTATCCGATTCGGAGAGAACTCAAAGCCGTCGTCTACCAAGCATTAAGGTGAACTATGGGGCCGCTAGAGGGAGTTAAAATCGTTGACTTCACGCAAGTCGTTGCTGGACCAGTCGCAACGATGTTGTTAGCTGAGCTTGGTGCTGACGTCGTAAAGGTTGAGTATCCCGGAATTGGAGATATCACACGTACATCTGGGTTCTCAAAGGGGGGGTTGAATAGCGCAGTTCTCAACTGCAACAGAGGCAAGCGTTCAATACAGATAAATCTGAAAGAATCAGATGGACGGAAAATCGCTCTGGACCTTATTCGTGATGCGGATGTTGTTGTGCAGTCAATGCGGCCAGGCAAAATAGAAGATCTTGGTCTGGATTATAAAACAATCAGCAAGATTAATCCCTCTATCATTTATGTTTCACTTTCCGGCTATGGCCAAGACGGCCCATACTCTGGAAGGGCCGTATATGACCCTGTTCTTCAAGCACAATGTGGATATGTGAGTCTGCAGGTTAATCCTGAAATCCCATTCCCTGACCTAATGCGAACAGCAATTATTGATAAAGCAGTCGCTTGGGAAATTGCTCTATCAGTATCGGCAGCGCTGTTTGCCAGAGAAAAAGGGAACGGAGGTCAAGAACTAAACATCGCTATGGTTGATGTCGCAATATCTTTTCTTTGGCCTGATGGCGGAATGGCTGAGACTTTGCTTGACGAAGATGTTGAACCAGGTACGCACCTAAGCCGTCTCATGAACATGACAGAAACCAAAAATGGACACATTGTGTACTTTGCAGTCACTGAAAATCAAATAAAGGGCCTCTACCAATCACTCGGCCATCCAGAGTGGTTTGAAGATACAAGATTCGCTACTCGCGAAGCGCGCCATACTGGTAACAACAATGAGATTCTAGGAACGCTGATCGCAGACGCTTTCAGAGAATTTGACACAGATCAAATAGCTCAAAAATTGCATAAACAGTCCGTACCATGCGGAGAAGTTATGGACGTAGCAGAGACTTACAGCAATCCACAAATACGCCACAACCAGACATTCTTTGAGTGGGAACACCCCACTGCCGGGAAAGTTCGAACGCCGAGACACTCAACATTATTTAGCAAAACTAAACTCGAGAACCTAGCTAATGCTCCGCTCTTGAATGAGCATGCTGATGAGATACTAAATGGATTAGGTATTGAAAAGTCTCATAGAGATCTTTTGAAAGAAAATGGAATTATTCCTTGAATTTTAAATGAAGATGGAGATGAGAGAATTCACCTACTAATCTGAGGACGCTATGGCTAGAAAATCAACAAATAACACAATAAACGTAATCTTGAATTACGAAGAAAACCGTGAGGCAGCTCAAAAAAAATTCCCACATATGCCAGTAGGGGAAGCAGTTGACATGGGCTTCGATGAGAATGGAGTGCCGCTCATTGATCCACGTATTTTTGACAGTGGAGAGTTTGGACGTAATCCATACCCCTATTACAAAATAATGAGAGATCACTATCCGGTTTTCTACGACGAACTGCATAATTGCTACTTTGTTACTCGATATGAGGACATAACAAATTGTTATTTTGATGAATTAGGCTTCAACACGATCCCTAAAGGCTCATCAAGTGGTGTATTGGGTAATACGCAACTTGAGTTGAGTGGGATAGAGCACCGCAGACGAAGAAACATATACGGTCGTCATTTAGTTGGAGCGGCACTCACTAAGAGATTGCATGCTCTTGAAGCAATCGCTGAAGAATTAATTCAAGAATGGTGGTCAAAAGATAACCCCAAAGATCTCATCATTGACAATGAGAGGGGGATAGCAACGCTGGAATTAGGAAAAGCCTTTGCGAACGAGTTCCCCATCAGTGTTGTTGCAGAGGTACTAGGGATACCGCAAGATGCAAGACAGCAATTTACCTGGTGGTACGATGCAATGATGTCTGGGCTTGGTGGTTCAGAGACACATCACGAAGGACTTGAGGCTCGGCAGGACCTCGAAAACTATGTAGAAGATCTTGTAGAAGAGAAAAGAGGCAACCCAACCTTCTTAGAAGACGAATCAGGTGAACAGATATGCATGGATATCATTTCAGAGCTGTGCAATTCTGAAATTGACGGCGATGTCATGTCTACAGAAGAAATAACGTCATTTATTGCTTTGGTAGTGGGTGGAGGCGGAGAAACTACGCGTGGAGCAATAATGAATTTGTGGTATTTATTACTCCAGCATCAAGACCAGTATCAAGCAGTCCAAAGAGACGAGAAACTTTGGGATACCGCTTTTCATGAAATGCTTAGGCATTCAACTTCAATTGGTGGTCAACCGAGGCACAACACTAATGAGATAGTAATGCATGGAGTCACAATCCCTTCTGGATCTCTAATCCATATGGTTGATGTATCAGCTAACCATGATGAGAGAATATTTTCGAATCCCGAGGAATTCAATATTTTTCGAGACGATCTTTATTCGGGAAAAATCTTACGGTCAGGCCATAACAAAGAAGGTAAGTGCAGCCACATGGCATTTGGAGTTGGCCCACATTTATGTCCTGGCGCTTGGATATCGCATCAAGAAACTGTCATAGGTTCGCAAATACTCGAAGCAGCATTCACGAATGTCCGTATCAATAAAGAGCGAATGCCTAAAGGTGTAGATGGTGTCTCCCTTGCCCCTATAGGGCTTGGCTCAATACGAGAATTATGGCTTGATTTTGAAATCCCCACGAAGTGACATGGATCTTACAGAGGGATACGACCATGACGAGGAACCAGAAGCAGCACCAGGTTTCCGAACTTACGAGGTATACCAGCGTGAAAGAGTTGGTGAGACAACTAATCTGATAAAACCTCGGCAACTGATTTCGAATGAATACCTTGAGGATCCTTACCCTCTTCTTGAGATACTGCGTGAGAATTATCCTTGCTATCGGGACTGGCTAAATAATCGATTTTGGATAACTCGTTATGATGACGTTTCATCTGTATTTACTGATGACAGGAATTTTGAGACTCGCCCTAAGAGTTGGCAAAATCTGATGAAGAGTGACTCCATGAGCCTTTGGCAGGAGTTAGAAGTCCAGCGGCAATATGAAAACCTAGTGGATAATCATATACGTGATGTAGTCGACGAGGTTCTAACTTCGTTTGGCAATAAACGAATCAACCTAGCAACGGAATTCTGTATTCAAGTTCCTCTTCGTCTGTTCGGGAAAGTAATCGGCATTCCCAAAGAGGATGTGGAGCAATTCATGACCCTTTATTGGAAATCAAGACTTGTGAATGGGTGGAACCCGAGCCACAAGCAACGTGGTATGTCAGCTATGCAAGAAATGGAAACTATGGTGGGGGAGGTTTGCGCTGCTCGGCTACTTGAACCGCAGGATGATCTGATAACTAGCATCATCCAAAATACGAACCTCAATCGTGATGTGACCGTGCAGGATGTGATTCTGACATTTCTTGATATTGATCAAGATGCATTTATAGGCGGGTTATCAAACTTGTGGTTTAATTTATTGGCTAATCCAGCCGAGATGGAAAAGGTTTCAGATGATCGACGAATGCTTAAGTTTGCTTGGTTAGAAACTCTCAGGTTTAGCCCACCTGTTTTATCGGCCGAACGGTTTGCAAAATACGAAATTGAACGTTTTGGACGCTTAATTCCCAAGGGTGGCCTATTAATGTGTTCTGCTGCTGCAGCGAACCGCGATCCGAGGCAATTCGATGACCCAAATAAATTTGTTATTGGAAGAAAGGATCTTTGTCAGCGAGAACCAAGAGGCCAATATAGGGCAGATGGGTTACCCTCAGGCATAGCGTTCTCTCTTGGCAGGCCTTCTATCCACCCTGCTGTACCGAAAGAACGACCTAGGTCAATGTATGCGATTGTTCGCGACTCCGCTGTGGTCGCATCGGAACTCCTTCTAGATTCCTATCCAAACCTAAAACTTCAAAAAGGTACAAACCCAAAGTTAACTGCCCTCAATCTTGGCGATATCCACACCTGCTGGGATTTGAACGTAGAACTATAGTGCTATTGAGATATAACACTATGTTTCAGCTGGCGGAAGAACGCAATCAAAGCCTGCGTATAGTCCGACGCTATCTCCCGTTCTCCCATCAGGGCCTTCTTCAATAAGACTGATAACGACTTCGGCTACCTCTTCCGGTTTCATCCAGCTCTTGACCCATTCAGGGTCTGGGTTTGAGCCACTCCATTTTCTGAGCATCTCAGTATCAGTAGCACCAACGCACAAGTTGTTTACGCGAATATTGTACTGTGCCAGTGACTTTGCCCAGTCAAATGTAAATCCGTTCAAAGCCCATTTGCTTGCGTTGTATAGATCCATATTTCCGTGTCCATGATGTCTTGCAGAAGTCGGAGAGGGCTTGACATGGTCGGTACTGACGTTAAGGATGTGGCCGAAATTATTTTGCATCATTGAAGAGGCTGCTGCGCGACCAAATAAGTAGGCCCCTTTTGTGTTGGATGCAAAAACCCTGTCAAACATTTCAGCTGTTCTATCCCAATCATCTTGCGGTCCGGTGGGAAAGACTTCACCAGCATTATTGATCAAAATATCGATTTTGCCGTAAGTTCTGATGACAGAATCAATTACATGTCTTACATGTTGAGCCTCTCCAACGTTACCGAGATAAGATTCAGCGCCTATCTCTTCTGCAGTATCAAGAACTGTCGACTTTTTGTCAGTTATGGAAACTTTACAACCCTCATCTACTAGTCGTTTGGCGATTGCTTTACCAAGTCCCTGTGCTGCACCTGTAACAATTGCTACTGGATTGTCTATAGTTCTCATCTAGTATCGCCCTAGCGTGTTTGGAACATTCCGCCGATGCCCCCATATCCGTCGTCGTTGTTTGCTTTATTTTCTAGCGGTAAAGCTACGGCAACTCCATTATCAACCTCTACCTTAAAGCATGGAACCCCTTCATATGCCGGCGGTCCGCTGTGTTCTCCGGTTCGCACGTCAAATGATGTTCCATGTAAAGGGCAGGTAAGGTTATGAGATCGTAAACGTCCTTCACTGAGAGGCGTGTCTGCATGACTGCAGTTATCTTCTAAAGCATATAATTCCCCGTTGACACGACAGACA
>PATH01000015.1 GCA_002712325.1 Acidimicrobiaceae bacterium | reverse complement strand
GATCGATGGCGATGCCAACGAAAATGAGGAGAGTTAAATTATGACTACCAAAGAAGAGGTGCTTGAGGCGATAGCTAACATGAGTGTCCTAGAGCTAAGTGAACTCCTAAGTGAGTTCGAAGAAAAATTCGGTGTTACAGCTGCAGCCCCAGTAGCAGCTGTTGCAGCAGCTCCAGCAGCAGCTGGAGAAGCAGACGCCGCAGAAGCTAAGGATTCATTTGATGTAGTTCTCACCGGAGCCGGTGACAAAAAGATTAACGTGATCAAAGAGGTCCGCGGACTTACATCTTTAGGGCTAAAAGAAGCCAAAGAACTCGTAGAGTCAGCTCCAAAAGCAGTGCTAGAAGGTGCTTCAAAGGAAGATGCCGAGAAAGCCAAAGAAACTTTGGAAGCAGCTGGAGCTTCGGTAGAACTCCAATAAGTTGCATAGGGCACGCTTGATCTTCCAAAAACATGAATTTTGATGAAGATTAAGCAAAAAAAGAGCGATAAAGACGTCCTGAAACTAAATTTGGACAAAAATCGCTTTGTGTTTATCGAAATAGCTCATAGACTTTAATTTCTGCCCACTGCTAGGTAACAACTGTTGTTGTTGCCTGCGCGTACCCAACAAAACCGGAGGAGTAGCCATCTCACTGCTCTAAACGAGATAAAGCGTAAACAAACGCTGAACATACCATCAACCCTTTCCAAGACCAAGGAGCATTCTTGTCTTCAATCCGTAATCGTTATTCATTTGCAAATCTTGATGAAGTGCTGGACCTTCCAGACCTAATCGCAGTTCAAAGAGAATCCTACAAGTGGTTCCTAGAAGAAGGCTTAGCTGAAACCTTTAGAGACATTAGCCCAATTACCGACTTCTCAGAAACTCTTCAACTTGAACTTGAATTTGATCCCCGAGACGAGGATCTGAATCCTGGTCCTAAATATACAGTTGCTGAATGTAAAGCTAACCAGATTAGTTATACATCTCCTATTCTTGTCAGGGCGCGATTTGGAAACCGAGAGACTGGAGAGCTCAAAGAACAAATAGTGTTTATCGGTGAATTTCCTAAAATGACCGAAGACGGAACTTTCGTTATTAATGGAACCGAGCGAGTAGTTGTTTCGCAACTAGTTCGCTCACCTGGAGTTATCTTTCAACCAGGAGAAAGATACCGCCTTCGTAATTTATCTCGAAACCAATTGGTAACAGGAACTATTCATCCCTATCGGGGAGAGTGGATTGAATTCGATGTCGAACAGAAGCCAGGTAAGGACCCCACCGCTGGTACACGAATAGCCCGAAAGAGAAGGTTAAGCATTTTCACACTTATGAGAGCCTTGGGATTTGATGAGGAGAATCACCCAAATTTCCTTCCAAGCTTCGTAAAACACTTTGACTTCCTGGAGCCTCAGTATCTTAAAGAACTAGAGAAAGTTTCTGAAGAAAACATTCAAGAAGCAGCTTTATTAGAAATCTATAAACGAGTAAGACCAGGTGAGCCTCAAAATCTTGATGCAGCGCGAAATTATTTCCGCAACGCCTTTTTTGAAAGTAGAAGATACGACCTTTCAAGAGTTGGTCGCTACAAATTAAACAGAAAACTAGGGCCAGAAATAGATAAAATAGAAGAACTCTTCGGAGTTGAGTTGGAAAGACCTGAAGAGGACGCAACGGTTCTTAGCCCATCAGAGGTAATAGCGACATGCACCTATCTTTTGCATCTTATGAAGTTCGAGCCAGGCTACAGGCTAGATGATCAGGATCACTTTGCTAATAGAAGAATTAGAAGCGTTGGAGAGTTAATCCAAAATCAAGTCCGTATAGGTCTTTCTAGAATGGAAAGAGTTGTAAGAGAACGAATGACAACCCAAGATGTAGAGGGGATCACTCCAACATCGTTAATCAATATCAGACCTGTTGTTGCATCAATTAAAGAATTTTTTGGTACTTCGCAACTGTCACAGTTTATGGATCAGGTAAACCCTCTATCTGGTCTAACACACCGAAGACGACTATCAGCACTTGGCCCGGGAGGTTTATCAAGAGAGCGAGCCGGGTTTGAGGTAAGGGATGTGCACTTCAGTCATTATGGTCGAATGTGCCCAATAGAAACACCAGAAGGCCCAAACATTGGTTTGATAGGCGCTCTAGCCAGCTACGGAAAGGTCAATGATTTCGGTTTTATTGAATCTCCCTACCGTGTTGTAAAAAATGGTCGAGTCACCGACGAGGTCAGATACCTTGCTGCAGATGAAGAAGAAGAATACGTAGTTGCTCAAGCTAATGCACCTATTGATTCNAAAGGCAATTTCGTGCGGGACAGAGTTCTTGTTAGAAGGTCGCCTCAAGCAGCAACGCTTCAAGGTTTGAAAACTGCCCTGGAACAAGAGGTCTTTTTCGGAGCGACAACGGAAATATCTTATGTCGCGCCCGAGGAAGTCCAACTCATGGACGTTTCACCAAGGCAGATTGTCTCTGTTGCAACAGCCCTAATCCCATTCCTTGAACATGATGATGCGAACCGAGCACTCATGGGCGCAAATATGCAACGCCAAGCTGTGCCACTACTTCAAGCAGAGGCACCGTATATCGGAACAGGAATAGAACAAAGAGCAGCTTTTGATGCTGCCGACATGATCATTGCAGAAGGTAATGGAGCCATAGCTGAGATAACTGGGAGTTCAATCACTGTCGAGTATGAAGCTGAAAAGACACTTGGAAGAAAAACTTACAAATTGAAGAAATTCCAACGTTCTAACCAAGACACCTGCATCAATCAAAAGCCATTGGTAAGAGANGGTGACCGAATTCGTAAGGGTGATGTACTTGCTGATGGCCCATCAACTGACCTTGGTGAACTCGCGCTTGGGAAAAACCTCTTAGTCGCGTTTATGCCTTGGAAAGGATACAACTTTGAGGATGCCATCATCATNAGCGAACGCTTAGTTAAGGATGATGTACTCACTTCAATTCACATTCATCAGCATGAAATTGATGCTAGAGATACAAAACTTGGATCAGAAGAAATTACNAGAGATATCCCCAACATCTCCGAGGAAATGCTCGCTGATTTAAATGACGATGGCATTATCAGGATCGGAGCCGAAGTAGGACCAGGAGACGTTTTAGTTGGAAAAGTTACTCCTAAAGGTGAAACAGAGTTAACACCAGAGGAACGACTNCTAAGAGCAATTTTTGGCGAAAAAGCTAAGGAAGTGCGAAATACATCATTGGTAGTCCCGCATGGTGAGACAGGCACTGTTATCGCAGTTGATAAATTCGTNCGCGACGGAGAACATGGTGCAGAACTTCAACCAGGGGTAAACGAACTTGTCAGGGTATATGTAGCNCAAAAGAGAAAAATCAGCGTTGGAGATAAGNTGGCAGGAAGACATGGAAATAAAGGTGTCATCTCAACGGTTCTTCCTGTTGAGGATATGCCATTCATGGAAGACGGAACACCCGTTGACATCGTGCTAAACCCTCTTGGTGTACCGTCCCGAATGAATATAGGACAGGTCCTAGAGGCTCACCTCGGTTACGCTGCGCGATGGGGATGGGAAATAAACGGTAATACGGTAGGAAATNATCCGATTTCNAACACTGCCAGGAAAACTAGACCTCGCACTGAGCCAGCTAAATTTCTAGCCACTCCAGTCTTTGATGGAGCAAAATGGGATGAAGAAGAGTTAGCTGGTAAACACCCAACAATCCAACAAATCTTTGAAAACCTTAATCCAGAATCTGACAATGGGGAGAGGCTGATTGGGGCTGATGGTAAAGTACAGCTTTACGACGGTCGAAGTGGTTTACCATTTGATAACCCTGTAATGACGGGTTTCATGTATGTCCTTAAACTGCATCACCTTGTTGACGATAAAATCCACGCTAGATCAACAGGTCCGTACAGCATGATCACTCAACAACCGCTTGGAGGTAAAGCACAGTTTGGTGGACAACGTTTTGGAGAGATGGAAGTTTGGGCTCTTGAAGCTTACGGCGCCGCCTATTGTTTGCAAGAGTTACTGACAACTAAATCCGATGATGTTCTAGGCCGAATAAAGGTTTATGAATCTATAGTCATGGGTCAAAATATTCCAGAACCTGGAATCCCCGAAAGTTTCAAAGTACTAGTCAAAGAAATGCAGTCACTCTGCTTGAACGTTGAGGTCTTAGACCTCGAAGGAGACCAAGTTGAGATGCGCGAAATAGATGAAGATGTCTTCCGTACAAGCGATGGTTTGGGAATTGATATTTCTCGACCCGAACGAGGCTCAGACGAAGAAGATGCAGCCCGAGAAGCCGCTCGTGCAAGCGGAATTAGATAAGGATTTAGGAGAGATATAAGAATGTTAGATGTAAATGAATTCGATCAACTCCGAATAGGACTTGCGTCAGCTGATGCAATTCGAACCTGGTCCAATGGAGAAGTAAAAAAACCTGAAACTATAAATTACCGGACACTAAAACCAGAAAAAGATGGACTCTTTTGTGAGAAAATTTTTGGCCCAACCAAAGATTGGGAGTGTGCTTGCGGAAAATATAAAAGAATCCGCTTTAAGGGAATCATCTGTGAACGGTGCGGTGTCGAAGTAACTCGATCCAAAGTTCGTAGAGAAAGAATGGGACACATTGAATTAGCTGCACCCGCCGTCCACATTTGGTACCTAAGAGGGACAAGGTCCTGGTTGGCTTATCTTCTAATGGGGCTTCAGCCACGAGAAGAGTTGAAAGCTAAACAACTTGAAAAGGTAATTTATTTCGCAGCAAGTCTTGTTACTTGGGTTGATGTGGATAAACGCGATGAAGCTCTAGCCGAACTAGAGACAGAAATGCTTGAAGAGAAAGAAGCTATTTTCAAAGAGCGGGACGAACGAATTCAAGAGAGGCAAGAGGACCTAGAAGCAGAATTAGCTTCATTAGAGGGTGAAGAAGGAAGCGAAGCAGAGCTAAAAACAGTTGAAAAGCAATCNAAAAAAGATATTGAACTTATANTTGAAGATGCTGAAACAGAAGCTGATCTATGCGAACGAGCATTTGAAGAATTTCAAGGACTTTTCCCTCGGCAGATCATTGAAGATGAAATGNTATGGAGAGAACTAGTTGACAGATACAGNGATTATTTTGAAGGCGGAATGGGCGCTGACGCAATTGCACAACTCGTTGAGCGACTGGACTTTGACGAAGAAGAAGTAAAACTAAGAGAAGCTATTGATCCTCCAGCAGGTCAAAAGCCCTTGTCAGCGCAAAGAAAACAAAAAGCNATCAAGCGTTTGAAGATCGTTTCCTCTTTTAACCGAAGAGATGATCGTGGGAACAGGGTCAATGATCCAAGAGCTATGATCCTTGANGTCGTTCCAGTAATTCCGCCAGAACTTCGGCCAATGGTTCAACTTGATGGTGGAAGATTTGCTACGTCTGATCTTAATGACCTTTACCGNAGAGTTATCAATAGAAATAATAGACTTAAGAGACTTTTAGACTTAGGTGCACCCGCAATCATAGTAAATAATGAAAAACGTATGTTACAAGAAGCAGTAGATGCACTCTTTGATAACGGCCGACGAGGTCGACCAGTAACTGGGCCGGGAAATAGACCGTTGAAATCTCTATCTGACATGTTAAAGGGCAAGCAGGGACGCTTCCGTCAGAATCTATTAGGTAAGCGCGTGGATTATTCAGGACGTTCAGTCATCGTTGTTGGACCTACCCTGAAGTTACACCAGTGCGGGCTGCCTAAACTAATGGCATTGGAGCTCTTCAAGCCATTTGTTATGCGAACACTTGTCCATGACAACATGGCACCTAACATAAGGTCGGCCAAGCGAATGGTTGAGAGAAGACGTCCAGAGGTTTGGCCTGTACTTGATGAAGTAATCAAAGAACACCCAGTTCTACTTAACAGGGCCCCTACGCTTCATAGGCTTGGCATACAAGCATTTGAACCCGTCCTCGTTGAAGGAAAGGCAATTCAATTACACCCGCTTGTGTGTACTGCGTTTAACGCCGATTTTGATGGTGACCAAATGGCTGTTCATTTGCCGCTTTCTGCTGAAGCACAAGCTGAAGCACGAGTTTTGATGTTATCTGCTCATAATATTCTTTCACCAGCTAACGGAAACCCACTTACCGTGCCAACTCAGGACATGATAATTGGAGCCTTTTATCTCACTGAACATGTTGATGGGGCAGCAGGTGAAGGGTCAGTCTTCAGAAGGTTAGACCAAGTTGAGAGAGCAGTTGAAGCTGGGGAAGTTAGTCTTCATGCTCAGGTAGAATTCAGATCACCACGAACGCGAATCCCAAGCGAAAATGAAGATGAAAAAGTAGAATANCTTCCTACTACAGCTGGAAGAGTCCTCTTCAACCATGCTCTGCCCGAAAATTTCCCATGGGTAAATACGAAAGTCACCAAACGAGAAATGGGTGGCATTGTCGAACAACTTGCGCGAGAATTCGAAAAAGCAACTGTTGCTACAAGCCTCGATGCCTTAAAGGACCTTTGTTTNCACTGGGCTATGAAATCAGGTGTGACTGTTTCAGTTGACGATGTTAAAACACCATCAACAAAGAAAGAGATCCTTGAAAAGCATGAAGCAGAAGCTGAGAAAGTTGAAAAACAGTTTCGCAGGGGAATCATTACTGATGGTGAGAGGAGACAAAAAGAAGTGGAAATCTGGTCTCTTGCTACCGAAGAAGTTAAAAACGATATGGAGAAGGGACTTCAGGAAGAAGCATTCAATCCAATTGATATGATGGTCGGTTCTGGCGCTCGTGGAAATATGATGCAGGTTCGTCAAATTGCCGGTATGCGAGGTCTGGTCGCCAATCCTCGAGGCGATATGATACCCCGCCCAATTAAAAGCAATTTCCGCGAAGGTCTAGCAATGCTTGAATANTATATTGCTACACCTGGCGCAAGAAAAGGTCTTGTTGATACTGCTCTAAGAACTGCTGATTCTGGNTACTTGACGAGACGACTTGTTGACGTATCGCAAGAGGTCATCATCAATACTGATGACCCTTTTGCTGATGGCGCAAAGCCACCTTCAGCGTGGATTGANGATGTCTATCCCGAGGATTACTACGTTGATTCCGCAGGAAATTATGTTGGAATTCAACCACAAAATCCCGGTGATGAAAAGAAGCGATCGTACCTTCGAACTCGACTATACGGGCGAATATTGGCTGAAGATGTGACCCTTACTGACGGGACAGTATTTGAAAAAGCAAATATGGTTTCTGAAGAAATGATGGATGCTCTAGCTCANGACCCCGAAATATCGAGAGTTCGTTGTCTAACGCCCTTGACAGATGAAAGCGAAACAGGAATTTCTGTTGCGAGCTATGGGATGTCAATGGCNACAGGAGGCCTAATCGAAGTAGGGGAAGCTGTAGGTGTAATTGCTGCTCAATCTATCGGAGAACCAGGGACTCAGCTAACTATGCGTACATTCCACACAGGTGGTATCGCAGGTAAAGACCTNGCTGGGGGTCTCCCAAGAGTCGTCGAGTTATTTGAAGCCAGAACACCTAAAGGCGCAGCTCTGCTTGCGAAAACCTCAGGAGTTATTCGCATCGATGATGATGGAGGCCGAACAAGAACAGTAACAATTGTCAGTGATGACGGAGAAGAAGATGTCTATGACAAGATAGCNTTAGAAGCTCGACTCGAAGTTCGAGATGGCCAAGAGATTACNGCTGGAGATGCGATGATTGAAGGTCCTCGCGACCCNAAGGAATTGCTCGAAATTCGAGGAATGCGAGAGACACAACGTTACCTCGTGGACCAAGTCCAAGGTGTTTATCGCGACCAAGGCGTTTCAATTCACGACAAGCATATTGAGTTAATTGTGCGTCAGATGACTCGTCGTGTACTCGTCAACGATGCCGGTGATTCCAGCTTCTTGCCAGGTGAAAGTATTGACGGTCGAGCATACGTCGAAGCAAANAGAAAACTTGTTGCAGAAGGTAAGGAGCCTGCAAAGGCGAGGCCCCAGTTAATGGGAATCACCAAAGCTTCGTTAGCTACTGACTCATGGCTTTCAGCTGCATCATTCCAAGAGACAACTAGAGTTTTGACTGAAGCTGCTATTGAATCAAAATCGGATAACTTAATCGGACTCAAGGAAAATATCATCATAGGTAAACTAATTCCTGCAGGTACCGGGCTTCCCAACTACAGGGATTTCTCAGTAGAAACACCCGANTATCAACCAATGGAATTTTATTCATCTGATGATAACGAAGACGAAGATTTCGCCGATTTTCTCGCTCAACAGGACATTTATCAAGAAGTTGAAGAAGATCCTGAAACCGATATCACAGAGGAAGTTATAGGATAATTTTAAGCCCTCAGGTTGTCTTAACCGGCCATTTCACTTTTCCAAAAGAACTTAAAGAACATTGGATTTATGAGTGGACCTTCAGGAAAGACCCCCTAGGCTTAAATGCTGATTGAGAATTATACAAACATGAGCAAAAGCTCACGGAGAAAAAATTGCCAACCATACAACAACTTGTAAGAAAAGGAAGAGAGTCAAAGTTCCGTAAGGAAAAGACTCCTGCCCTCAAAGGCGCTCCCCAACGCAGGGGAGTATGCACTCGTGTTTATACTGCAACTCCAAAGAAACCAAACTCCGCTCTACGAAAGGTAGCAAGNGTTAGATTAACAAGTGGGGTTGAAGTAACTGCCTACATTCCCGGTGAAGGACACAATTTACAAGAGCACTCCATAGTTCTAGTTCGTGGTGGTCGTGTTAAGGACCTCCCTGGTGTTCGCTATAAAGTCGTTAGAGGCACACTAGACACTGCATCAGTCCGTGACCGTAAACAATCAAGAAGCCGATACGGCGCAAAGAAGGATTAAGATAAATGCCTCGAAAAGGACCTCCATCACGTCGCTATCTTCAACCCGACCCAATATATAAATCAGTTCTTGTAACGCAATTGGTCAATAAGATACTACAAAGAGGAAAGCGCTCCGTCGCAGAAAAGATAGTTTATGATGCACTATCCTCAATTCAAGAGAAAACCGGATCTGACCCAATTGATACCNTGAAGCGGGCGATAGATAACGTTCGACCGCAGCTTGAAGTACGAAGTCGACGAGTGGGTGGAGCAACTTATCAGGTGCCGGTTGAAGTTCGACCAAGAAGAGCAACCACATTAGCTATAAGATGGATGGTTGGATTTGCTCGTGACCGAAGAGAGCGAACTATGTCAGAGCGTCTAGCAAATGAATTATTAGACGCATCTAATGGAATAGGCGCAACCGTAAAACGTCGAGAAGATACACATAAAATGGCAGAAGCTAATAAGGCTTTTGCCCACTATCGCTGGTAANTCAATCTAGNATTATAGATTGAAAATCTAGAAGTAGAATTCACACACTAAACGAAAGAGTAAAGCGAATACAAAAATGGCACGTCATCCGTTAGAAAAGACACGAAATATNGGAATCATGGCACATATTGATGCCGGNAAAACAACAACGACTGAAAGAATCCTCTATTACACAGGAAGATCTTACAAAATAGGTGAAGTGCATGATGGCGCAGCAACTATGGACTGGATGGAACAGGAACAAGAAAGAGGTATAACTATCACCTCAGCTGCTACCACNTGTTATTGGAATGATCATCGAATTAATATCATTGATACGCCAGGACACGTTGACTTCACAGTAGAAGTGGAGAGATCTCTTCGGGTACTTGATGGAACTGTTGCTGTTTTTGATGGAGTTGCAGGGGTTGAACCNCAATCTGAGACAGTCTGGAGGCAAGCTGAAAAATATAGTGTGCCAAGAATGTGTTTCGTTAACAAAATGGATAGAACTGGTGCAGATTTCTTTTTCGTACTTGACACGATTAAAGAACGACTAACAAGTAACTATGTTGTGTTGCAATTACCCATAGGAGCTGAATCGGAATATCAAGGAGTNATTGATCTCCTATCAATGAAAGCTCTTATCTGGCAAGGTGAAGACCTGGGTGCTTCATGGGATGAAGTAGATATTCCAGAAGAATATACAGATCAAGCTGAAGAATACCGAGAGCTGATGCTTGATAAACTTTCCGAATTTGATGAGGTAATCATGGAGAAATACCTTGAGGATGAGGAAATATCAATCGCTGAGTTAAAAAGCGCCATTCGAGAAGGAACTCTTAATCATGAACTCGTTCCAATTCTCAATGGAACTGCATTTAAGAATAAAGGAGTGCAACCCTTACTTGATGCAGTCGTAGATTACTTACCATCACCTCTAGATATCCCAGAAATTAAAGGAACGAGCGTAAAGGGTAACGAGGAACTGACCAGAAGGCCTTCAGATGATGAACCCTTTGCCGCTCTAGCCTTTAAAATCATGACAGACCCCCACGTTGGNAGGCTAGCGTTCTTCAGGGTCTACTCAGGTTCGTTGGAGAAGGGATCCCAAATACTCAATACGAGAACAGGAAACAAAGAGCGAATGGGTCGGATCCTTGAAATGCATGCAAACGACAGAGAGGATGTTGATGCTGTTTACGCAGGCGACATCATGGCAGCAATCGGGATCAAGGATGTTAGAACCGGAGACTCATTAGTAGCAATAGATAACCCAGTAATACTTGAAGAAATGACATTCCCAGACCCCGTAATAGATGTGGCCGTGGAGCCAAAATCAAAAGCGGATCAGGAGAAACTATCCAAAGCGCTCATGGCTCTATCGCAAGAGGACCCAACTTTCCGAGTGCAGACCGATCAAGAAACTGCCCAAACCATTCTNTCGGGTATGGGGGAATTACATTTAGAAGTGCTTGTAGATAGAATGCTCCGTGAATTTAATGTTGATGCAACGGTAGGAAAGCCCCAAGTCGCATATAGAGAGACAATTACAAAGCCAATAACAACGACCTACACCCACAAAAAACAAACAGGTGGTTCGGGGCAATTTGCAGAGGTCGAAATTGACGTATCTCCAGCAACCCCAGGAGAAGGCTACTCCTTTGACGATAATATCTCTGGAGGAAGAATCCCGAAAGAGTACATTCCTGCGGTAGATGCAGGGATCAAAGAAGCAATGACTTCAGGAGTCTTAGCAGGATTTCCTGTCGTAGATGTTCACGTAGAACTCAATGACGGAAAATTCCATGATGTTGACTCTTCAGACATGGCTTTTAAAATTGCCGGAACTATGGCCTTCAAGGAAGCAGCTCGTAAAGCAAAACCCGCACTACTTGAACCAATCATGGCNGTGGAAGTAGTAACTCCTGATGATTANCTAGGTGGAGTAGTGGGAGATTTAAATAGTCGCAGAGGTCAGGTCCAAGGAACTGAACAGCGAGGAACCAATCAAGTTGTGAATGCTTTGGTTCCCTTATCAGAGATGTTTGGTTATGTAGGTGATCTACGAACCATGTCATCAGGTAGGGCGAACTACACAATGCAATTTGATTCGTACCAACAAATGCCAGCAAATGTGCAAGAAGAAGTAGTAACTCGCCTCAGAGGTGAGTGAGTTTTGTTTCTTGCCCGTAAGATGGTCTAGGCGCTTTTTACAGAAATTAGTT
>PATH01000014.1 GCA_002712325.1 Acidimicrobiaceae bacterium | reverse complement strand
CAGTCTCTTCTGGGCTGCAGAGATAAGCGCTCGAGTTTGTGCTCGGTATAAATTCTCCGTAACTAGGGCTAGGCGTACTCCGCGTAATCCAAGCATCGGATTCTGTTCGTGACTGTCTTCTAGGAATTCATGTAATGGAGCGTCTAAGAGCCTGATTGTCACTGGCTTTGAGTCCATTGGTTCAAGGACATTTATAAAGTCTTGTGTTTGTATTGTAATGAGTTCCTTGAGCGCGTCGTTTTGGGCCTCATGATTTTCTGCTNTCAAGAATTTCCTGATCACTGGAAGACGTTCTCCTAGAAACATGTGCTCTGTTCTACACAACCCGATACCGTCGGCTCCAGCTTCTGCGCTTTCGGTAGCCTCTTCGCGCGTATCAGCATTTGCGCGAACGCCAATTCGGTTGTNGCGCACTTGGTCNCACCAGTCTAAAAGTGTTGATAGCTCAGAAGGGGTTTCTGGTTTCGAGATGTGTATTGCTCCGGCGTGGACTTCACCCGTCGTTCCATTAATTGAAATTTCTGATCCTTCATTGATAGTTAAGCCACCTATGTCTATTGACGATTCGGCCACATTTAGTTCGGCAATGCCGCAAA
Source organism: Acidimicrobiaceae bacterium (assembly GCA_002712325.1). Lineage (GTDB taxonomy): Bacteria > Actinomycetota > Acidimicrobiia > Acidimicrobiales > UBA8592 > UBA8592. The sequence goes on along the minus strand of PATH01000014.1, from coordinate 16,981 downwards.
CCGCTGGCAATCCTAAACCTCTAGAGTAGATGGCAGCATGGCTTGCGAGCCCACCGTGCGCAGTGGCTATGCCTGAGGACCATCGCATACCAGGTTCGTCTTCTGGACCTGTTTCCATTGCGAACATTATTGCTTCTTCGCCAGCGTCCACTGTTTCAAGGACGGCATCTACACTTAAGCAAAGTTTGCCGGTGGCCGCTCCAGGAGACGCAGCAATTCCTGTGGCGAGAGGTTCTCTTTCTATCTCATCTGCAGTACTGAAAAGAACCTCCATAAGGTCTTGTGGGTCAACGTTGTTTATAGCTTCTTCTGTGCTTATATCATTGTTCTCAGCTTTGGTAACTGAAGTGACAATTTTGTCGTGTCCGGTCAAGTTGCTACCTCTTGTTAGGTTAGGCGGTCACCCAGATAGGTAACTAGTTGATCAATAGCGATTCTGTCTTGCTGCATTGTGTCTCTGTCGCGNATGGTGACCGCTTTATCGTCGATAGTGTCAAAATCTATTGTCACGCAATACGGTGTTCCAAGTTCATCTTGGCGTCTGTANCGTTTTCCTATATTTTGAGTTTCATCGTAGTCCGTCATCCACTTTGCTTTAACTAAATCGAAGACTTCTTGCGCTATCGGGGTTAGCGTATCTTTTTTTGAAAGAGGCAGGATCGCTACTTTGTAAGGGGCGATTCGTTCATCGAATCGCAGAACAGTGCGTAGGTCGTCATTAACGGTTTCTTCATCGTATGCTGCAAGGAGGAATGCCATCATTGAACGAGTTGCACCTGCGGCTGGCTCTATTACATGGGGGACATAGTGTTCGCCTAGGTTTTGATCAAAGTATGTGAGTTTCTCGCCTGAGTGGTCTGAGTGCTGTTTGAGATCATAATCCCCTCGGTTTGCAACTCCTTCTAGTTCGCCCCATCCCCATGGGAACANGAATTCTATATCGCTTGTTCCCGAGCTGTAGTGACTCAATTCGTCTGCGTCATGTGGGCGAAGCCGTATCTTGTCCTGAGGAATACCTAAATTAAGGTACCAATTCATTCGCTCTTCNCACCAATATTCAAACCATTTGTCTGCTTCATCCGGAGGGACGAAGTATTCCATCTCCATTTGCTCAAATTCTCTTGTTCTGAACACAAAATTTCCAGGAGTAATTTCATTTCTGAAGCTTTTCCCTATTTGAGCTATACCAAATGGAGGCTTTTTCCTTGCAGTCTCTTGAACAAGTCTGAAATTTGTGAACATCCCTTGAGCTGTTTCTGGCCGAAGATAGACGTCATGCCCTGCACCTTCAACCGGTCCGGCATGAGTTTTGAACATCAAGTTAAAAGCCCTAGCTTCTGTAAAACTTCCTGTTGCTCCGCAGGCAGGACACGTGTTTAAGTCCTCTAATTGGTCTTCTCGGAATCGTTCGTTGCACTCTTTACAGTCGACAAGTGGGTCTGAGAAGTTCTCAAGGTGCCCTGATGCCTCCCACACAGCAGGCGGTGACAAAATCGATGCGTCAATTCCTACAACATCATGGCGTAATTGAACCATTGATGTCCACCAAGCATCTTTGACGTTGCGAAGCAAGAGTGAACCTATCGGTCCGTAATCGTAGGTAGACCTAAATCCCCCATAGATGTCTGCAGATTGAAAAATAATTCCTCGTCTTTTTGAGAGGTTTACAATTTTTTCCATTAAGGAGTCAGGATTTTTTTCTTTTTCCATTTGCAAAATAGTAACTGAGCTTTCGGCGTGTGAAGTGATATTCAGAGAATCTTTATAAAAATCTCAAACTCTCATCATAAAAGGTTGCTACTTTTAGGTCCTTAATATTTTCGTTGACTTGATTTTTCGCTCAAGAAAGTACTCTATTGCTGTGGATGCTATTGCATCTATTTCTTTCGTAGCTCGTGATTCTGGTGTGTTTAATGCTTTGGCTAATTCGCCCCCCAGTATGTTCTGAAGGAGATTGATTGCTTCGGGTGAGATTTGTATGCCTTTCTTGTGTTGCTGGCAAAGAAGACCTCCTTCTGATGGAGAGAAACTCACCAAGTTTGTTTCATCGCATAGGACGCATTGATTAACTTGTGGATCACTACCTTCTAGAGCCATTAACTTTAGAAAAAAACTTGGTACCAGCAATGGCGAATTTGCTTTCTCAAGAGAGTGCAGAGCACGCAGGAGCATAACATGCATTTCCGGAGCGGGTTCATCGGGTAATGCGACTTGGTCGACTGCTTCAAGCAGAGCACTGGCTTTAGCTAGCCGTTCAAAGTTGTCTCGTATTTTAGGGAAGNACGTTATAGTCTCGACTTGCGTTATGAGTGCTAGCTCAGATCGACCTATGTGNAGTTGTATCGCTATATGGGATGTTTGCTCAAGTCGAGATCCGAATTTACTCTTTGTTTTTCTCACTCCCTTTGCCACTGCCCTTACCATTCCTTTATCAGGAGTAAGGAGGACTATTATTCTGTCTGCTTCACCTAATTTGTATGTTCGTAAGACTATTCCTTCTGTTCGATGATATTTAGTCATAGATCCCCGAATCTTCGTGCTCGACTTTGATATTCTCTGATAGCTCGATAGAAACTTTTCTTTTTGAAGTCTGGCCACATTTCGTTGAGGAACAGTAGTTCACTGTATGCGGATTGCCAGATCAAAAAATTAGAGAGTCTTTGCTCTCCCGATGTTCTTATAACAAGATCAGGATCTGGCATTTTAGGACTGTAGAGATAACGAGTTATCTGCTTTTCAGTTATCTTTATTGGGTCTTGGTTCTCTTCAAGCATGCATCGTATGGCATCTACTAATTCTGCGCGCCCGCCATAATTAAATGCAATGGTGAATGTAAGTCCGGTATTATTTTTTGTTAGCTCTCTAGCTTCGTTCATATCCCTGAGCAAACTTTGAGGTATTCTCCAATTCTCGCGCCCTATAAACTGGATTCGAACATTGCGTTCGTGTAGCTGATCTCTTCTTTTTCTTATTGTTTCTCTATTAAAGTTGATTAGGAAACGGACTTCCTCTTTCGGTCTTTTCCAATTCTCGGTAGAAAATCCGTATGCCGTGAGCCAGGGGATATCCAATTCAATTGCGGCTTCAACGCATTCAAATAAAGCTTTTTCTCCCTGAAGGTGCCCCTCTGTTCGAGGGAGTAATCGTTCTTGAGCCCAACGCCCGTTTCCATCCATAATTACCGAGACGTGGTTCGGTAGCGATTTAGGGTCGATGTTTAATTTCTCTATTTGTTTGTGTGTTAATTTCTTTGTGACCACATTAAAAAGGTATCTCTCTGAAAGACTAATATGGTGTATGAGCCAGCACTTGTGTAACTACATGTATCCACCTTTTCAGGGGGAGGTCGCTATATGTTGTCTTCATGGCTTCAAGTCAGCGCGATTGGGCGAACGATGTGAGATATTACCATGGCAAAGGCCAGGCCCCGCGTCGCTCAATTCAGTTTCCTTTCTTTGGCTTATGCATTATTTCGCTGGCAGTTTTAACTGTCGCTACCCTTGTTGTTGAGTTCTCATAATGCAATAAGTCGACTCAATACCCTAGTCGCTCAATTTCATCAGGTTTCTTTTGCCAGTTCTTGTCAACATTAACTTGTAGCTCTATGTATGCCCCATCAGCAAGTTGCTTTCGGACTTCTGTTCCTACTCGCTTCAGGTTCTCGCCTTTATGGCCTATCACTATACCTTTCTGACTTTCTCTCTCTACTAGTATTTCTATTCGGATACGAGGCCATTCCCACTCTGTAACCCTTGTAGCTATTGAGTGTGGAANTTCTTTTTGCATAATTCTTAACAGTTGCTCTCTTACTAGTTCGGCTACATAATCACGGTCTGACATATCTGTTATTTGCTCTGCGGGGTAGAACATAGGCCCCTCTTCAGTTAAACCGAATAGGTGCTCTATTAGCAGTGATAGTCCTTCGCCGTTCTTGGCTGAGACGGGAAAGTACTCAGCAAAATTAAATGCNGATGCTTCTATGAGTCGCTCCGCTATTTGAGGCTTCTTTGCTTTGTCACATTTATTGACGAGCACAATTGTTTCAGGTCCTAGTTTCTCAGCGATAAACCTATCGCCCGGCCCGATTGGAGATGTAGCATCAATGACAAAGCAGACGATATCTATTTCTGACAATGTTGATACAGCTTTTGTATTAAGTCGTTCACCTAACGTAGTTCGTGGTTTATGAATGCCTGGAGTATCAACAAATACGAGTTGTGCATCTGAGCGATGAAGGATTCCGCGAATCTTGTGTCGAGTTGTTTGAGGTTTATTGGATGTTATAGCTATCTTCNCACCGCAAATTTTATTCACAAGGGAGGATTTCCCGACATTAGGTCTCCCCAATACGGTAATGAATGCTGATTTGTATGCCGGCGGGTTCATCGGGTTATTGATTTGTGAATTCATTCGCTGGTTGCCTGTGCTGGTGTGAATAGCACACGTGCTATTCGTCTGCCCTGTACGCGCTCAACGAGGAAGTGATGTCCGTTAAGTTCTACTGTTTCACCGATCTGCGGCACATGTCCGAGTGTGTTGAAGATGAGGCCACCTACGGTACTCCAGTCTCCCTCGGGTAGGTCTATATCGAGAATTGCATCTAGATCATCTAAGTTTGCTCGCCCGTTAACTCGTAGATTGCCATTATTTAGTCGCTCTATCATCGGTGGCTCTACATCAAATTCATCTACTATTTCGCCAACAACTTCTTCTATGAGATCTTCAAGAGTCACTAGTCCAGCAGTCCCTCCATATTCATCAATAACGATTGCTATGTGGGACTTTTCTGTTTGCATTTCTCTTAGCAATTGGGATATTTTTTTTGATTCGGGGACAAAAATAGGGTGTCTCATAATTTGGTTCACTGACTGAGACTTATCGCCGTCTCTTAGAGCTTTCATAAGTTCTTTTGAGTATACGATTCCCACTACATCATCAATATTTTCTTTAAATACCGGTAACCTACTGAATCCTTTTCCTATGACAAGGTCTATTGCTTCTTCTATAGTTGCGTGTTGATTGACGGCGACAATATCAGGGCGTGGGATCATGACCTCATGAGCAACTGTGTCCCCNAATTCGATTACTTGCTCNATAAGGTGCCGTTCGTCTTCATTGATCGCGTCGCTTGCTGCTGCTTCCTCCGCAAATGCTAATAGCTCTTCTTCTGATACTTCTCCATCCGTGAAACCATTTGGAAGATCAGCACCGACCATACGAACTACACCGTTTGCTACCCACCTGAGCGGAGCTATTTTTGATAGTACCTTCACCAAAGGAGCTGTTCGAGTGGCACTTCTATCAGGGTGAGCTAGGGCCCAACTTTTAGGGAGAGCTTCTGAGAGCGCAAAGAGGACGAGTAGTTCCGCAACAAATACGATTGCTAGCTGCCATGCTCCCCAATGCTTGAGGACCAATCCAGCTACNAGAGTCGCTGCTCCTATTTGGCAGGCTAGGACCACGAAAAGGATAGGATGCAGAACGTGCTTTCTTCTATCGATCAGGTCACGTAGAATGAGCGCCCCTTTCCTTCCTTCTTCAGCAAGGGCTTCAGCTCTAGCTGAGCTGACTCGAGTGATAGCTGTTTCTGCGGCGGCTAATAGCGCAGCTGCAGCTATCAGCAGAACTAGGGCAAGTAATCCGATAATTTCTGTTTGGCTCATAATGAATACAATTCAGATAGTAATTGCTTTTCTCTTCCCCTCATAACCGCTTTCTCTTCAGGTTCGGCATGGTCGTAACCCAAAATATGAAGCACTCCGTGTAGCACAAGGAGAGCTATTTCTTCTTCGAATGTTTTATTTTGAGCCTTTGCGTTCTCTTTCGCTTTTTCTGGACAGATAATTACATCTCCAAGCAGCAAAGGGGTNTCTGTTTCAGAAATNNGAAATGGGTCTATTGGAAATGCGAGCACATCTGTTGGTTCGCTTTTCCCTAGATATGTTTCATTTAATTGTTCTATGNCTTGGGAATCGACGAATATCAAGTTGAGTTCTCCGATTTGAACCCCTTCAGCTTGTAATGTCCGGAAAGCTAAATCTCTCCACTTCTTTATATCTATAGANCCATCGAGGTGATCTTCGGAAATTTCCGAATTTACGANAACATTCAAGTTTTTGTACTACTTTCTGAACGCTGATCGTATGCGTCAACTATGGCCTGCACGATTCGGTGGCGNACAATATCTTTACTATTCAGGTGTATGAAGGCTATGTCATCTATCCCTCCGAGTATCCCCTCAAGCTCCCCTAATCCTCCTCGGCCGCCTGTTACGTCAATCTGGGTTAGGTCACCCGTGACGACTACACGAGAACCAAAACCGATTCTTGTNAGGAACATCTTCATTTGTTCTGGCGTAGTGTTTTGCGCCTCGTCAAGAATAACAAATGCGTCATTGAGAGTTCTTCCNCTCATGAATGCTAAGGGTGCGACTTCAATTATTGCTTCGTTTAGGAATCTTTCTACAGTCTCCAGCTCCATCATGTCATAGAGTGCGTCATAAAGTGGACGGAGGTACGGATCAACTTTTGCCATAAGGTCACCGGGAAGAAAACCAAGTCGTTCTCCTGCTTCTACAGCTGGTCTGGTAAGAACTATTCGTCTGACTTGCTTTTGTTGCAGAGCTTTGACGGCCATGGCGACTGCAAGCCAACTCTTGCCTGTTCCTGCCGGACCGATTCCAAACGTTATGACGTTCTGACTAATTGCTTCGATGTATTTTTTTTGTCCGGCTGATTTTGGGCGTATTGTTCGGCCGCGTACTCGGAGAATATCGGTGCCGAAAATATCTGAGGGTTTTTCGTCTGCGAGAACCATATCTATAGACCTTCCAAGGCTTGTGGCGTCTATCACATGTCCTTGTTCGAGCAGAGCTACCATTTCTTCGAAAAGGGCGCCTACCTTAGGAGCGCTAGCACCCTGAATTGATATCTGATTACCACGTGCATGTATTNTTGCATCAGGGAAGGCAGCTTCAATTGATTTGAGATGCAGATCTCTTTCTCCAAAAAGCCCCGGCATAAGATGATTGCCTGGGATACTTATTTTTACTGTCGATTCAGTCATTGCTGTGTCTAGCGTATTCCACTGTCGTGCCAATGCCAAGATAATTTTGAAGTTCCTTTTCTTTAGCGAAGTTCATGATATATCTATGACAATTTTGCCGACGTTGAGATTCTTCTCCATCCTCGTATGCGCTTCTGCTATCTTTTCAAACGGAAAGACCGAATCTATTACCGTCTCAAAGCAACTGTCAAAGTCTGAAAGTAAATGACCGGAAAACTTTTGTGTTAAATCTATCTTTTCTTGTAATGACCTTGACCTAAGAACTGTGCCGATCAGTGTTATCCGTTTTCGCAGGAGTGCCCCTAAATCTAGTTCCGGTTTTTCTGATCCCATTAAGCCGACTTGGACGATGATGCCTTTCGTAGATATCGACTTAATATTACGTTGCAAATAACTGCCACCTACTAAGTCAATTATTACGTCTACACCTTTTCCTTCTGTCCAGGTTTGTATCGCTTCTACAAAGTCTTCCTGCTGGTAATCAATTCCTTTGTCAGCGCCGAGTGCGATGCAGGATCTGATTTTTGCTTTAGATGCGGTTATCGCTACCTTAGCCCCTAGTCTNTTAGCAATTTGTATTGCTGCTGTCCCTACTCCTGAAGCACCTGCATGTATGAGACACGTTTGACCATTTTGAAGTTGCCCCTTATCGGAAAGGGCATCATAGGCAGTTAACCATGCTTCGGGGATCGCCGCAGCTTGTTGCATGTTTAGATTTCGTGGAATCGCCATGACTTGCNTGTGATGAATTGCCAGACGCTCTGCATACGCTCCTGAAGTTACGATCCCCATTACCGGATCACCGATACTGAAACCGATAGCTTCGGAACCTATATCTTGGACTGTTCCAGAGAATTCAAGACCGGGAATTTCATATTCGCTTGGAGGGGCCGGGTAAAGTCCCATTCGTTGGAGGATGTCAGCTCGATTCAATGCGGTTGCGTGCACTTTAATTAGGAGTTCCTGAGCTTCTGGTTGTGGTTCTGGCACTGACTTTAGGCCCAGTTCTTCCACGCCACCATACTTTTCTAATACAACAGCTCGCATTTTTATTTCTTCAATTCCTCTGCGCGTGCGCGTAGTTCATATTTGAGAACTTTTCCTGAAGCGTTAAGTGGAAGGTTATCAACGAAAGCTATTCCGCGAGGGCATTTGTAGTTGGCCATCTCTTGCCTACACCACTCTATTATTTGATCCGCTTCGGGAGTTTCTCCAGCANCTGGCACAATAAAAGCGAAACCTACTTCACCCATTCTCGTATNAGAGGTACCGACTACCGAGACCTGTCCAATTTCTGGATGTTGGAGCATTGTGGCTTCAACCTCAGCGGGATAAACATTAAACCCACCATTGATGAACATATCTTTCTTCCTATCAGTTATTGCAATATTACCTTCATCATCCATCACCCCTATATCACCTGTAAGTAACCAACCGGNTTCTGTAATCGTCTCAGCAGTCTGGTCGGGGTCGTCCAAATAACCCACCATAATGTTGTACCCCTTTACAGTTATTTCTCCAGGTTGACCCCTTTCAACTTCTTTGCCATTGTCATCAATTATTTTGATTTCCATTCCTGGCATAGCTCGACCGGATGTTTTCGCAATTGTTGCTGGGTTATCGTCATGGCGGCACATGGTTGCGAGACCTGACCCCTCTGTCAGCCCGTATCCAGTGACTATTTTTTCAAACCCTAACCTTTCTCGCATCTGTATTATCATTTCAACAGGTATTGCTGCGGCGCCGGTGACAGCGAGTCGCAATGTTGTCATATCAAATGTTTCTAAGTCGGGATGATTTAATATGGTTTGGTAAATTGCAGGCGGACCGGGAAGCATCGAGATCCTGTCTTGGGGCACTCTTTCCATTACTTGCTGAACATCAAAAACAGGGTGTGGAAGAATACAGGCACCCTTCATTAAACAAGCAAGAATGCCTGCATTGAGTCCAAATGAATGGAAAAAGGGATTCACGATCAAATACCGATCTTTTGCTTGTAGACCAATAATCTCCGCCCAATCGTTGTAGCCTCGGACCACAGCTGAATGCTTTAACATTGCGCCCTTGGGTGCTCCGGTTGTCCCACTTGTGAACATGATATGGCATAGATCCTCGCCGCTTACGCTCTCTGCTCTTTTTTGAACCTCTGGGAGTCTGGATTCTGTTGCTCTTTGAAGGAAATCGCTAAAAGAAGTTGTTCTTTGATCTGTGCTTCCTTTGAGAACTATGATCTCCTGCAATTTCTCTTCAACATCTGTCCCTTGTAGCAATTCCACATAGTTAGTTTCTAGAAAGTCTGTAACTGTGAAAAGCAACGAAACGTTTGCTTTAGTCATCACATAGGATGCTTCTTTACCTTTGAAGCGAGTGTTAATAGGCACTAGGACTCCTCCTGCTATGTGTACTCCTAGCGCCGCTATGACCCATTCCCACGTATTTGGAGCCCAGATCCCAACTCTATCTCCTGCTTTGAGACCTGTTTCTATGAGAGCATTCGCTGACTTATAAATTTCAGTTTTTAGTTCGACNAATGACCATTGGAACTCTCCATCGACGAGAGCTTGATTGAATCCATATTCCTTGGCTGCGTAATTGATTAGTTCAGGGATTGTTCGCCATGGTGCTTCTTCCATAAGCGTTTAGCCTATAACGTCTTTGAAATCAGAGCGAACCGCTTTCCACCGTTATTGTAGTCCGCCATAGGTTCCGCCCGCTACTGGTATTGCTGCGCCGGTAATGAAGTTCGCTTGTTGAGAGCATAAGAACGCTGCAATTTTCCCAAAATCATCTGCTGAGCCTATCTTTTGAGCTGGGACTGTTTGTGCGAGGTCTTCCATATTCTCTTTTCCATAGACTTCCAGAACACGATCTGTTGCATGTAATCCGGGTTGTATTGAATTTACTGTTACCCCATCGGGAGCAACTTCTAATGCCATAGTTTTGAGAAATCCGGTAGCACCAGCTCTGGCTGTATTTGAGAGCATAATGTTTGGGATCGGTTGCCGAACAGATATAGAGGTTATAGCTAATATTCGACCCCACTTCTTTTCCTGCATGTCGGGAACAGTTTCTTTGCACATTGCTACAACAGACATGAGATTCAGTTCGATTGCTGATAAGTATTGGTCTACATCGGTTGATGCGAAGGTGCCGGTCGGGGGGCCTCCAGCATTTGTTATTAGAATGTCGATAGTCGTCCCAAGTTGTGATTTTGCTTCTTTAATGAGAGCTTGTGATCCATTGACGGTTGATACATCGGCGATAATCGGGAGTGAGTTCGGTATCTTGCTTGCAGCTTGCATCAACCGTTCTTCGTCCCTTCCAGATATTACGGTTTTGCAACCTGCTTCTGCCAGTGCAAGCGCTGAGGCAAAACCTAACCCAGCTGAAGATGCTGAGANCAATGCGACTTTGCCTGATATACCTAAATCCATATAGATAGATAGTAGTCGTTCAANGTGTTTCTTATGCTTTTTCCGTCAAAGGGTTAGTTCTCTAGTGCTCTCTGGAGAAGAACTTTAGCTAAGCTTCTTCGGTATGNTTCGTTTCCATGTATATCTGTTGGCGGTGTAAGCCCTGAATCCGCTAATTCGGCAACTTCNTCGGCTGAACCCCCAGACTTTANAGCATTTTCTGCTTCTNCTGCTCTGACTGGAGTAGACCCCATATTCACCATTCCGATGCCTGGATTACTTCCAGCCTGCACTGCACAGCCAACTATTGCCCAATCTTGAGCTCGTCGGTTGAATTTTTGGTATGACCAGCTTTCTCCTGTAAATTTCGGAATAAGGATTTCGGTTAGGAGTTCATCCTCTTTGACTTCTGTTTCCCAAAAGTCGGTGAAGAAAGCGTCCGCTTCTACTGTTCTGTCTCCCGAAGTTCCTGAAATCACTAACGTAGCTCGTGTAGCGAGAATTGCAGCTGGGAGATCAGAAGCAGGGTCGCCGTGACATAGCGAACCCCCGATGGTTCCTCGGTTCCGTACTTGAGGGTCCCCGACATGGCTCGCTGTGTGGGCAAGCAATGGAATGTGTTCTTTCAGAAGGTCNGACTGTTCTACATGTCGATGCTTGGTGAGGGCGCCGATAGCTATAACGTCACCTTTGTCTTGAATATATGAGAGGTCATCAATTGCCCCGATATCTATNAGAACTTCGGGTGTGGCTAGTCTCAACTTCATTAGCGGAAGTAGTGAGTGTCCTCCAGCTAGCAATTTTGCTTCATCTCCGTATTCAGCCAATAAAGATAAAGCTTCTTCTTTTGATTGTGCTGGCTTGTACTCAAACTTTGCCGGAATCATGTAGTTTCCCCTATCTGTACTGGAATTCCATCTGGGTTTTCTGCTGCCCATTGAACTGAACGGACGATCATTTCATATCCTGTGCATCTGCAGAGATTTCCCTCCAGATTTTCTCGTATCTCCTCTTCAGTCGGATTGGGTATCTCTTCAAGCAGTGCTGTAGCTGCCATCAACATTCCTGGGGTGCAATATCCACATTGCAATCCATGTTCTTGCCTGAAACCTTCTTGGACTGGAGTGAATGATCCGTCTTCATTTGCAAGACCCTCAACAGTAGTTACTTCATGGTTATTGGCTTGCACTGCGAGCACTGTGCAGGATTTAACAGCATCTCCATCAAGTAGCACGGTGCAAGCCCCACAATTTGAGGTGTCACAGCCTATGTGTGTACCCGTCAACCCACATTCTTCACGTATGAAATGTACGAGCAATGTTCGGGGNTCAACTGGTTTATCATATTTAATTCCGTTGATGTTTATTGTTGTTGGATAGCTCATTTGGATCCTCCTTGGAGTATTTCCCAGATCTTCTGAGGTGTTGCTGGCATNTCAATATGAGTAACACCCAAGTGCCTTACGGCGTCAACGACTGCATTCATCACTGCTGGAGGTGTCCCTACGGACCCCGACTCTCCAATTCCTTTCGCCCCCAAAGAGTTATTCGGGTTCGGAGTATTTATCCTGCCTGATTTATATGAAGGCAGATCAGGTGCTCCTGGCATGAGGTAATCAATAAACGTTGCGGTCGTGGGCTGCCCATTTTCGTCGTAGCTAAATTCTTCGTATAGGGCTTGTGCGATACCTTGAGCAACTCCCCCATGTACCTGCCCTTCAGCCAGCAGTGGATTAATGACAGTTCCACAGTCATCCACAAGATACATGTCGCGAATCCTTGCNTCGCCTGTTTGCCTGTCAATTTCTATTACACACGCATAGGCTCCTGAAGGAAAACTAAAATTCGGCACTTCTTGGAGGATCGTCGTATCAAGGGAACCAGGGTCCATATCCTCTGGGAGTTCTAAACGTTGGTAGCTAAAGGTAGCTACTTCGGCCCAAGTAAGGCTTTTGCTTGGGGTCCCTTTGACAAAAAGGTTTCCATCAGAGACTTCAATATCCTCAGGGTTTGCCTCGAGTTTATGCGCTGCTATTGATTTGGCACTCTCGACGATCTTAAGTGATGCGTTTTTGACACCTTCACCTCCTACAGCAACTTGTCGAGATCCCATTGTTCCNATCCCTTGGGGAATAGTTGCAGTATCACCATGCCGTACAGAAATTTTGTCAAAGTCGATACCAAGATAATCNGAAGCAATCTGGGCAAAAGTGGTCACAGTTCCTTGCCCATGCGGGGACGCTCCGGTGTAGATAATCGCAGATCCATCAGGTTGGATTCGGATTTGGACCGATTCCCATGACCCAAGATGTCCAAATCCTTCGAGGGAACCCGGAGGGCCAAATCCAGCGATTTCCAGCCANCTGGAAAACCCTATCCCTAAAAGTGGTTTCTCAGAATTCTCTCTGTTTGTAGCCTGCTCTTCTCTTAGGCTTTGGTAGTCCATTATGTTAAGCAGTTCGTCTAAGGCTCCTTCAAAGTTGCCGCTGTCATACACTGCAAGCTCAGAATGGGTTGGGTAGGGGAAACTGTCCTTAGGAATGTAGTTTTGTCGACGCACCTCTGTGGGATCCATATCAAGTTTGTATGCGATATGGTCCATTGCTCNCTCTATGAGATAAGTTGCTTCAGGTCGNCCTGCTCCCCTATAAGCAGCAATAGGTGTTGTGTTCGTTAAAACATTTCTCCACGCAATAGAAACATTTGGGATAACGTAGCAACCTGCGGACATGGCTGTTGTTAGCACCGGCATTCCCATTCCAGTTCCATCTGCGTATCCACCCATGTCTTGAGAAGCGAAAACTCTCAGTGCTTGAATTGTTCCATCATTATCAAATGCAATACTCACTTCTTGTTCTTGAGCCCGTCCGTGGTACATAGAGGTCATGGCTTCGCTTCTCGTCTGCGAGTATTTCACAGGTCTACTCAGGGTCTTTGAAAGAACTGGAGCAACGAAGAACTCTGGAGTGAAATTAATTTTCTGCCCGAATCCTCCCCCGACATCAGGGGTAATGACGCGACATTGGTCTTGCGGTATTCCAAGCCAGGCGCTGATTCGGTTCCGCAGATGATGCGGGGCTTGAAAACTGGCCCAAACAGTAAGGCCTGAAGGCCCGTAATCCGCCAAACATGCGTTTGTTTCAATAGGGGCTGCCGTGCAGCGGTTGTTGACAAGTTTGATTGTTTCTGTGTGCGGTGCTGCATCGAAGATAGTTTGGTGATCATCTTCTGTAGGAACTTCAGCGACTGTATTTGAGCCCAGTTCCTCATATAAAAGGGGTGCATTGTCTGCAGTTGCCTCTTCTATGCTTGTTACTGCTCCGAGTGGTTCGTAATCGACTATTACTAGTTCTGTCCCATCAGCTGCTGCATATTTGCTTTCCGCCACGATCACCGCTACTGCTTCTCCAACAAAGCGTACTTTGTCAGTAGCCAAAGCAGGCCTTTCAAGCCCAGGAACGCCAGGTAGCGGAGGAAGTTCGAGGTCTGCTGCTGTCCACGCCCCTATTACTCCCTCACATTCTAACGCTGCTGACACGTCGATGCCTTTGATCAGTGCGTGCGCTTCTGTACTTCGGACAAACGCCATGTGCGCTGTTCCTGTGAGTTGAATATCGTCGACGAATTGGCCCCTACCTGTAAGAAGATTGGGGTCTTCTTTACGGATTACTTTAGCTCCAACTATTGACATGTAACCTCCCCTATTCGCTATGGAATATAGCCTGCTTTTGGGTATTTATTCAATAAGAAAGCCGAATTCCTGTCTGATAGGTTTTGGTTTAAGATTTCATTATGACCCCTGCGATTTCAGAATTAGAGGATGCAGGGTGCAAGTATGAGCTTTTCCATTATGATCATGACCCGTCTACAGGGAGCTATGGAGGCGAGGCTGTAAGCAAATTAGGTCTTGATGATGAGAAGGTTTTTAAGACTTTATTGTCTGAATTGAATACAGGTGAGTTCGTCGTATGTTTAATACCTGTTTCATCTTCCCTGAATTTGAAAGCCGTCGCGAAGGCAGCCGGAGTCAAGCGAGCTTCTATGGCCGATGGTAAAGTCGCTGAGCGAAGAACTGGATACGTCCTTGGTGGCATTTCTCCTTTTGGTCAAAACCGTCGTCATCGAACGTTTGTTGAGGAACTGGCATTGTCTTTGAGTTCAATTTATGTGAGTGCAGGAAAGCGAGGTCTGGAAATACGCGTAGTTCCTCAGGTTTTCTCTGCACTTCTTGATGCGTCCTTCGTTAGACTTACCAACTATGGCTGATGACCTTTCCAATATGCATCTATCGAAGGATGAATTCCGAGAATACGGATATCAACTGGTTGATTGGCTTGCGGAATACTTTGATAACGTTGACCAGTATCAGGTGCTTCCCTCTATAGAGCCTGGCGATATCAGGAATATGCTTCCAGTTTCAGCTCCCGAGAGGGCCGAGCCAATGGAAGAGATTATTGCTGACCTTGATAGGGTCGTCATGCCTGGCGTAGCTCACTGGCAGCATCCCGGTTGGTATGCTTTCTTTCCTTCGGGGGCATCTCCTGTATCTGCTTTGGGTGAGTTCGTGGCTGCGGGTTTAGCAACGCAGGGAATGATGTGGTCCACGGCTCCAGCTGCGACTGAGATAGAGAATACGGTTTTAGATTGGCTTGTTGATCTTCTTGGTCTTCCATCCTCCTGGCGTTTGGATGAGGGCCCTGGAGGGGGCGTTATTCAAATGAGCGCATCGGATTCGACGCACCTCTCTCTTGCTGTTGCGAGGCATCAATTTGAGTTGTCTGGCGCGGATGCGAATTCACTCGTTGCCTACGGCTCTTCTCAGGCCCATTCGTCTATCGAAAAGGGAGCTCGAATAGCTGGATTTAAGCACATTCGTTCAGTTCCTGTAACTCAGACGTTCGCGATGGATGCTCATTCTTTCGCACAAATAGTTCGGAATGATATTGATTCTGGGCTCATCCCAGCATGGGTCTGCTCGGCAGTTGGCACAACAAATACGACAGCGATGGACCCTATTCGTGCAATAGCTGGTATTGCTACGGAGAACGGAATGTGGCACCATGCTGATGCGGCTTACGCTGGTAGTGCAATGATCTGCCCGGAGTTCAGAGAACTTCAAGACGGCGTTGAGCTTGTCGATAGCTACACCTTTAATCCACACAAGTGGCTCTTGACAAATTTTGATTGTTCGGTCTTTTGGGTTGCTAACCGTTCAAAATTAATAGAAACTTTAAATATTTTGCCGCCGTATCTCCGTAATGAAACGGAGGACAATCCGGCTGCTATTGATTACAGGGATTGGCATGTGCCTTTGGGCAGGCGCTTTAGAGCTTTGAAGCTTTGGTTTGTTCTTCGGTCGTACGGAGCGGAAAATTTACGAACGTTCATTAGATCCCATGTCGCTTGGGCGGAAGAACTTGAGTCTAAGGTTATTAATGACTCAAGGTTGGAGCTTACAGCGCCGCGGACGTTAGCATTGGTGTGCTTTCGTCATACTGACGGCAATGATGCAACAAAGGAATTAGCAGACGCAATCAATGCCAGTGGTTCAGCGTATGTCACTCCATCTGTCACCGATGATGTGGCTTATATTCGTGTTTCAATTGGGTCAACGTGGACTGAGGAGCGACATGTTGAAGATTTATGGGACCTAATTGATAGCAACGCCGGCCTAAAATAGATTCAAGCTTATATGAAAAGACGAACTGCAGTAGTTACTGGTGCTAGCCGAGGAATTGGTAAAGCCTCAGCTATTGCTTTAGCTCAAAAGGGTTTTGATGTGGCAATTACTGCACGAACCATGTCAAAGGAGGACCAATCTCCTGAGCCTTCTGGACTACGCGCAGTAATGCTTCCCGGTTCTTTAGAGGAAACAGCGGAAATTATCCGCTCATTTAAAGTGCACGCTTTCCCTTTCTACATGGACCTTATGGAAAGAGATAGTTTGATTCCCACTGCAGAAGCAATTATCGACAAGTTAGGTCATGTGGATGTGCTCCTGAGTAACGCCGTCTATAGCGGTCCGGGAAATTATGGGAGATTTTTGGACAACGACCTTGACGATGTAGCAGATCGAATTTTCGGCAATATTACTGCTCAGATGTTTTTCCTCAGACCGATCCTTGCTTCGATGGTGAAACAAGGAAAGGGAACTTTGTTGTTTATGACCTCAGCTGCGGCGTACGAAACGCCGTTCGCTATGCCCGGTAAGGGTGGTTGGGGGTCCGCTTATACCGTATCCAAAGGTGGCTTTCACCGCTTAGCGGTCCAGCTTGGGTACGAATATGGGGACGATGGTATTACCTCTTTGAATCTTCAACCTGGTTTAGTCGCTACCGAACGAGTAAAAATTGTTCGTGGTCCAGTCGAGAACGTTGCCTCTTTAGGGGTGGAGCCGGACGTTATCGGAGAGGTAGTTGCTCATATTGCTTCTGATGTCAGTGACTATATTTCTGGCGAGACCATTCAACTTCAAAACGTTGCTAGGGAAATTGGTTTGCTATA
>PATH01000013.1 GCA_002712325.1 Acidimicrobiaceae bacterium | reverse complement strand
TGAACATTTATCAAAGTGCAGTAGGAAGAAAATGGGCCATGGCTGTAAGTGGCGTCGTTCTGCTCGGCTTTGTAGTCACACACATGATCGGCAACCTCCACCTCTACGAAGGCCCANTGGAGATTCACGAATATGCCGAGACGTTGAGNAATCTCGGAACGGACATTGTTCCAAGAACTTGGCTTCTATGGGGTGTGCGTCTTTTGCTCATCGCCGCCTTTGCTGTGCATGTCCATTCGGCCTACACGCTCAAAGAAATAAGTCGAAAATCTAATACCAGAGCGAATTTCACAGACGGGAACAAGAAGTATGCATCGTCGCAAGATTTCGTCGCTGCTAACTATGCCAGTCGCACCATGCGTTGGACCGGACCTATCGTCCTCCTCTACCTTTTCTTCCACTTAGCTGACCTAACGTGGGGATGGTTCAGTAAAGACTGGGTTCTAGGAGACCCNTANAANAANNTTGTNGTNTCNATGGGNAACATNGGNGTNGCACTCATNTACGTAGTNGCNAACNTTGCNCTTGCGATACANATNTANCANGGAACNTGGAGCCTTTTCCAAAGCCTTGGNATCAATAGTCCAAAAATTAANAAAGCACGTCGCTCANTCGCCAANGGGNTAGCNGGAATAATCTTGATCGGGAACCTAAGTTTCCCGATAGCAGTTACCNCNGGGTTAATTGATCANGATAACTGTGAGNCTCCATGTGGGATTACGGCATACGAAGCCGAAAAGGAGGCAAAAGAATGATTGGNGAAATTAATTCCAAAATTCCCGAAGGACCNATTNCNGACAAATGGTCCANCCATAAATTCGANATGAANCTCGTAAANCCAGCNAANAAGAGGAANTTCGAAGTNATTGTTGTCGGAACNGGCTTAGCAGGTGCTTCNGCNGCGGCAACACTNGGNGANTTAGGTTANAAAGTTAAAGCCTTCACNTATCANGACAGCCCAAGAAGAGCGCACAGTATNGCTGCACAAGGTGGNATCAANGGTGCNAAAAACTACCAAAATGATGGAGACTCNGTNTATNGNTTGTTNTANGACACAGTTAAAGGNGGCGACTANAGAAGTCGNGAAGCCAATGTNCANAGACTCGCTGANGTNTCTCTAAATATNATTGACCAGTGCGTNGGNCANGGAGTNCCATTTGCNCGNGAATANGGNGGCCTTCTAGANAANCGNTCCTTNGGTGGAGCTCANGTAAGTCGNACATTCTACGCTCGAGGGCAAACCGGNCANCAGNTNCTNCTTGGNGCNTACTCNGCNCTNATGAGNCANGTNGGGGCNGGNTCTGTNGAAATGCATACNCGNACAGANATGTTGGANCTTATCGTCCATGATGGCGCTGCAAGAGGAATNGTAGTCAGGGACTTAATCACAGGAGACGTACGAAGCCACACAGCACATGCAGTAGTTCTCGCTACAGGGGGATACGGAAATGTGTACTACCTATCCACAAATGCAATGGCTTGCAACGTCACAGCCGGNTGGAGAGCTCACCGACGTGGGGCTCTATTTGCTAACCCCTGTTACACACAGATTCANCCAACCTGCATACCAGCAAGTGATGAATTCCAATCAAAATTAACTTTGATGTCAGAATCGCTACGAAATGATGGGCGGATATGGGTTCCTAAGAGCCACGATGAAGCCCGGATAGTATCTGACATACCTGAAGATCAACGCTACTACTACCTAGAAGAAAAGTATCCTGCTTTCGGAAACCTGGTTCCACGAGATGTAGCATCAAGAAACGCTAAAACAGTAGTTGATCAAGGACTTGGAGTAGGGCCGCTCAAAAATGGTGTCTACCTTGATTTCGCTGATGCCATTAAGCGAGATGGTGAGGATGCTATCCGNGCACGCTATGGAAACCTTTTCCAAATGTACGAGCGAATCACAGGCGAAGACCCATACCAAACNCCAATGAGAATATATCCNGCGACACACTACACAATGGGTGGTCTNTGGGTTGATTACGAATTGATGAGTAACGTACCTGGNCTGTTTGTCGTAGGTGAAGCAAACTTCTCAGACCACGGAGCTAACCGACTAGGAGCCTCAGCGTTAATGCAGGGACTTGCAGACGGGTATTTCGTTCTTCCGTACACAATAGGAAATTACCTCGCCCCTCTCTTAGGAGAAAGCCCNCTTGATGAGAATGATCCTGCATGCGCAACTGTAGTNAACGACGTCGCAGAGCGCACGCAAAAATGGCTTTCCGTCAATGGAACTCGTTCTGTTGACTGGTTCCACAGGGAACTAGGAAAGCTGGTCTGGAATTTCATTGGGATGGAAAGAGATAAGAATGGTCTAGAAAAGGCTTTATCAGAAATTCCCTCACTACGCGAAGAGTTTGAAAAAGACGTCAGGGTTCTTGGCACAGCCGATAACCTCAATACCTCGCTTGAGAAGGTCGGTAGGGTTGCTGACTTCTTTGAGCTAGCGGAACTGAAAGCTCGAGATGCGCTTGAACGTAACGAATCATGTGGTGGCCATTTCCGAACTGAAAGTCAAACGCCTGAAGGCGAAGCATTGCGTGACGACGAAAGCTACGCTCACGTCGCTGCGTGGGAATGGGGAGGAACTTCCGATTCAGCCGTTAGACATAAGGAAGAGTTGACCTTTGATAATGTCCCATTGACACAAAGGTCATACAAGTAGGAGAACGCCATGGAAAATACAATGACATTAACGCTAAAAGTGTGGCGCCAAAATGGACCCGACGAAACAGGGCGATTTGAAACATACGAAGTGAACGAGATAAGTCCGGACATGTCATTTCTTGAGATGTTTGATGTTCTCAACGAGAACCTAATAAGCGATGGTGAGGAACCAGTGGAAATCGCCAGTGATTGCCGTGAAGGAATTTGCGGTACCTGCGGTTGCATGATCAATGGAAAGGCTCACGGACCTGAGAAGGCTACTGCAACATGCCAATTGCACATGAGAAAGTTCAGTGATGGTGACACGATCATCGTTGAACCGTGGCAAGCTGCTTCATTTCCTGTCATCAAGGATTTAGTTGTTGATCGATCTCCACTAGATCGCATCATTGAAGCCGGAGGATACATTACAGTTCCTACGGGTTCGGCACCTGATGCGAACCTGATTCCGGTTCCTAAAGATGCTGCGGATACTGCTTTTGATGCTGCAGCATGCATTGGTTGCGGAGCTTGCGTGGCTGCTTGCCCCAACTCTGCGGCTCAGCTCTTTACATCTGCGAAGGTTCAACATCTCAACCTGCTGCCACAAGGTCAGCCTGAAAGATGGTCAAGAACCGAGGACATGGTTGAGACAATGGAAGAATATTTCGGTTCTTGCACTAACCATGGGGAATGCCATGAAGCCTGCCCGAAAGAAATACCTTTGGACTTCATCGCTTATACCAATCGCGATTACATAAAGTCCAAGCGCAAGAACCGCAAATTGTTAGGACAGAGTTCTTAAATTCTCACTTTTGACACTACTCAAAGGTCAAATTTTCTTTAAGAGAGCGATAGTTCTATCCCAGGCAGTCTCGGCAGCTGAGGAATCAAATGTTCCTAACACGTCTTCTTCATTTGCAAAGGCATGGCCTGTGCCTTCATAAATATGAAAAGTCACATCTTTTCCCTGCTGCTGCAACTGCTGTTCAAGATCTTGAACCGCTTCGGGAGGAAAAAAATCGTCGTGAGCAGCAAAGTGCCCCTCAACTTTAGCGGAGAGACTGTCCCAATTTACTGATGGATCGCCGAGAGGAGCTCCATAATATGGGGCTGCGACTCCTACCCTGTTACCCTCTTGAGCTGTTATGAGTAATGTCAACATACCGCCCATACAGAAGCCAATTACGCCTACCTGCTCGCTTGAGCATGCATCGTGTGACAAAAGGTAATCAATGGCGCCTGACATGTCTCGAGCTGCTCTCTCTGGTGGCAAGGTTGTCATCAGTTCGCCTGCCTTATCCATTTCTGTATGTTGTGCAAATTCACCATGATACAAATCCGGAGCAAGTGCAGTGAACCCTTGATCTGCAAGCCGGTCACAGATACCTTTAATTTGAGGAACCAAACCCCACCACTCCTGCAAAACTAAAACGCCAGTGCCTTTACCTGACTTAGCTTCAGAAAGATAGCCGGCAGCTTGCGTGCCATTTACTGCGAAGTTAACCATTTGTCCGTTCATGCATCTCCAATTCGTAGAAATTTCTATCTCTACAATTAGTAAAGAGATGCCGTGAGCGCAAGTAAGACGAAGTGTTTAAATTATTTTCTTACAGGCGAGCCAGGCTTCATGTCTTTCTAATGTTCGCCATCCCTCATCTACATGGAGGATTTCCATACCGGCAAGATTCTCGCTTATCTCAAATATTTCTGAAGGGTCGAGTAGGAATCGTTCGCTTGGATGTTGGTGACGCTCTAAATTTTTCTTCGTTGGTTGGGCGAACAAAAGTATTCCTTGCGGGTTTAGGTACTCATTCGCTGTCTGCAAAACGCCTCTATTGAGGAAAAGGGTAAGAAGCGCAATATCCCATCTTCGTTCTGGTGGAAGAAGGTTCTTCTCAATGTCCCAATATATGCACTCAAGTTCCACTTTTTGAGATTGGGCGCTCTTCGTTGCCTGGTTAAGGGCAACTGAACTGATATCAATCACAGACGTTGTGTAACCTTTCTTAGCGAACCAAAGAGCATTCCTTCCATTCCCTCCCGCTATGTCAACACAAGTCCCATGATCCGGAAGGTATTGTTCAAATTCTTCGAGAAACTCTGAGGGAGGATTTAGAACCGGATTATCGCTGTAACGTTTGTCCCATAGCTCTTCTGAGTCATTCATCGCGATGTTACTTTAACTGGAACTGCTTCNTAACCTCGTAATGTGAGACGTCCACGTTGTTTTAATTCTCCAGCCTGTTCAATGGTTTTGAATCGTCTGATTAAACCTGCAAACATTTCTTGTCCTTCTGTGCGTGCAAGATTAGCCCCTAAACAGTAGTGAATACCTGAAGCGAAACTGAGTGGTTGGCCTTCATTTCGNTGGACTTGGAAATCATCTGGATTCGTGAATCTTTCCGGGTCACGGTTGGCTGCCCCAATGAGAGTAACGACTTGGCTTCCTTTAGGTAATTTTAGGTCAGGTATTTCAGTATCTTCTAGAGCCGTTCGCCCATCCAATTGCACAGGACTATCCCAACGAAGCATCTCTTCAACTGCAGATTCGACATATTCCTGATCATTCCATAACAATTCCATTTGATCTGGGTATGCGAAAAGAGCACCTAATCCATTTCCTATNAGATTTTGTGTTGTTTCCATTCCTGCAGCGAAAAGAAGAATTATTGTGCTTACGACTTCATCTTCTGAAATCCGATCACCACTTTCCTCTACCGCTATGAGAGCTGACATGAGATCATCCTTCGGAACTGATTTCCTTTCCTCAAGGAGTGCGGTGAAATATTCTCCCATTTCGGTAAAAGCTGCTGTGGACGCTTTAAGTTCTTCCAAAGAAGGTGCCGCCTCAAGAGATGCAACGCCTGCGGTCACCAAAGGTCTGAAATATTCCCAATCTGAGCGTGGCACGCCGACTAGTTCACCTATGACATTAACTGGAAGAAAACCAAGTATTTCCATTGCGTCTCCCTCACCAACGTCAGCAAGGTTATCAAGGCAGTCTTCGGTAAGTTCCTTGATGCTTTCTCTCATCGATTCAACGCGCCGTGGTGTAAAGGCTCTACTGACTAGTCCTCGAAGGCGAGTATGGTCAGGAGGATTGAGAAACAGCATTGACGGAGATGAATCACCTCTATTTGCGCTAATTTGTTCCCTATAAGCTCGGACTTCTTCAGATTCTTCTCTTGGTAAAGCAGTGCCTCCTGGACCTTCGCGATTATCTTTCCCTAGCCGATTATCACGAAAAACCATTCTGCAATCTTCATAACGCGAGAGGAAAATAGCTCCGGAGGAACTTCTGAAAACTGGTGATTCATCTCTGAGTCTTTTATACCAAACAGCAGGGTCAGCTATTCCCTCATCGGTGAGAAAAAGGTTTAAAAGGTATTCGTCGCCTTTACTNATTTCTGGATTTGAATCGCTTTGCACCATAGAAACTCCAATATCACAATAGCTATAAAGTCGGACTTTCATTAAATTCTTGCCTTATTTGAGAATGANGCAGAAAGGCNTTGCTATATCTCTCTAAGGCNGTATTCGGTTCTATCATCTTGATGGGTAGCCATGACTGAACAGAAATCTGTATTCCGGGAGATAACGCGTAATGTGTTACGTGGTTCTTTCATGGGTGCAGCAGATGCTGTTCCTGGTGTTTCAGGTGGNACAATAGCTCTTTTNTTGGGAATCTATGAGCGNCTTCTTCACAATATCCAGNACTGTACGAATTTAGTTATTTCGGTGTTGCGTATTGACAGGGCTACTACGAAAAGGTCTTTCCAATCCGTAGAGTGGCATTTTTTATTATCGCTCTTGTCAGGGGTCTTTATTACTTTTGTCTTATTGGCTCAAATTATTGAACGTCTTCTTGAGAAGCATCCTACTTCTGTAGCCGGTTTATTTTTCGGGCTGGTTCTTGCATCAGTTATTGTCGCCGTATTTATGGTGAGTTCTTGGAATGTTTTTCGTGTTTCCTTGGGTCTTGCNGTGGGAATTGCAGTATTTATTTTGCTTGGTGTGCGGGCGGGTCCCATTCAACAGCCAAGCTTATTAATTTTTTTCCTTTCAGGAGCAATTGCAATCAGTGCAATGATACTTCCAGGAATATCAGGGTCATTTTTTCTATTAATGATTGGTATGTATGGGTCTTTAATAGAAGCTGTCAATGAGCGCCTGCTTAGTAAACTTTTGGTTTTCGGTCTTGGGGCCGTCTTGTCGCTGAGTTTGTCTGCGCGCTTGTTGAGTTGGATTTTAAGAAATTATCGTGATTCTGTTTTAGCGCTTCTTATTGGACTTATGATCGGAAGTCTTCGCGTGATTTGGCCATGGCCTAATGGCGTTGGGGTTATCAGTAGTGAAGAGAATGAAGTCATTGAAGGTTCANCGCTTGCATGGCCTGACTCTTTTAGCGCGTTCATTTGGCCNGTGATATTTGGACTAGCTGGTTTCATTATTGTAATTTTTATTTGGAATCTAAGCCGGAGTGATCAGTGATTCACGTATTGATTAACCAATTAGCNAGGCGTGGAAAAGGGGCGAAAGCTGCGAGTTTGATCTTTCAATGTTTGGAAGAATTGGATGCAGGCTATGCACTCGTACCTGGTGAGACACTTCCGGAAGTAAAACATAATTTACAGGAACTTATAGAGCAGGGAGCGGAAAGGGTAATTGTGGCTGGTGGTGATGGGATTATTCACCACGCCATTCAGTCGATTGCAACAACAGAGACAGTGTTGGGAATTATTCCCATAGGGACTGGGAATGATTTTTGCAGAGCGTTAACAATTCCTACCGATGTTGAGAAAGCAGTTAGGGCATCCTTGGAAGAACCCAGATCAATTGATTTATTAAAAGTGAACGACCGGTGGGTTGCGTCTGTTATGACTTTTGGTTTTTCCAGTGATGTGAATGTGCGGGCGGAACGGATGCGNTGGCCGACTGGTCCAAGTCGATATACAGTTTCAACCTTGGCATCACTTCGATCGTTATCTAGTAAATTTGTGANNTTTTCGATAGATGATGTCCCCTTTGAACGGGACGTTTCTTTGTGGAATGTTGCAAATACCAGTGATTTTGGTGGTGGAATGAAAATTGCACCCTCAGCGAACCCATTTGATGGGATTGCTAATTTAACCCTTGTATCAAAGGTGGGGCGCTTTGAATTGTTGCGTTTCTTTAGGCGAGTGTTTAGCGGTTCGCATATGAGTCATCCCAAAGTTGAAGGGTTGGAGGGAAAACGAATTGTGCTCGAGACCGCTGGCTTAGGTTTATGGGCTGATGGTGAATTTATTGGAGAGTCTCCTGCGACTATTGATTTGGTACCTAACGCCATACAACTTGCAGGATGTAGGGATAATCTTAAATATGGGAATTGATGAAATGGAGTGGGTGTCTGAACTTCAAAACAATCTTTTCTTATATGCTTCGCCAAATCTTGACGAAGAATTAACCATCCAATACGAAGTTGCTAATTCTGATGGCAGTATTGAAGGCTTTTACTGTGTGATCGGGGCAACAACAGAAACNTCTAGTGGAGCAGCCGAATCACCAGATGTTGTTTTTANCTTGAATAAAGAAACCGCAGTTTTGATCCACAGAGGGGAATTAACTTCCGAGGAGGCTTTTCTCAAAGGNTTACTTCGCTTGTCTGGAAATGTTGAACGATTGATAGATGCGTTCCCAAGCTTCTCGCAGAAATAGGATTTAAATGAGTCCTAGACTCGCAACTGTTTCTCGTTCAGATACAAGTTCGTCTGCTGAAGCATTGATTCTGCCACGACTGAAATCATCAATTTCTAACCCTTGAACAATTTCATAATCGCCATCTTNACAGGTGACTGGGAAAGAGGAAATAATTCCCTCAGGAATANCGTAACTTCCATCAGATGGGATAGCCATTGATACCCAATCACCNTCAGGTGTTCCGAGTGTCCAATCTCGCATATGGTCGATAGCTGCGTTAGCGGCGGAAGCTGCTGATGAGGCTCCTCTAGCCTTGATTATTGCGGCGCCGCGTTGTTGCACAGTTGGAATAAAATCATTTTCGAGCCATTGTTGNTCGTTTATTGTGTGGGCGACGGATTCTCCATTGACCTCACAATTGAAGAGGTCTGGGTACTGGGTTGCTGAATGATTTCCCCAAATTGTCATTTTCTTCACATCATTGACTTGAACACCCAACTTTGAAGCAACCTGAGTTTGAGCACGGTTATGGTCAAGTCGCGTCATAGCCGTAAATTGTCTTGGATTTATCCCCGCAGCAGAGGATTGCGCTATTAAAGCATTTGTGTTCGCTGGATTTCCGACGACAAGTACCTTTATATTTTCGTTGGCGTTTTCTGCAATTGCTTTACCCTGAGGNCCAAATATTCCGCCATTGGCCTCGAGCAGATCTGCCCGTTCCATACCGTCTTTCCGTGGCATTGCTCCAACTAACAGACCATAATTGCTCTCTGCAAAGGCCACATTCGCATCATCTGTTTTGACAACCCCGTGAAGTAGCGGGAAGGCACAGTCGTCAAGTTCCATATGCACTCCGTCTAGGGCACCTAACGCTGGGGTAATTTCCAATAAACGAAGCACGACTGGTTGGTCGGCTCCAAGCATTTGCCCACTTGCGATTCTAAAAAGCAACGCATAGCCAATTTGCCCTGCTGCTCCAGTTACGGTTACGTGTACCGGTGTTTTAGTCATATCAACCTCTTTAAGTCCATCAAGAGATTACCTAAAAGTTGACACACTTTGGCTAATCCTCAGCGAGTTGAGAGAAGTTTTATCTANNTGGCTTGTGTGTTCCCCATCCACGTGTTGTGCAAGTCTGCATAAATTCCGTTTTGTGTAGTTAATTCATGATGTGTTCCTGTTTCGACAATGTTCCCATCATCGAAGACGAGTATGAGGTCTGCTTTTTCTGCTGTACTCAAACGATGAGCAACCGATATTGTCGTGCGGCCTTGAGATAAACGCTCTAAGGCACTGACGAGCGCAACTTCNGTTTCGGGATCAACTGCGCTAGTTGCTTCATCAAGAATGAGAAGTCCGGGGTTAGCTAACTGTGCTCGAGCAAGTGCAACAAGTTGGCGTTCACCTACTGAAATTCTTTCACCTCTTGAACCTGTTTGTGTGTTGATGCCCTCTGGAAGTTTATTCAGCCAGTCAGTGAGACCTAAAGAATGAAATGCTGTTTGAATTTCTTCTTCACTTGCATTTGGTTTACCAAATGCAACATTTTGGCTTATTGTTTGATCAAAGAGAAACCCGTCTTGTGGAACCATTTGTATGGATGCGTGCCGGGATTCAGAGTCTATTTCGTTCAGTGGAATGCCATTGATAACTATTTGCCCGTTTGTAGGGTCAGCTATGCGGGCAAGAAGTTTTACAAAAGTTGTTTTTCCTGAGCCTGTTTCTCCCACGACAGCAACATTTGTTCCGGCAGGTATTCGAATGCTTATATCATTAAGAACTTGGCTTCCAGTACGGTATGTGAAGTTGATATTGTGGGCTTCGATTTCTAAAGCACCGGGTGAGAGTTTTTCACCGCTTTCAGGTTCGTGGACCTCTATTGGGACATCTAGAACCGAAAGTATTTTCCACCATCCTGCTAATGCTGTCTGTGTTTGGTCCAAGACTTCTCCGAGCTCCCAAATTGGTGCTACCAGAATTGTTGTTAGGAACACGAAAGCAATCATTTCTCCTGATGTGAGTCCCATATCGGGTCCAAGATACGACCCTGCGACTATGACTCCAGCTATGGATAGAGCGCTGAATGTATCCATGACTGGTGCAAGTAAAGCAAAGAATTTATGTGCGCGTATTTGTCGTCGATACTGGTTTTGATTGGCGTTTTCCAGCTTTGATCGGATTGAGTTCTGGTATCCGTATGAGCGAATTACTGGAGCTGCNGTGACTGCTTCNGAGGCTTGCCCAAGTGTTTCAGATACTGCTTCGCGNACTTCTCTGTATTTGATAAATTGTTGTTGTTGGATCGCTTTGAGAATTGGAATGATCGGAAGATAAATCACAATTACGATTAATGTCAGTTGCCAGCTGTATATGGCCATTACTGTAAGCGTCCCTAGGATGATTACTGAGTCAACGATCCAAGCAATCGCGCCCCACTGCGCNAATTGTGAGAGAGTTTCAATATCGCTTGTTACTCTTGCTGTAAGAATCCCTTTTCTTGCTTCTTGATGATCGGCAAGGCTGAGACGGTGTAGGTGTCGAAAAACTCTTACTCTAAGTTCAAGAATAGTTGTCTCTGCGACTCTCACGAGACGGTTGTAGGTAGCGCGTTGAGCGTAAATAACGAAGGAGACAATAATAAAGGCAATNGCGCAGGAAGTATAAATGAAATTTGAACGGAGACCATCTTCTCCGCGTAGTCCCTGATCTAAGATTTGTTGAATTAGAACTGGAATAGCTAGAGATCCGGCGGCAACTATTAAAGCCATCAGTACTGTAAGCCCGGCTCCAGTCCGTAATTCAGGGCTTATTTGTAATCCCCGCTTTAACACCATCAGGGCACCGATTTTTGTCTCATCTTCTCCATCGCTCAATGAGGCTACTTCGATGTTTTGAGATGCAATTTCTCCTCTGGTATTTCTTCGGGTCTGGCGGGCTTGACTCATGAATTCATACCTGGTTTTTCATAAGCTTTTACAAGTGANGCATATGCTTCTAACTGCATCAGTTCTTCGTGAGAACCTGTTCCCTCAATCACGCCGTTATTTAGAAAAATGACTCGGTCGGCAAGTTTTATTGTTGATAAACGGTGGGCAACAATCAATAGGCTTATGTTTTTTCTGGTCCTAAGGCCGTCCAAAATTCGTTTTTCAATGACTGGGTCAACTGAAGATGTTGAATCGTCTAAAAAAATGATTTGAGGATTTCCTATAAGCGCTCGTGCCAATGTGACACGTTGGCGTTGCCCACCTGATAGTGTGACCCCTCTTTCNCCTAANAGTGTGTCAAGCCCAGCAGGTAGGCGTGAGATGAAGTCGTCAGCCTGAGCGATTTCTATTGCCTCTTGCAATTCATCATCTGCGAATTGTCTGCCCAAAAGGATATTTTCTTTCACCGTATCAGCGAACAGAAATGACTCTTGGAAAGCGATNGTTAGCGTCCTTGTNCTATCTGAAGGTTTTATATCATTTAGTGGGGTATTTGAAAGATATATATTTCCTGATGTTGGCTGCTGCAAACTTCCTACTAAGTCGGCAATTGTTGATTTTCCGACTCCGGTAGGTCCTACCAGAGCAACAATCTCTTCACTTTCTACTGAGAAGCTGATGTTGTCTAGAATCAGTTGGTCTTCATACCTTGCTTCAACATTTTCTATTCGTAAATTAGTTGGGTTTGCACTGACTACTTTCGTTCCCTGATGTTGATGTTGAGGTGATTCTAGGTTTAGAACTTCATCGATTCTGTCCAAAGCGACAACTGATCGGGGNAGTTCTTCAAAAAATATTCCTGCTATTCGAACTGGAAATGCGAGTATTCCGAAGAGTGCGATCGCGCTGACAAGCTCTCCGATTGTGAGTGAGCCTTTATCAATTAGCCATGTTCCAATCATGAGGAGCGCTATTACTCCAAGATTTGGGAGTGCATAAATAGCTGGNTCAAAAATTGCGCGAAGTCGACCAACACTTATTCGATGCTTTCGGATTTCTTTCGCAGATTTGCGAAGTCGTTCTACTTCTTGATCTCCTNTACCAAGCGATTTAACAACTAATATTCCATCGAAGCTTTCGTGTACTAGCGATGATGTATTCCCTACTGCCTGCTGAACTGAAGATGCGGGCGTAACAACTCTCTGGGAATAGGACTTATTCATTGCGGCCAGAAGTGGAAACAGCACTACCGCTATGAGCGCTATGGTTGGGTGAATCAGGAAAAGGTTAACTAAGGCAACGATGGCGAGAAAGAATGTTCCGATAGTGAATGCAAGTGGCATCAACGCGAGCGAAGCAATCATCATGTCGTTATCAGCATGAGCGAGGAGTTCGCCTGGAGATTTTTTCCTATGAAAAGACATCGGTAGGTCAAGGTATTGATTAAAGAGCTGACGTCGCCAATAGAGCTCTGTTCCATAGCGTGCTCCTGCTAAAAAATACCGGCGTAGAAAAGCACCAAAGCCTCGCAGTAGGCCTACAGCAATAATTAATGCGAAAGCAAGCCAGAGATCTCGTTTNTCCAACGTATTGTTATCTAGATTGGGGATGATTACATCATCGGTTGCGTAACCGAGAACGCGGGTCAGGATTACTGCTGCGATAGAGAAGAGGCATGNTCCCGTGATTGCGATTGCGTGAGAGAAAGGGCGAAGCTTTAGTGACCTGTTTATGAGTTTGAGGCCACGTCTGAACTGTTTTTTGTCGAAACCTTCAATTTCTGTGACTGGTGGTTGCATGTATTAGCCACCTGAGGCTTGTAGATCTTGAGACGTTTGATTCCAGGAGGAATTTATCGCCTTGGGGTTAGGGGTTTAGAGTCTGTCCACAATCGCTGAGGCAAATTCGGAGCATTTCACTTCCGTTGCTCCATCCATCAACCTAGCAAAGTCGTATGTGACGATCTTTTCACCAATAGTCTGTTCAACAGCTGTGATAATGTCATCTGCTGCGTCTCTCCATCCAAGGTGCTCAAACATGAGTACCCCTGAGAGAAGAACAGATGATGGATTGACTTTGTCTTGGCCAGCATATTTTGGTGCTGTTCCGTGGGTTGCCTCAAAGATGCCATGTCCTGTGACGTAGTTGATATTGGCTCCTGGAGCGATCCCTATTCCTCCTACTTGCGCAGCGAGAGCGTCGGATAGGTAGTCACCGTTGAGGTTCATTGTTGCAATTACATCAAATTCTGCTGGTCTGGTTAGTACCTGCTGAAGTGCGATATCAGCGATTGCGTCTTGGACAAGAATTTTATCACCGGGGTCTCCTCCGCAGTCGTCCCACCCTACNGCCACATCATCAAATTCTTCTTTGACAAGTTCATATCCCCACTTTTGGAATGCACCTTCTGTGTACTTCATGATGTTACCTTTGTGAACCCAATGAATGTTTTTTCGTCCGCGCTCAACAGCGTATTTGATTGCTGCTCGTTGGAGCCGTTGAGAACCTGTTCGCGATACTGGCTTTATTCCTAATCCTGAATCTTCACTTATTTCTCTCCCGAAAACTTCTTTGATCATTTCTCGAATCGTTGCTGCTTCGGGTGATCCAGCTTCGGCTTCTATTCCAGCGTATATATCTTCTGTGTTTTCTCTGAAGATAACCATGTCAACGAGTTCTGGTTGTTTAACCGGTGAGGGTACGCCTTCAAACCATCTGACTGGTCGTAGGCATACGTAGAGGTCTAGAAGTTGGCGTAATGCAACGTTGAGGCTTCTGAAGCCTCCTCCAATAGGAGTTGTGAGTGGTCCTTTGATACCGATTAGGTATTCTTCAAAAGTGTCAACTGTCTGCTGTGGTAGCCAGTCTCCGGTCTCGTTGAATGCTTTTTCTCCTGCAAGAACTTCAATCCATTCAATTGTTCGACCGTACTTGGCTGCTGCTGCGTCAAGAACGAGTTTTGCAGCGGGCCAAATATCTATTCCAGTGCCATCACCTTCAATGAAAGGAATTATCGGGTTGTCAGAGACATTGAGTGTGTGGTCATCATTTATTGTAATTTTTTCTGCCATATAGCCTGATTGTAGAGGAAATCTGATGAGTTACTTAAATGCAAAGGAAAAAAGTCTAAAAGATATCTACGGTCTTTTCTGCAGCTTCAACTGTGTTTGCCATAAGGAACGCTCGAGTCATGGGTCCTACCCCCCCGATTCTCGGTGATAACCATCCCGCAACCTGATCAACTTCATCCGCTACATCAGAAAGTAGTTTTTTNCCTTGGAAGCTCACACCTGCCGCTACGACTGCCGATCCAGNTTTAACCATGTCGGGTTTNATCATGTGGGGTGAGCCAGCTGCCGCGATCAAAATATCAGCTTGCTTTGTATGAATACNAATNTCTTCCGTTCCGGTATGAGCCACAGTTACTGTTGCATTAGCGTTTTCTCTTTTGAGAGACAGCAGATTTGCTAATGGTCTTCCGATTGTTAAGCCTCTTCCAACAATTACGACATGTTTTCCTTTGATAGGGACATCGTATTGTTCAAGCAAATACTGTATTCCTGCGGGTGTGCACGCTAACGGGGCTGGAATTCCTTGCACTAGTTTGCCTAAATTGACTGGATGTAAGCCGTCTGCATCCTTTTCTGGAAGGACACGGAGAAGGGCTGCTTCATAGTCAAGATCTCCAGGGAAAGGGTACTGAATTATAAAAGCATGTATTTGAGTGTCGTGATTGAATGTTTCTATAGCTTCAATTATTTCTTCTTGGGTTGTAGTTGCGGGAAGGTTTATTTCTTCCGAGTGCATTCCAAGTTCTTTGCAATCTCTGTGCTTCATCGCAATATAGTTTTTTGATGGACCATCNTCGCCTACCAGTATTGTTCCCAAACCTGGTGTAATTGACGCTTCTTTGAGTTTGGAGATTCTCTGCTTGAGAGCACTTTTCAGTTCTAGTGAAACTCGTTCACCATCTAATTTGATCGCAACCATAATTTGATAATGCCACGTGGANGGCCGGAAATCCTATTATTTGGTTCGAATCTGGTTTCGTTATGAGAATGAAGCGAATTTAGTCTCTGGAATTTCGGTTAAAGATCCGTTTGCGAGTTCATTTACTGCTGGCACAGGCTCAGGGTCAGCAAATAATGTTTCATCATCAGGTTTGAACCCTAATTCCTCTATCGGAACGGTCCAATATGATGCTTCAAGAGCAATTCCATTATTGTCGTGGAAGTATACAGATCTGATGATCTGGTGATCAACGATTGTAGTGATATCGCAATTAGCACTTTCAAGTCTTGATATGAGCGACTTGAGGTCCTCTTCAGTAGGTAAAGCGAATGAGAGGTGATCGAACTGAAGATCTGTTCGTGTCATGAGGCCCGCCGGTTTTGTGAAGGTTTCGGCACGGGGGTCTTCAAAAAACGCAATGGTGTTTCCAGGTCCTAATTCGAAAAAATAATGCCTCATGGGGCCGGCTCGTAGTGTAGCTACCAAGGGCATTCCGAGAACTCCACAGTAGAAACGAACTGTTTCATCCATGTCTGGTGTAATCATTGCTAGATGGTGTATGCCTTGCCATTTTGGTGCCGAATTGTCATTGGAGATCATATTNCATAGTTTACATGATCTTGAGAAGCACAAAATTTCTCTATTGGTGATCTACGTCACGTAGCTAAATCTGTGTCCAATATTTATTGATCGCGTGAATTCTGATAATCCGTTACCTAGTCAAATATTTTGAATGTGCTATCAAGTTCAAAATGCCAAGCCTCATATCTAAGACCACTTTTCTGATAACCGCTGCATCTAATAACGCTTGTATTATCCCATTGAACATCTGTTGTTAGATCTTCNCATAAAGGTGATAGTCCATACAGTTGAGAGCGTTTCACAGGGAGAATAAATCGGTTTGTTCCACACTCGTTCGTATATATTCTGTAGGACATTGGTTCTGAAAGGTAGTTAAACGTGTTGGANTGAGTATTTTGGCATCCAACGATTTCGTGTAACCATTCCCATGATCCACTAGCAATATCTACGGCGAGCCCTTGGGTATGNTTGGATTCCTCAGGTCGAAGTGCTCTGGTGAATCCATACAAATAATAAAGGCTTTGTTGTTCAGTGAATGTCCTGTAGGAGCTATTGACTGAGAAGGTCAGGCCATCTGTTTTAGCTACATTACACATTTTGTCAAAGGTTTCTATGAAGACAGCAGTAGCTTCTACTGGGCGGCCAGATGAATCATAGGGTATGCATGACGACTGGATAAGTTTGGGGTTGTAGGGGTCAGACTCAGAAATATTGATTGTTGGAATCCATTTGTTGTTCTGTGCATCAGGGAAAATGCATTGATACTTTTCGTAACCTCTTATAGAACAGCTGGTTGGAGGGATTATTTGTGTTGTCGAGCTGGCTTGAATAGTTATAAAACAATCTGAGTTTCGTGAGGTGCTTGCTCCGATCGCTTGGCATGANGTCTGCCCGTTTAGAGGCAATCCTTTAATGTATTGAAAACATTGCCACGCATAGAAAAACTGATTTTTGATCGGAGGAACAATCTGTAAGCTTTGAATTGAACTAGTCGGGTCGCAAACATATGTGCTCTTTTGGCAAACCGTTCCGGCCTCTGATGATGGGGCAGATTGGTATGTCATGGGACAGGTTACGTCTTTATGCGTNCCAAATAATAAATCTTGATTATTGTCTTCTGATAATGCTGTAGATGAAAAGAAAAATAGGACGCTTAGAAAAATAGCTATAGATAGCAAAAAAGCTCTTATGCCCANCAGCATGCGTTGAGGGGGAATGAAATCAGGCATTAGCGTGTCGGTTATTAATGCTTGAAATGTCTCTCGCCCGTGAAAACCATTGCTAATCCGGCATTATTGGCAGCTTCAATCACTTCTTGGTCACGAATGGAGCCTCCCGGTTGAATAACTGCAGTACAACCAGCATTAATCGCTGCANCTAAACCGTCTGTGAATGGGAAGAAGGCATCGCTGGCGCAAGCACCCCCTTTTGCCCTGCCCTCCGCCTTTTGGGCCGCGATTTCTCCGGCATCTCTTCTATTTTGTTGGCCAGCACCTATCCCCAAAGCTTGTCTATCTTTCGCTAAGACAATGCAGTTGGAACTCACTCGTGCAGCTGCACGCCAGGCAAACTCTAAGTCAATCCATTCCTCGACCGTTGGTTCTCTTTCTGTCACTACTTCCCATTGATTTCGATCTAGTTGGATTCTGTCTGATGTCTGAACAAGGAATCCTCCATCAATCGAACGAATGTCAAACAAGGGTGATCCTGGTGGGTTTGCTTCAATGATTCTGATATTTTTCTTTTCAGTAAGCTTTGCTATTGCGGCTTCGTCAAAGCTAGGTGCGACTATTACCTCTGTAAATACTTCTGAGAGCTCAGTAGCTAAGGACAAAGGAACTTCTCGATTAACAGCAACAATTCCGCCGAACGCCGATATGGGGTCACACGCGTTTGCGCGAATATATGCTTCTGTGATGTCATCATGGGTTGCAAGGCCACATGGGTTTGCGTGCTTGATTACAGCGACAGTAGGTTCATCACCCATTGAGTGCACGAGCCTCCAAGCAGCTTCTGTATCAAATAGATTCAGGTAACTCATTTCTTTTCCGTGTAGTTTGGCCGCCTCGTCCCACCAGCCACTACTGTTTGCGAACTTATAGCGTGCTCCGACTTGGTGTGGATTTTCCCCGTATCGTAAGTCGTGAACACGATCGAGAGCCAAATGCAATGAATCAGGTAACGGATCCTCTGCGTCACTGCTTTGGTCTGTGTCATCCATCCAACTAACGATCGCTGCGTCGTAACCTGCTGTGTGGGCAAATGCCTTTCTTGCCAACATTTGTTTAGTACCAGATGAAAGAGANCCGGCATTTGTCAGTTCGACGAGCACAACGTCATAATCTGCAGGATCTACAATAACTCCAACATATTGATGGTTCTTCGCTGCTGCTCTGACCATCGTAGGGCCACCTATATCAATGTTTTCAATACTAGGCTCCGCTTGGAAGGGGTAGAGGTTACAAACGACGAGATCAATTGTTTCAATTTCATTGTCGATAAGATCCTGCTGGTGTTCTTGGTTTTCCCTGTCGGCAAGTATGCCGCCGTGAACTTTAGGGTGAAGGGTAACGACTCTATGGCCAAGCATGATTGGAGATCCGGTGTAATCAGCTACGTCAGTGACGGGGATCCCTGCCTCGGCTATCTGCTTAGCGGTCCCACCGCTTGATAAGAGCTCCCAACCGAGATTATGCAATCCTGTTGCGAATTCTTCAATTCCGATTTTGTCGAATACGGAAAGTAAAGCTTTCATTGGTCTCTTTCTATTAGTGCATTTGTTGCAATGATTTTGTTGAGCGTGTCAACGTACAGTTGTCGTTCCACTGTCTTTATTCTTTCATGAAGTGTTTCTTTTGTGTCGTCTTTAAGAACTGGGATTGACTCTTGGGCGAGTATTGGTCCTGCATCAACTTCTTCAGTCGCAATGTGTACGGTGCAACCAGTTACTTTTACGCCATATTCAAGTGCTTCTTCAACTGCATGCCAACCTGGGAAACTTGGGAGCAAGGATGGGTGTGTGTTGAGGATACGGTTGGAGAAATCATCGTATATTGGTTTATTTAAAATAGTTCCGAAACCTGCCATCGCAATAAGGTCAATTTCTTGTTCAATAAGTGCATCTCGCACTTCACATGTGTAGGCGTCTCGATCAAAATCTTTTCCATAACTGTTTCGTTCAATTCTGATAAGCACAACGTTGTTATTGGTTGCTATCTTTTCTGCTGCACATGCTCTATCTGTGACAACCAGTTGAACAGGTATTGATGCTTCAATAATTGCTTGGAGTATTGTCCCGCTACCTGATGCAAGTACTGCTATGCGCACGCGCTGAACCTATCACCTATCCGCATCTGATGTGAACACCTCTTTTATTTTTCGTAATACCCAGATTAGATTGTGGCTACGATCTCAGCCATTAGTTCCCCAGCTTCAGTTGGGTTGTTTCCGACGCGAACTCCTGCTGCTTCTAATGCTTCCATTTTTGCTTTAGCTGTGCCCTTTCCGCCGGACACAATTGCACCTGCATGCCCCATTTTCTTCCCCGGAGGAGCTGTTACGCCTGCTATATAACTTGACACCGGTTTCGTAACATGATCTTTAATGTATTCTGCAGCTTCTTCCTCTGCGGATCCCCCTATTTCCCCTATCATCATGATGGCTTTGGTCTCTGGATCTGCCTCAAAGGCCTCTAAACAGTCAATGAAGCTAGTACCTGGAACCGGGTCACCGCCTATACCGACGCATGTGGTAACTCCAATATCTTTTTGTTTCAGTTCATACAATGCTTGGTAGGTCAGTGTGCCCGACCTGCTGACAATTCCTACGGGTCCACCGGATTTAGCAATATGGCCGGCAGTAATACCAATATTGCATTTCCCTGGGCTTATGATTCCCGGACAGTTGGGTCCAAGCAGTTGCACATCAGGATAGTCACGTTTGAGTTGGTTATAAAAGATCGCTTCATCGTGTGCCGGCACGCCTTCAGTAACAGCGACGATAAATTTGACACCGCCCTCAGCTGCCTCCATGACAGCTCCGCGGACGCCAGCAGCTGGTATGAAAATACAACTAGCTGTTGCTCCGGTTGCTTCAACTGCTTCTGCAACGTTTGCATAGATGGGTACCCCATCAACATCCGTTCCAGCTTTCTTTGGGTGCGTTCCAGCTACTACATGTGTCCCATACTCTCTATTGAGTCGACCGTAATAGCTCCCCTGCGATCCAGTTAGTCCTTGGTATATGACTTTTGTTGTTTCATCTACGAAAATGCTCATGTTTCTCCTATTGAGCTAGTTGGACGGCTGTGGTGGCAGCGTCAAGCATGGT
>PATH01000012.1 GCA_002712325.1 Acidimicrobiaceae bacterium | reverse complement strand
ACCAAGTAGGTTCTAACTAGGAACATGAGGAACTGATGTCAGACGAAAAGATACAGAGTTACGCCCAAGCAATATTGGCTGTAGCTTCAGCGGAAAGTAATGCAGCACAAATAGAAGATGAGATATACCGATTCTCGCAAGTGCTTCAGTCCTCTGAGGAATTAAAGTCCACGCTTAGTGATGCTTCCATTCCCTCAACGCGAAGGCAGCAAATAGTGGAGGACCTTCTTGACGGGCAAGTAACTCAAACTACCGTAGCGTTGGTTTCAATGATCGTAGCTGCAGGTATGGGAGGCGATATCAAAGCTATCGCTGACAAGGTAGTCGGTTTGGGAGCAGAATCACGAGATAAAGCTGTTGCTGAGGTTTACTCAGTGGTTGATTTATCTTCGGACCAACAGCAAAGGCTGGCGGCTGCACTCAAGTCTGCAACAGGCAAGGATGTAGAAATGAAAGTCATTATTGATGAATCAGTAATGGGTGGTCTGCTTGTGCAGATCGAAGATGAAGTAATTGATGGAACAGTCCGAACAAGACTTAAGCAGCTTCGAGAGGCGTTTTAGATATGGCAGAGCTCACGATAAATACACAAGATATCGCAACAGCGATAAGAAAAAATCTGGATGGCTTTGAGCCTTCTTTGGCATCAGGCCAAGTTGGCCGAGTTGTCGAAGTAGGTGANGGTATCGCCAGAGTATCAGGTCTGCCTGATGCAGCCGTCAACGAGATGTTGCAGTTTGAAGGCGGAATCGTCGGTTTGGCACTAAATCTNGATGAAGACACTATTGGGGCTGTTATTCTTGGCGAATCCACAGAAATTGAAGAAGGNCAGCCCGTTCGTTCGACAGGTGAAATTCTTTCAATGCCAGTCGGTGACGCAATGCTTGGAAGAGTAGTAAATGCTCTAGGTGACCCAATAGACGGNAAAGGCGCAATAACCGGAGCTCAATCCAGGCGTATGGAAGTGCAAGCTCCAGGTATTATTGGTCGGCAACCTGTTCATGAACCCATGCAAACAGGCATCAAAGCAATTGATTCTTTGATACCTGTTGGGCGAGGTCAACGAGAGTTAATNATTGGAGATAGAAAAACTGGGAAAACCACGATTGCTATAGACACGATAATTAATCAAAGAGGATTGGGGGTAAAGTGCATATATGTTGCGATCGGCCAAAAAGCATCAACAGTCGCACAAACAGTCGCTACTCTTGAAGAATTTGGCGCTCTTGAATACACAGTTGTAGTCGTTGCGCCTGCATCCGACCCAGCTCCCTTTAAATACCTAGCACCTTATGCAGGTTGTGCAGTTGGTCAACATTGGATGGATAACGGTGAGCATGCACTCGTAGTTTATGATGATCTTTCGAAGCAAGCTGAGGCCTACAGGCAGATGGCGCTATTGCTTCGTAGGCCTCCGGGACGCGAAGCTTACCCTGGTGACGTCTTCTATCTCCACAGCAGGCTTCTTGAGCGTGCTGCTAAATTGAGCGATGAACTAGGCGCCGGAAGCCTCACTGCGCTTCCAATAATTGAAACCAAAGCAGGCGATGTATCTGCCTACATTCCAACGAATGTTATCTCGATTACTGACGGTCAGATCTTCCTTCAAGACGACCTATTCAAATCTGGTGTACGTCCTGCTGTAGATGTGGGAATTTCCGTCTCNCGAGTTGGCTCGGCTGCTCAAATTAAAGCCATGAAAACTGCAGTGGGAACNCTTAAATCNGATTTGCAACAATTCCGAGAATTAGAATCATTTGCTGCGTTCGGTTCGGATCTTGATGCAGTTTCNCAAGCACAACTTGACAGGGGGTACAGGCTTACAGAACTCCTTAAGCAAGGTATCGGCTCACCTATGAAAGTNGAGGAGCAAGTTGTATCCCTATTTGCTGGTACACAAGGATACCTTGACAATATTCCTGTTGAGGACGTCGGCAGGTTTGAAGATGGCCTTCTAGATCTCGTTAGATCTCAGCACTCTGGGCTTTTATCTGAAATAGTTTCAACCGGTGCAGTTGATGAAGACGCCCTAAATTCAATAGTTNCTTCATATGCAGAAAGCTTTGAATCCTCAGATGGGTCATCTGGTGTNTCCGTTGAGGCGCAAGAGCAGCCTGATGCCGANACCGAAATGGTTGACTCAGATACAACNCTACCCGAGACTGACATAGCTCGGGGACAGGATAGTGAGGACTAACANATGCCGGGTGGTCAAGAACGGGCACTCCGTAGACGGATCAATTCGGTCCAGTCAACGAAGCAAATAACGCGCGCAATGGAACTCATCGCTGCTACTCGCGTAGTGAAAGCAATGACCAGAGCAAATGCTGCTCGTCCNTACTCTACAAAAATGACCGGGGTGATTGAAGATCTTGCAGCCGGTGGCGTAGGAATCGATGACCCGCTACTAAGGTCCTCTGANAAGGTATCTTCAATCGGATTTGTAGTCATAACTTCTGATCGAGGTCTTGCAGGGGCATACAACTCATCAGTGATACGAGCAGCAGAAAAAGAAATCATGGCTGCTCAAACCGAAGGGAAGGAGTACAAGCTTGTACTCGTCGGTAAAAAAGCAGCCGACTACTTTCGTTTCCGAAACTATCAAATAGAAGCATCCTTCTCCGGAATGACTGACACTCCTTCATACGAAGATGCTAGGGTTGTTGCTACAACAGTTAGGGATCTTTTCGTATCAGAAGAAGTTGACCAAGTGATTCTTGCCTATCAAGAATTCGTATCGATGGGAACTCAGAGAGTAGCTGTTAGGAAGTTCCTTCCACTAGAGTCAATGCAAACTGTCGCCACTGAGGGAGGCGGGGATGCGGATTCGCGAGCACTATTTGAATTTGAGCCCTCCCCAGAAGGAGTCTTATCCGCTCTCCTTCCTCGTTATGTTGAGTCGCGACTCTACTCAGCCCTTCTTGATGCCTCAGCATCCGAACATGCTAATCGGCAGCGAGCAATGAAGTCAGCGACCGACAATGCTGAGGAACTCATTACGAAACTAAGTAGAGCTTTGAATAGAGCGCGTCAAGATGCGATCACCACAGAAATTATGGAAATTGTAGGTGGAGCGGAAGCACTCGGAGATGGAAGTAGTGACGAAGCTATTAAAAACAACAATGAAGATACCCAAATCACGGTTTAACGATATAGATATATTTGCCTAGGAGCAGACATGACAGTAACAGAATCAAACACAACAACCAAAGACGGAAAAGTGGTTTCAATAGCTGGACCAGTTATTGACGTTGAATTTCCAGAGGACTCACTGCCAGAAATTAATTCAGCATTATCATTTGACCTTGTTGTAGATGGCGAGACAATTACAGTTCTTGCAGAGGTCGCCCAACAGATAGGGGACAGCAGAGTTCGTGCTATTTCTCTTAAACCAACAGACGGACTTACCAGGGGAACGGCTGTAAGGAACACAGGAGCTGGTATTCAAGTACCAGTTGGTGATGTGACTTTNGGACATGTTTGGAATGTAATTGGCGAACCACTCGATGTTGACCTAAGCACACTNGATATTGACGAAAGATGGGAAATTCACCGACCAGCGCCTTCGTTTGACAGTCTTGAGCCATCAGCAAAGATGT
This sequence comes from Acidimicrobiaceae bacterium, assembly GCA_002712325.1. Taxonomy (GTDB): domain Bacteria; phylum Actinomycetota; class Acidimicrobiia; order Acidimicrobiales; family UBA8592; genus UBA8592. The sequence goes on along the minus strand of PATH01000012.1, from coordinate 31,666 downwards.
TCGAGACGGGNATCAAAGTTATTGACCTTTTAACTCCATATAAAGAAGGTGGAAAGATCGGTCTATTCGGTGGTGCTGGTGTAGGGAAAACCGTTCTTATTACCGAGATGATTAACCGAGTAGCAACACAGCATGGTGGAGTCTCAGTGTTTGCNGGAGTAGGAGAACGAACTAGGGAAGGAACCGATCTATTCCTCGAAATGGAAGAATCAGGGGTGCTTGATAAGGCAGCTCTAGTCTTCGGGCAAATGGACGAGCCTCCTGGAGTTCGACTCAGGATTGCTCTAGCCGGAGTAACAATGGCTGAATATTTCCGAGATGTTCAAAATCAAGACGTATTATTGTTCATNGACAACATNTTTCGGTTTGTTCAAGCAGGTTCAGAAGTATCCACGCTCCTTGGNCGTATGCCATCTGCGGTAGGTTACCAACCTACTCTTGCTGACGAAATGGGTGAGTTGCAAGAACGTATCACTTCAACGCGTGGNAAATCCATAACGTCTTTGCAAGCCGTATACGTGCCCGCTGATGACTACACGGATCCAGCCCCATTCACCTCCTTTACTCACTTCGATGGAACAACTGAATTGAGCAGAGACATAGCGTCTCTTGGAATCTACCCAGCTGTAGATCCACTTGCATCAACTTCAACAATTCTTACACCTGAGGTTGTTGGCGATCGACACTATAATGTTGCCCGCCGAGTTCAAGAAGTCCTGCAACGTTATAAAGAGCTGCAGGATATCATCGCCATTCTTGGCCTTGATGAACTTTCNGAGGAAGATCGAGTCACTGTTGATCGTGCCCGAAAGGTTGAAAGATTCCTCTCGCAACCAATGTTCGTAGCTGAGGTCTTTACTGGCCAACCCGGTGTATTTACTAGTATAGATGACACAGTATCCTCATTCGAAGCTTTGGTGCAGGGTGACCTTGACCACTTACCTGAGCAGGCCTTCTACATGGTAGGAGGAGCGGAGGAAGTGGAAAGAAAAGCCGCTGAACTCGAGTCAAACGCATAAGAATATTTCATACGATTGGATCACTACTGATGTCATTGCGAATAGAGCTAGTTTCACCCGAGANGGTAGTCTTTGAAGGAGATGCCGAGCTTGTTATCGCACGTACTAGTGATGGAGAAATCGGCTTTCAACCTGGGCACGTTCCCTTTGTAGGCAATCTCGTGTCATCAGTGGTTCGNGTAGCCCTTAGCGATGGTGGTGTACAACGAATAGCCGTTCACAGTGGTTTCGTTGAGGTTTCAGATAATCATGTGGCGCTTTTATGTGATGTCGCAGAGCTTGCGGAAGACATCGATGTCGATAGAGCAAAAGCATCGCTAGAGAATGCGAAGAATGATCTTGCGTCAGANCCTTCAAACAGTGAAGCTGAAGGAGCAATTCATAGAGCTGAAGTGCGACTTGAAGCCTCGGCTGGCATTTAATTTTGGCTAACCATTAGGCCCTGAACCTGGTTTCGCTAGTTTTGAGTACTCTTCCTCATTCAATCGTGCTCTGATAGCTGGCTCAAGATCAGGAGCTCGCCGAAGCGTATGTCCTCCATCAACGGCAATATTTTGACCAGTTACCCAAGAGCTCTCAGGCCCTGCTAACCATACAACAGCGTCACCTACCTCTTCAGGCTCTCCTACTCGCCCTAATGGCATATTTTTCTTATAATCATCAATAATATGGGGCATATGCTCAAACATCATTGCAGTTGCNTCGGATTCTACGACACCCGGGCGAATTGAATTAATGCGAATTCCAAATCCTCCTAGTTCATCGGCAGCGCTTCGAACGAGCATGTCGAGAGCTGCTTTGCTAGATGCATAAGCAGCTCTGAATCTCCCTCCGAGAGCTCCTGCTATTGATGATATTGCAATGATAGAACCACCAGTCAAACGCATCGTTTCAGCGGCAGCCTGTATGGTGTTGAATGCTCCTATCACGTTTACTTCAAGAACGGACCGCAGTGTTTCATCTGTCATTGCCAAAAAAGGACCTCCAGCACCAATTCCTGCATTAGCCACAGCTATATCTAAGACCCCTTTGCTATTCGCAGCTACTTCAACAGCATTCTTTACGGCTGCTGCATCAGTAACATCGCAACAAACTATTCTGATATCAGCTGTTGCAGACACAGATGCTTTGAGCCTTTCAGCTGCTTCTTTCAGAACGTCTTCTCGTCTGCCTGCAATGGTGACTTGAGCGTTTGCCTTTAGGAGTTTGGCTGCTATGCCGAAACCAATACCTGTACCTCCGCCAGTAACTAAGGCTGTTTTTGATACCAAGTCCGTCATCTGGTGCCTCTTCCTAACTGTAATTGATATCGCTAATTGCGTTTAATTTATCTTGGGCATGTTGGGCATTTACAAGCCGNACAGTTCCTGATTTTGATCGCATAACAAGAGATTGGGTCACAATAGTNTTTCGCTCGTACTGAACACCACGAAGTAGGTCACCGTCTGTAATTCCAGTTGATGCGAAGAAGCAATTATCTCCACTTACCAAATCATCTATGGTGAGAGTCTTATCGAGGTCATATCCCTCAGCAATTGCTTGAGTGCGTTCTTCTTCGTTTCTTGGCCAAAGTTTACCTTGTAAGTCTCCGCCCATACACTTAAGCGCTGCAGCTGCTATGACGCCTTCAGGGGTTCCACCTATTCCGAATAAGATATCTGCTCCTGATTCAGGCCATGCTGTTGATATTGCGCCAGCTACATCTCCATCTGGTATTAATCGTATTCTTGCACCAGTTTCGCGAAGCTCTGATACTAAGTCATCGTGTCTAGGTCGATCAAGTACAACAGCGGTTAGATCCCGAACCGATTCTCCCCTTGCTGATGCTATAGCTTGTAAATTTTCTGTAGGGGACATNTTAATGTCAACGAGCCCTTTAGCTGATGGGCCGACGGCGATCTTATCCATGTAAACGCAAGGTCCNGGGTCAAACATAGTTCCTGATTCGCTAACCGCGAGTACAGCTATGGCATTTCCTCTGCCAAGTGAAGTAAGGGTTGTCCCATCAATAGGATCTACAGCAACATCGCACTTTGGAGAAGCCCCATTTCCTACCTTCTCCCCGTTGTAAAGCATTGGNGCTTCATCCTTTTCTCCCTCACCAATAATGACGACCCCGTCCATATTTACGCTCCGAAGGACAAACCGCATAGCGTTTACTGCGGCATCATCTGCACCTTCCTTATCTCCTCTNCCCATCCATCTGGCAGCCGCCATCGCAGCAGCTTCCGTTACTCTTACCAGTTCCATCGCTAGATTTCGATCAGGTGATTTTGTTTCACTCATAACTACTCCAAATTCGTATAATTCAAACGCTACATCCGGTGTGGCTCCAAAGCGAAGTATTAGAGCGGAAACATTACTTTTTCCCGAATATTGACCTTTCAATATGCCGAGAAAAGACAAACAGACCTAATCTTAAACCATGCTGTTAGCTGAACTTGAAATCTTTCATTCAAGAACAAATGCTCCAACTAGACGAGTTGCACTTGGGTACACCTATCTTCCGTTGCAGAACGGATCAGGGAACGGAGCAGTCTTGCTAGCGGGGATAATAGCGAGATTTATTCCTGATATTGATGAGGATTTCTACGATGACTACAAAAAGTTACTTTATCAACTTCAACGTGGAGAAAGAATATCCCAACCGCGTCTCCGTCACAGATTTCAAGAGGACAAAATTGGTCTTGCCCGAACTGTTCATCAGTTGCAAGAATTTGAAGGAAAATATAGGTTTATCTTTGAATTAAACGAAGCAGCAGCTGAGCAAAACATTCTTGCCGCAGCCTATTCAATTAGCCAGTTTGCTTACAGAGAAAGACCAGCAGTTGTGAATCTAATGCATAAGGCTGTCAAGTGGAGAGGCGAGGTAGGTACTGATTTCATTTCCTACTTATTGAGTCGTCATGATAAATTTGTAGCTGATTTAGGACACGAAAGCTCGGAGAGTTGGGCATTGAAAGTTCTGGGTATTTCCATCACAAACCCTGACGATGATGAGGTGAAAAAGCAGTTTCGTAAATTGCTCCGATCAACTCACCCCGATACTGGGAGTGATGACGTCAAGGTTGACGTTGCTAGGAGAATACAAGATCTAACTGAAGCGAGAAGAATACTACTTAGATAGTTGAAGGCAGGAAATCTGTGAAACCCAGAGGAATCATTCTTTTCCATGGAGCGGGCGGCAATAGAGATCATCCTGTTTTCCTTGAAATTGAACGCCAAAGCAACATCCCGGTTTTGAGACACAATTTTGCTTATCGGGAAGCAAGCGCTAAAAGACCTCCGCCTAGAATAGACAAAATTGTGGAAGAAGTAGAACAGGTGTCCATTAATTTCGCCAAAGAAATTGGAGAGTCCCAAAGTAGCTTGGTCCTTGGAGGAAGATCATTTGGAGGCAGAGCTGCATCAATGGCTATAGCAGAAGGTTTACCTTCCCGAGCTCTCGCACTTTTGAGTTATCCTTTGCACCCACCCGGGAAAGTAGACTCTTTGCGAGTTAGCCACTTGCATAGAATACGGCGACCGACAATCTTTATCTCTGGGGATAAGGACCCATTTGGTTCGCCAGACTTACTCGAACAATATGCAAATAATGTATCTTCTGAAGTGAAATTCCACCTTCTCGAACGGCAGAATCATGACCCGAGAGAAAGCGAAATGGTCGCCGATCTGGTCATAAAATGGGTAGAAAAACTTCGTTAAGGGTTACACGTCGGGGTTTAGGTCTTCAAGTTCTTGATTGGCAGATTCGGGGAAAAATAGATAAATAATCAAAACAACTAGCAAGGGACTAATTGAAAGTAGCGTGAAGGCTTCCCCAAAGCTATTGAATCTTTCGGAAAAGTCGCCACATATCAGTAATCCAAGAGCGCTACCAGTAACGGCAGCAAGCGATAAAAAGCCGTTAACTTGTCCACGCCGCCCTGTGCCGAACATTTCTGCACTGTAGACACCCAAGGATGGGCCGGCGCCAGCTGAAATAATTCCAGCGCTCATTGTGATCAGCCACATACCAAAGCCTGCGATGCTGTAGCTCAGTACTGTCAGGATTGTTCCTATGCCTACCGCAATCATAGCAACAGGTTTCCTTCCCTTTGTATCTGAGAGCTTTGCAGCCACAGCAACTCCAATAATCTGTGGCGTATACGCAGTCAATAAGAAAAGTGATATTTTTGCGGCGCTAAAATTACGTTCATCTCTAAGAAATTCATTTCTGAATTGGCTTGCTGGTGAGACAAATATGAAAAGTAGAAAAGCGACCGAGGCCAAAAAGATTACTCGTTTCGCAACGATCTTTTGTTTCCTGCCACTAGTGAAGTTGTGACTTTGAATATGAGCTTTAAAGCGCTGGCTCTCTTTAAGATGCTGATGGATCCAGCGAATTACAGGGAAAAATACTAAAGAAGCTGCGAAAAGTAGTCTCCAGCCTTTGATGTGAAGATCAGCGAGAAACAAGATCCAGACAGGTATGCCGGCCCCCAACCCTGCCGACAATGTCAGAAGACCTGCAATGTAAGCGCGACTTCCTTTCGGGGCAGCTTCAGCTGCCATGATCCCTATTAAAATGCTGATAGAAGTAGCAAACCCACGAGCCAATGACTGGGTGATACCTAACACCCAAAGAGTAGGGGCTACCGCACTTAGAACAGCCAGAAAACAGCCTCCATATAATGAGAATTCCAGCAGTTTCTTTCTCCCTCGGCTGTCGGCAAGTGCGGTAATAAAGACTGTCAGCAACACCCCAATTCGTACAGTAGCCAGAAGAACCCCTTGTGCTCTATCGCCTGCTTCAAATTCTTGAGCTGCAAACGTAGCCGTCTGGCCGATCAGTGCACCTAAAAAACCAGTAACAATTGCAGCAACGCATAGTAAACTTACCGTTTGCGATGTAATAGCATCAAAGCGGTTGGGTGGTGCCCACCAGACGCTGAAGTCCTTTGAAGAGTGAGATTTTTTTAAAGCCCGTTTCATCGGAAAGTGAAGCAAAAGATGCCAAAAGGGTGCAGATATTTTGTATGAGAATGTTTCGATCACCTCAGAATCCGATGCTCCAATTTCCACCTTCACCGCACGTTGATAGCTTTCGAAGGGTCCATCGGCTAATTCGAAGATTCCAGATGCTACTTCGTATTCGCTAAACAAAGAATTAGAACGAGCACAAAGGATTTCTTCAAGTTCCTCATGCTTTACGGTGTGCTTGTGCCTAAAAATAGTCATCGTTATTTGATTAAACAGCTTTTCGGGAAAGATCGCCCTTTTGAGGAAACGATAATTGCACGTAGCATACTTGGATAATGGATCGCATTCTTGTTAAACCGAGCGGACCTCTCCACGGAGATGTAAAGATAAACGGAGCTAAGAACTCTGCGCTTAAAATTATGGCTGCTTGTTCCTTGGCAGAAGGCACCTTTCATCTCACAAACGTTCCTAATATTACCGATGTCAGATTAATGTCTGAGTTGCTAGTTTCACTCGGAATGACGGTAAGTGATACCGAATCAAATTCATTAGAGATCAAAAACCCCGGGAATCTCACTGCAGAGGCCCCTTATGAACTAGTAGAAAAGATGAGGGCGTCCATAGTTGTATTAGGGCCTTTACTTGCAAGGTACGGCAGAGCCAGAGTTGCACTTCCGGGTGGAGATGATTTCGGGCCAAGACCAATTGATATGCATTTAAGAGGCCTTGAAATGCTAGGTGCGAAGTTCGAATCGTCNGCATGGATATATTGATGGGTATTGTGAGAAATTGCATGGCAGCCGTATCGTCCTAGAGTTTCCTAGCGTCGGGGCAACCGAAAATATCATGATGGCTGCTGTATTAGCTGACGGTACAACAACTATCGAAAACGCAGCTCGTGAACCTGAGATAGCTGACCTAGCTTCTTTTCTTAATCGGATGGGTAGCAGTGTTCTCGGAGCTGGAACATCAACGATAGTGATTGAAGGGGCCAATGAACTTGTAGCTGTAGAGCACGCCGTAGTGCCTGACCGGATTGAAGCAGCTACATATCTCGCAGCAGCCGGTATTGCAGGAGGCGAAATTAACCTTATCGGGGCGAGACCAGATCATATGGACATGCTTTGCCAAAAAGTAGGTGAGATGGGAATGCGGATATCAGCTGATTCTAATGGGTTATGGGTAATGGCAAATAAACCTTTAAAGGCAGTTGACCTAGCGACTCTTCCGTACCCTGGAATAGCTACAGATTATAAACCTTTCCTAGTCGCTATGCTTACGGTCTCTGAAGGTGTCGGAATCGTAACGGAAAATTTGTTCAGCGGTAGGTTCCGGTACATAGATGAGTTAATCCGTATGGGAGCTGATATCCGAACGGAAGGTCACCATGCTGTAATTCGCGGAGTTGCAAATCTATCAGGTGCCCCAGTTCGCGCTCATGACATAAGAGCTGGTGCGGCATTAGTGGTGGCAGCTTTGCGTGCGCAAGGGCAAACAGAGATCCGTGACCCATCTCATATAGACAGAGGTTATGAAAACCTTGTTGAGAATCTAAGAAGTCTTGGGGCAGATATTTCTAGGGAGAGATAAGGTCAATTTCGTTTCGCTCTTTTGTTTGCAAGCTTTAAAAGGCAGAAGAGAAGAATAATTGGCGCAATCACCATCAGAATCTCATCCCAACCTCCCTGATGTCCAAATAATAGGAAATCCATACGCTGTGACCTTAGCCTCATCATGATTGAGAGCTAAATCACTGAGAATATTTCTTGATAACTGTATTACAGTGATGACTCAACTTGTTCCTTGAGCAACTTGAGATTCTTTCTCCAGATTAAAGACAATATACGAGTACCCACTGGATTGCGGAGCGGGCCCCCCATCCAAAAAGGAAAATAGAGAGTCTCTTCCCATGCAAAGAGGGTTCCGTTACTTGCAGTTTCCTTCAAAGAGAATCTGCCAGTTCCAGTTACTAACCCCGCATGACTAACGCCCATTGACTNTTCGTCAACCCATTCAGTGATTTCCATTTTGTCCTTGAGCCTGAAAGGTCCAACTTTTGTAGCACAGTCAAACATTGTTCCGACACCACTCTGCTTTTCGGTTAGAAAGTCAATACGCTCAGCGTCTTTCATCCAATTGACATGATCACTTATATCTTTNACAACATCCCAAACTTCTTTAGGGGTTGCTGNGATTTCAATACTGACGTTAATTGTTGCCATGGCAAAACCCTAGTTGAAGGAATAGCAGACCAGTCAAAATTAATTAGTGATTTGCGACACAGTGCTGTTATCTTAGTTTTTTCAGTATTCTTAANTTGTGTCAACTGAAATAATTTACATGGATAACGCTGCTTCCGCTCCGGTTAGAGATGAAGTTCTTGAAGCAATTTTTCCAGTNCTAAAGGACAATTATGCGAACCCATCAGGTTCACATTCAATGGCGCGAAAAGCTCTTCGCCTGATTGATGATGCGCGTGACGAGCTAGCAGATGTTCTTGGTTGCAAAGCGCAAGACATTATCTTTACTTCAGGGGGCACTGAGTCAGATAACTTAGCTATCTTCGGAGTGCATTCAGCATTAGGTGGGACTGTGGTTTGCTCTGCTACGGAGCATCACGCCGTTCTTGAGCCAACAAANTCACTAGGTGGCAAAGTCATTAACGTTGAGCGCAACGGGGTAATTGACCTCAACCACCTTGTCGACGTAATTGATGAAGAAACGACATTAGTTTCAGTCGGTTTGGTAAACGGAGAAACAGGAGTAATTCAAGACCTTAATGCCATCGTCTCCGTAGTCAAAGAGATATCGCCGGCAGCTCTGATACATACAGATGCTGTGCAAGCTGTTCCATGGATGAGTATGCCTGAGGCTACTGAAAGCGCAGACTTAATTAGCGTAGCAGCACACAAATTTGGGGGTCCGAAAGGAGTAGGCGCGTTAATAGTCAAGGACCAAACAAAAGTTTCCTCNCTTCAGTTAGGAGGCGGTCAAGAAAAGGGTCTCAGAAGTGGAACTCACAACACGCCAGGAATAGTTGGCATGGCTGTTGCTGCAAGAGTTACCGCTGACACAAGAGAAGCGGATAACAAGAAAGTTGCATCACTCAGAGATAATCTGGCAGATGCCCTTCTCGAAATTAAGGATACTTTCGAAACAGGAGTTCACTCATATGCAGATGGAAGCGTTGACCGGAGAAACAAAGTAGCAGGATCCTGCCACCTATGCTTTGGAGATGTTGAAAGCGAGGCTTTGTTGTTTCTTCTAGAACAATCAGATGTATTCGCGTCTGCAGCTTCATCATGTTCAAGCGGGGCGCAAGAACCATCTCATGTTTTAGCTGCCATGGGTTTCCAACGCGAGCTTGCAAGGGGATCCTTGCGGTTATCTCTAGGATATAGAAGCACACAAAATGATGTGGATAAAGTGCTAGGAATAATCCCAGACGCAATAGAAAGGCTACGGAACTTAGGGTCATGAAAAACAATCAGAGAATTCTTGTTGCAATGTCTGGAGGGGTTGATTCTTCCGTTGCNGCTGCTGTCCTCCTTGACCAAGGATATGAAGTGGTTGGAGTGACTATGAAACTATGGGGTGGCGCCTCTGATACGGGGTGTTGTTCAGTCTCGGATGTCATTGATGCGCGAAGGGTGGCTGACCAATTAGGAATACAGCATCATGTTTTCAATTTTGGTGACGAGTTTGATACGCATGTTGTAAACCCATATGTTGACGCTCACAAAATAGGTGAAACACCAAATCCATGTATTGAATGTAATAGGCACGTAAAATTCGACAAGCTATTTCGNAGAGCTACTGCTCTGGGGTTTGATCTAATCGCTACCGGCCACCATGCCCAAATCGTTAGTCAGTCCGAGGGTCTACGTCTTAGTAGGTCAGTGGACCTCAANAAAGATCAGTCGTACGTTTTGCATATGCTCAATGAGGCGCAGCTCGCACGGCTTAAACTGCCGATCGGTAATCTCACGAAAGAAAAAGTTAGGGAAATAGCGGCATCGCTATCATTACAAACTGCTGAAAAGGCCGACAGTCAAGATGTGTGCTTTATCAGTAGAACAAAGGGTGGGCGACAACGGTTCCTAGAACAGCATATGGTGATGACTCCAGGGCAAGTTATTGATACACAAGGAAAAAGAATCGCTAACGTTCCTGCCGTGCAGATGGTAACTATAGGGCAACGCAAGGGTTTAGGTGTCTCTGGAGTAGGGGAACCTCAATACGCTGTTGATGTAAATGTTGAATCCGCCACAGTAACTACTGGTCCNAAAACCGACCTTTACTGTGACCAGACACTAATTACTGATATCCAATGGNTTGGAGAGCCGATAGCTGATTCGCTTGAAATTCAAACAAGCGCCCACGGTCGCACAGCGCAAGCAAAGGTTATTGATAAAATTTACTGGGAAAAACCGCATCGAAAAATTGCCCCAGGTCAGTCAGCGGTGTTCTATTCAGAGGACAAAGTTGTAGGATCTGGAATCGTTAGTAGGTCATAAGACAGCAATTGAGCGAGATGATGCTTCTTCAAGAGTTCCTGAAAGCGAAGAGGGGCTTATCAAAAATGAAGTCACTTCCTTAACCTCTGGCGGAGCCAATGGGTTCATTTGCAGAGATAAACTTGCAGGTTCACACAACTCGACTTCCAAACTCATTCCAATACTTGACAAAGTGAGATCAAGTCCGCTTGTTGACTCTAACGCAGGACCAATCTCTTTGATCATCCACTTTCTAATGAGGAACGGATCAGCAAGAACCATATTATCGTGAAGGACGATCCCAGCTGGAACAAACACCAGCCACCTTTGTGAAAGAGCTGATAAAGAGCGATATGAAAAATAACTCAAACCAGANCCGACCGCAAAGACAATTAACCCTGATACGTACTTTTGTGAAGAGAGAAGAACGACCGAAAAGATTAAGCTTGACGCGACAATCATCCAAGCTAAGGGGACCGGCCCAAGGAGTAAGGGACCTGGCGCTCTGAGGGGCAGTCGCACCTCATCGCCGTATGCTGATCCATTGATAAACCAAAACCCTATTGATGGTAGAAGACTGACAGAAGAACAAATAGCAGCACAAAAGAGTAGCAAAATAGAAGAGATACTCATCTCAGCTTCTATAGATCCCCAAATAGCGGCTACTACTGAAATAGGCACTACGACCCTATAAAGGGTGAGTAGACTGGCACTAGGAATTAATGAAATTAAGAGAACGATAGACCAGAGGATCCATAAGCTTAGGGAAACAGTGGCTTGAAGAGATTCACTTTTGCCATCAAGAGCGGAACCAAAGACTCCATACCCAAACAAAGGAATCGGAATCCATGCCAAACGAAATGTATATAACCAAGAATTTCTCTTCATATTTAGAATTTTCGCAGTATGCGAGGTTCATTGCTAATCCGTACGGCGAGATAACTGGAAATTTATTGCTGTGAACGAAAACAATTTATTACGAATCCAAGAGTTGAGATCTGAAATTAGGAAACATAACGTTGCCTACTACGAGTCGGACAACCCCTCAATTAGTGACGAAGAGTGGGATCAGATGATGAGGGAATTGAGGGACCTTGAGGCAAAATACCCTGAAGCATATGACCCTACATCGCCTACAGAAATTGTCGGAGGTGCCGTTTCACAAATCTTCGCTCCAGTTGAACATTCCGTGCCTATGATGTCTCTCGATAACGCGTTTGATGACACAGAACTTGACCAATGGATTAAAAAAATTGATCGGAAATTAATTAGCGGATCTGAGGTGAACGAATTTTGTTGTGAATTAAAATTCGATGGACTGGCAATATCAATTCGTTATGAAGATGGGAAGCTCGTTCAGGCTGCTACTAGAGGTGATGGCTCCATTGGCGAGGATGTAACTCATAATGTGTTGACTATAAAAGATATCCCAAAACATATTGAAGATGCGCCGAGCGTTCTTGAAGTACGTGGCGAGGTTTACCTCCGCATCAGTGAATTTGAAAAGCTCAATGCGAAAGCGAAACAGCTAGGTGAAAAAGCTTACGTCAACCCACGAAACGCCGCAGCAGGTTCGATACGCCAAAAAAATTCAGCAGTAACTGCGCAGCGGAATCTATCTTTTTGGGCCTATCAAATAGGACGTATTTCTGGCGGTCCTGACCTTAAATCCCATTATGGGACACTGGAATATCTAAGGTCATTAGGATTCCCTGTAAATCAAAATGCACAAATGATTACCACAGGAAAGAAAGGCCTTAGTGCATATATCAATGAGTTCAGGTTAAAAAAATCTGATTTTGACTATGAATTTGATGGAATAGTAATAAAAGTTGACTCGTTAACAATTCAAGAAGAATTAGGTGCAACAGCGAAAGCCCCTCGATGGGCATTGGCATTCAAATTGCCGCCAGAGGAACAGATGACGAAATTACTAGATATAGAAGTTTCAATCGGTGCTGCCGGTTCAGCAACACCATTTGCAAGACTCGAACCAGTATTTGTTGGGGGAGTAACAGTCTCTACAGCAACATTGCATAATGAAGACCAGGTAAGGGAAAAAGATGTGCGCCCAGGAGACATAGTCATCGTCAGAAGAGCTGGCGAGGTTATCCCCGAAGTTGTAGGCCCAGTTCTAAATAAGCGCCCAAGTGGCCTCCCCCAGTGGAAATTTCCCAAAGGCTGCCCTTCCTGTAATGCTGAACTGAGCCGACCTGAAGGTGAAGCAAGACATCGCTGCACCAACTACTTCTGTCCAAGGCAAGTTAGAGGCAGGGTAGAGCATTTCGCACAGAGAACTGCAATGGATATTGAACATTTAGGAGAACAAACAATTGACCTCTTCGTAACTGAGGGGCTCATGAGTGATGTTGGAGATTTATACACGCTCAATTTTGAGAAGATTCAGTCATTTGAAGGATTCGGGGAAACATCTGTGAATAATCTTAAGTCAGCAATTGAATCGTCAAAGTCAAAAACACTTGGGAATTTGATTTTTGGACTCTCAATTCCACACGTCGGAAGGACAAACGCAGATCTACTTGCCATATCTTTTCGGCATCTTGATTCTCTTATTGAAGCATCGCTTGATGATCTAGAGACGATAGAGGGCCTCGGCCCAGTAATTGCCAGCAGCGTGTTCAATTATTTTAAAGAACCTCAAAATAGAGAATTGATTGAAAAGTTTCGATTAGCGGGTCTTAATTTTGTTGGTCCTGTTATTGNGGAAGCTGATAGTACCCTCCAAGGAAAGATTATTGTGGTGACAGGAACCTTAGAGGGTTTCACAAGAGATCAAATATCAGAAGCAATTACATCCAGAGGAGGTAAATCTCCTGGAAGTGTGTCAAGAAAAACNTCTGCTCTTGTCGTAGGGGCTAACCCAGGGGGATCTAAATTGAAAAGGGCAGAGGAGTTAGGAATCCCTATTTTGGACGAGTTGGGATTTCAAGCACTACTTACATCTGGGGAAATAAATTAAAAATATGCGAGAGTCACAGTTTGAATGCATCCTTTGGGACTTCGGTGGTGTTTTTACAGGATCCCCTTTCTACTCAATTGATAATTATTCTGATCACCTAGGAATAAANCCTCAAGAGCTTATTGAATTAGTTTTAGGTTACGGAATAGATGATGGTGACCATCATTGGCATCGTCTTGAGAGAGGCGAAATAACGATGGCAGAAGCTGTTGAGAAGATAATAGATTTATCAAAAATTAAAGGCATTAAGGGCTTNGAAATAAGAGATTTCTTCAAATCCATGGGAGGTAAAACCGANAGAACTGAAGAAATGTTTGAAGCAGTTCACCGCTACAAAGGGTTNGGGGTAAGNCAATATATTTTGTCAAATAATATTCGTGAATTTAGTTCATCATGGAAATCAATGCTGCCTGAGAATTTATTTGATGGCATNATCGACAGTTCTGAAGTCGGGATACGGAAACCAGACCCGAATATATTTACCTTGGCACTTCAGATTGCCGAGAAATCTGCAGAAAAAACAATCTTCCTNGATGACTATATCCAACATGTCAATGTGGCTAATCAACTTGGGATCCACAGCATACACGTCGGCCCTAATCCCCTTGATGCAGTTAAAGAAATTGATAAATTGTTTGACTNTTCAACTTAGCTACAAGGCAGTAAAGCACCATTCAATACTTGCCCTATCAGTAGGGTCTGATAGGGGCCAATATACTGCGACGACGCAGTTTCTATCTCCTTGTAGTTCTGGTACTGCTCTTCCTTCGAGAGGTTGGTATGAAAACTTGTTCAATGTAGAACCAAACGTTCCACTAGTTTGAGCGCTCTCTCTGGGATTCTCTAAGTCTCGCAGAACATTTATTTGATCAGGAGGAATAGGGACCCCATTGATTGTTAGTTCTGCCTCATAGCCGGTAATTAAATCAATGCCGATTGATGTCTGCCTGAGCACCTCAGCGTCTGGTTCGGGGAATAATGCCTCTATTACGGGGTTACCCTCTACGCGAATATCATCTGTGCTTCCGCTATTGGATAAAGCAAAACCTAAAATAACGCCAGTAATACCAACCGTAACTAAAGCAGGTCCAAAAATTCTCGAAAATAAGCTACGGCGCGGATAAGTGATTTCTGCCATACCTTTATTCTGCCAGATGAAATCACGCGACTACAACCATATGAGATATGCAAATCGTCACAAGGGCAATACCATTTAGATGTGGAATCAACGCCGTATTTGCATGTCGGAAAAGTTATCAATAGCCGTTATCGGCTCATAACCCCATTTGGAAGTGGACCCGTCACTCAGGTATATCTAGCTGATGACATACGAGTAAGGAAACAAACTATTGTTAAGGTCTTTGATGAAACGGATATTGGTGGAGAAAACTTTCAGAATGACTTCCAAACGATCCTTACGGACCTTGCACGAACTAACCACCCGAACCTAATAAAAATCCTAGATTGGAGCTCAGGTGAAACTCCTTATGTCGTCACAGAATTTTTCGGAGGTGGAGATTTAAGAGGAATGATGCAACGAGACAGAATGCTTTCTGTTGCACAAATAACATTTATTATGATGGAGATACTGAAGGGAATAAGTCATCTCCATGAAAGAGGAAAAGTTCACGGTGGCCTAAAACCTGAGAATATTATCTTCAATCTAAACGGCGAATTGAAGATATCTGATACCGGTATGCGTGCTTTGTTGTCAATACATTCATCATCTGAGTTGGATGCTGAGGAACCTTATTTATCTCCAGAATTAACTGCAGGAGAGTCTCTCAGCCCAGCTGATGATGTCTTTGCCATTGCAGTGATCCTTAACGAATTAATAGATTTAAAGCTCACGCAAAATAAAAGCACTGACGAAGTTCAGAAAATAGATTCAGAAATTCTGCAGGAGTTAAAGAGTNCTTTNGCAAATGCGCTAACAGCAAAAGCTTCGGATCGACCCGGTGCCAACGCATTATTGAAGATCATTAGNNAATTAAATACTAGGAATGCTAAACCTGCGTTACTTCCTGTTGAAAGCAGTTTGAATCTGAATCTTTTGGAAAAATTCGATGATCAACCAGAAGTCATAGATATCGGTAGGAAACCAGATTTAAAAGCTCGAGTTAGAAAACTGATGCTCTACCTCAAGTCTCATCTCAGACGATGGCTATGGCTATTGGTGATGGGTATTCTTGTTGTGGGCGTAACACTCTTAATAAATTCCGGCAATACAGAAGAAAAGATTAGCGTTCAGGCCGTCCCAGAGACTTCTGGATTACTAGCTTCCGAATTAATTGACCAGTTTGATGACTATTGGGCTCTCGAGGAAGCTTTAACAAGAAAAGACGGAACACAGAATGGGGAAATTCTCAGAACTATTCCTGGCCCGGGTGTGGAATTGGAGAAAGGCGAAACCCTTACTTACTTTGTTTCGCTTGGACCCGAGCTCCGAAATATACCCATAGGCCTCACTGGACTCACTGTTGATGAAGCAGAATCGATACTCTTAGGAGCTCGGTTAAGACTTGGGCAGATTTCTCAGGTGCCTAATGAAAAGATAGCGGTTGGCTTAGTCATTGGGCCTGCAACGCCAATGACGGAATTGCCCACAGGGTCTGAAGTAGATATTCAAATCAGTGCAGGTCCGGAGCTTCGCACAATCCCTGATGCTCTTATAGGCAGGGCATATGACTCAGTTGAAACAGCTATTGTGCTTGAGGGACTTCAAGTTGANAAGACAGAAGTATTCCACCCCACTATTAAGTCTGGAATAGTTATTAGGTTGGAACCAGAATCCGGTTCTTTGGTTCTTCGTGATGAAGTTGTAGAAATTTTCGTTTCTCGCGGGCCGGAGATTGTTGAATAGCCTGAGAAGAAGACGGAAGTTAAATTCGATGGCAGTTGCTCATAGTTGGGTAGACTGTGCAGATGACTGATCCAATATCACATGATGAAGTCAAGCATGTTGCTAATCTCGCACGCTTACGTTTAACTGATGAGGAGCTAGAGATTTTTACTGACCAGTTAAGAGCAGTACTTGATCATGCTAAAGATGTTGAAGCACTAGAGCTTGACAAAATAGAGCCGATGTCCCATCCGATACCAGTCGAAAATGTTATGAGAGAAGATNTCCCTGATGAAATGTTAAAGCACTCAGACTTCTTTGAACAGGCACCAGCTGTTGAGGATGGAAGATTCCTTGTTCCAAAAATCTTAGAAGAAGAAATATGACAAGTGTTGTCCCAGCGTCGCTAGGTTCTGTTACTGATATCGCTCTTGATATTCANAATGGAAAGAGAACGGCCGTTGAAGTTTTAGACCAGTATCTTAAGCAGATCGAATCCTACGAAGGTAACGTTAATGCTTTCAATCTCGTCTTGGAAGAACAAGCAAAAATTGATGCCGAGAGTATTGATAAATTGTTAGAGAATGGAAATGAGCTTGGCCCTCTCGCAGGTGTTCCCGTTGCTATCAAAGATAACCTGTGTACTCGAGGTGTAGCCACTACTGCGAGTTCAAGGATCTTAGAAGGCTGGGAACCACCATATGATGCAACAGTAATTACCAAGCTTAAAGAAGCCGGAGCCATCATTATTGGAAAGACAAATTGCGATGAATTCGCTATGGGTAGCTCTACTGAAAATTCAGCCTTTGGGCCTACACATAACCCTCACGACCTAGATTTGGTACCGGGTGGATCAAGTGGTGGGAGCGCTGCGGCCGTAGCAGCGGGATTTGCTCCTGCAGCGATAGGTTCAGACACTGGCGGGTCAATTCGTCAACCCGCTTCGCTGTGCGGGGTTGTAGGTGTGAAGCCTACATATGGTGGTGTGTCACGATATGGATTGTTGGCTTTCGCGAGTTCACTTGATCAGGTAGGTCCCTTTGCCCCAACGGTAGCGGACGCTGCTTTATTGCACGANGTGATTGGGGGCCATGATCCACGAGATTCAACGAGTATAAAAAATCAGAATACCTCATACTCTGAGTTGATAGGTCATGAACTAAACGGTTTAAAAGTTGGAGTTATTAAAGAACTTCTTGGCGAGATAGATGGGATACATCCGGATGTTGTATCGAAGTGTAAGAAAGCCGCTGATTTCCTCGCTAGTGCAGGAGCACACGTTGAGTATGTTTCTCTGCCATCAGCTATCTATAGTCTCTCAGCCTATTATTTAATAGCCCCGGCTGAAGCCTCCAGTAATCTAAGCCGCTATGACGGCGTGCGTTACGGGTTACGAGTAACAGGGGAGAATTTGAAGGAAATGAATATCAACACTCGGACAGAAGGTTTCGGTGATGAGGTTAAACGACGCATTATGCTCGGTACTTATGCTTTATCTGCAGGTTATTACGATGCTTATTATGGGAAAGCACTCAAGGTAAGAAGGTTGCTTTCGGAAAACCTAAATGAATTATATGACACCTATCACGTTCTCTTATCTCCAACTTCCCCTTGCACAGCTTTCCCACTAGGGGAAAAAACTCAAGACCCCATGACTATGTACGTAAATGATATTTGTACCATTCCCGCCAATCTTGCTGGACATCCAGCCATCTCCGTCCCTTTTGGAAATGGAACTGATGGTCTCCCGATAGGGGTTCAAATCATGGCGCCGCCAATGAAAGAGCAAGTGATGTATCAGGTTGCGTCTGCATTGGAGTCAGGTGCACATGTCTAAGGAAGCTTTCANAGACGGTTGGGAATTGATAGTTGGCTTAGAGGTCCACGCCGAACTTGCGACCCAGACGAAGCTCTTTTGTGGATGTCTGAACGAGTTTGGAAGCGAACCTAATGCCAACGTTTGCCCAGTGTGCTTGGGGCTCCCTGGGTCACTTCCTGTTATCAATGAAAGGGCTGTGTATTTTGCTATGCAGCTAGGGAAAGCTGTGAATTGTTCTGTGAATAGGTCGGTCTTTTCGCGAAAGAACTATTTCTACCCAGATATGCCAAAGGACTATCAGATTAGTCAATATGATCTCCCGACCAATTCTGATGGGTACTTGGACCTACCTGAAGGGAAGCGAATTGGTATCGAAAGGGCTCATATCGAAGAAGACACCGGAAAAACTACGCACAAAGGAGAAAGTGGCAGAATATCTGGGGCTGATTACTCTCTTGTCGACTATAACCGTGCGGGAGTTCCCCTAATCGAAATAGTAAGTCANCCAGATATCAGGACTGTCGATGAGGCCAGNTCATATGTCTCCGAACTAAGACGAATTTTGGTAGCGCTTGAGGTATCCGATGCGAAAATGGAGGAGGGGTCAATACGAGTTGATGCCAATGTTTCTGTTCGACCTATGGGAGAAACAGAACTCAGGACTCGTTGCGAAATAAAGAACGTTAATTCTCTTAGATCTCTCGGAAGGGCTATTGAATACGAAGCTAACCGACACATCAACCTATACGATAATAATGAAGCCCCTTCACAAGAAACTCGTCATTGGGACGAAATCGCCGGACGGACTAGGCCGGGAAGATCAAAAGAAGATGCTGAGGATTACCGCTACTTTCCTGAACCCGATTTAGTGCCACTTAACCCTAATGNCGAAGAACTGGAACATATAAAACAAAATCTACCCATGTTTCCTGCTCAGCGAAGGGAAAGATTAGTTGAAGTGCTGGGGTCTAATACAAACGATATAACGATTCTTGTTGAGCGAGAAGATGACACTTTCGCTTTGGAAGCTATTCAACTAGGTGGGAGGAAAGAAGNTGTAGTTAAGTATCTTATAAATAACCTCTCAGGAGGAACGGGTAGTCTTTCTCCTAGGTCTTTGGCCGAATTAACACAAATAGAGGCAGACGGAGATGTCACTAGCACTCAAGCTAAAAAAATCCTTGCAGAACTAGTCCAAGGTGGTGGCACACCGGATGAAATTGTTACCAGGTTAGGTTTTAAAACTGTTGACACTAGTGAGCTTGAGGAGATGATCGATGATTTGATCAAAGAACACCCGAACGAATGGGAGAGGTATAGCAGTGGCGAAAAGAAAGTCCAAGGTTTCTTTGTCGGGCAGGTTATGAAAGCAACGTCCGGACAGGCTGACGGTAAAGCTATCAATCAAATACTCTCAAAACGTGTTAAATCGAAATGAGCGAAGTCATCGTTTTGGCTTTGAAAAATAATTAGTCTATGNCAAACGTCCAAGTTTCATCCAAGGCTATCTTTTCTGAAGGAGTAGTNCTCTGCGAAATCCATAACAGCAGTATTGGTCATGTTCCCATTACAAAGGAGCAAGAACAATACCTAAGTAATGCTTCTGAGAATAGGAAGTGGGAGTTTAAAGCCGGCAGGTTGTGCGCTGCACAAGCAATGGAGAAGCTAGGTGGGTTTCAGACAGAGATACGCTCTGGTAAGCGCGGAGAACCTCNCTGGCCCAAAGGCTTTATCGGTTCAATTACCCATAAAGGAAGATATGCGGCAGCCGCTGTCGGNAGAAGAGAGAGTCTTCTTAGTATCGGAATAGACGTGGAGATGAATGATCGCTTGTCAGAGAAAGTACTACAACGAATAGCGCTTCCGGAAGAACTCTCATGGCTCAAGTCTCAAGAGGGGTCCAAATACCAGAATCCGGAAAAATTACTTTTTGCTGCGAAAGAGGCAGTATTTAAAGCGTGGTTTCCAATTCAACAATGTTGGCTCGGGTTCTCCGAGGCACATGTTGCCTTTAACGATGGAATGGAAACATTTCATGTTTCCATTCTCAGAAGTGGGAATTTGCGGAGCATGTCTGGAAAGTTTTTTATTGACCAAGACCACATACTTGTTGGCGTAGAGGTGCCGATAGATAATTCTTCGCACCTCAAATGAGTAATGAATTCCTATTCGAAGCTTCTACGAAACTTTCGATAGTGATTCCGGCCTTTAATGAAGAGCGAAGATTACCAAAACTTTTCCGATCATTGTATGACCTACCTGGTAAGCCCTCAGATTATGAAATTATTGTTGTAGACGATGGGAGTAAAGACAATACGACTGCGATCAGCGAAATCTTCATAAAAGAATTCAACTGTTTAGGTCAGGTCATTACATTGCCTAAGAATATGGGTAAAGGTAATGCACTTCGGGAGGGCGCTCGACTTGCGAATTCACCCTTACTCCTTACACTTGATGCGGATCAGGCAACTGACTTATCAGTCTTAACTCATGCACTCGATCTATTAGCGAAGCATCACATGGTCATTGGGTCAAGAAATCTTCCTGAATCCAAAACTTTTGGGATGACGCTAAGAAGACGATTGTTGACAAAGGGATTTAGTCAGCTCTTCAGGCTAGTTACCAATATTGAATTATCGGATACGCAGTGTGGGTTTAAGGCCTACCGTACTCCCGTTGCAAAATGCCTTTTTGCATCTTCTTTAATTAACGGTTTCGCTCAGGATGCTGAATTGATTTACATTGCTAGATCCAACAACCTCTCAATAGCAGAGGTTGCAGTTCATTGGACGGCTATTCCCGAATCAAAAGTAAAGATAATTCAAGATTCGGCAAAATCTCTTTTCGAATTACTAATCCGCAGGCGGACATCGGAAGGACTGTTCACATTTAACTCGCTACTCATAAGCAATATCGCCCAAAGTGATAGTAATACACTAATACGGTCGCAGATCTTTCCAAAAGGTTCGCTTTACTTATGGCGTAACCAATCCTTGCGGGTGCTGTCTCCNGATAATCAAGAGGTGGATGACGTGAGATCCATTGCCAGAATTTCCGATATTGTTCCAANGGCACAGATNAAAATGGAGAAGTACCCAGTGGTTGCTGTTTTGGAATTGCTTGAGTAAAGAGCAAAGCACAGGATCTCAATGAGGATAGANACGGCACAGAGTTTGGACTATTTGACCTGAATAATAACGATTATTATGGTTTGTATAGTCACGATAAAGCTTCGGGGTTCAAGCGAAAGGTTTTACATGGGGGAAGATTCACAGCAATTTAAGGGCCAGATAGGGCAAACAATCGCTGAATCAGAGCCTTGGTTTCAAGAGCCCGAGCACCCCGGCCAAGATGCACCGAATGTAGTTGTGGTCCTTTTNGATGATACTGGTTTCTCTCAGTTAGGGTGCTTCGGGTCATCAATTGATACAAACAACATTGATTCTCTTGCCTCAGGTGGATTGCAATTTACGAACTTTCATGTCACTCCTCTATGTTCGCCTACAAGAGCATCACTGCTAACAGGAAGATCGCAGCATGCAGTAGGGATGCGATCCGTATCGAATTTCAAAACTGGATTTCCAAACATGCTCGGGCACATAACTAATAGAGCTGCAACAATATCGGAAATCTTGAACTCAGAGGGATATGCAACCTTTTGTCTTGGGAAGTGGCACCTCGCACCTATGGAGGATTGTTCTGCTGCAGGGCCTTTTACNCAATGGCCACTTGGGCGCGGATTTGATCGATTTTACGGTTTTCTTGATGGGGAGACAGACCAATTTAATCCAAGTCTGACGAAGGATAATCATCACATTGACCCACCAGCAAAACCAGAAGATGGCTATCATCTTTCAGAAGACCTAGTAGACAATTTTTTCTCTATGGTAANTGACTTAAAGGGAGTTAGGCCCGATAGGCCTTTTTTCGCTTACATACCTTTTGGGGCAACTCATGCACCTCATCAGGCTCCTCAAGAGTATTTGGATAAGTATCGAGGTAAGTTTGACCAGGGCTGGGATATTATCCGTGAACAGTGGTACCAGAACCAACTTGAATTAGGGGTCATCCCCGAAGGAACACAATTATCACCACGAAACCCAGGTGTCGAAGCTTGGGAAGACTTGCCTGATGCGCAAAAGAAACTTGCAGTGAGACTTCAAGAGGCATTTGCTGCGTTCCTTGATCACACAGATGACCAAATAGGGAGAATTATTGAAGGGCTGCGCGATCTTGGCCAGTTAGACAACACAATCTTTATGCTTCTTTCAGATAATGGGGCTTCTCAAGAAGGTGGACCCTTCGGAGTCATGCACGAAATGAAATTCTTCAATGCCATTCTAGAAAAACCTGAGGAAGCGATT
Source organism: Acidimicrobiaceae bacterium (assembly GCA_002712325.1). Lineage (GTDB taxonomy): Bacteria > Actinomycetota > Acidimicrobiia > Acidimicrobiales > UBA8592 > UBA8592. The sequence goes on along the minus strand of PATH01000012.1, from coordinate 9,184 downwards.
GAAAGGATAGATGACATTGGCGGTCCCCACAGTCATACCAATTACCCATGGGGGTGGGCGCAAGCAGGTAACAGTCCATTTAGATGGTACAAGCAAAATACACATGAAGGCGGTGTGCACGTTCCGCTGATAGTGCATTGGCCTTTGGGAATCGATAAATCACAGAACGGCCAACTAAGAAACCAATTTACTAACGTGGCAGATATTGCACCGACCATTTATGAGCTTCTTGATATTACTCCCCCCTCTTCGTTTAAAGGAGTTGAGCAACTTCCAGTAACAGGTCATTCGTTCGCCCACCTCCTAAATGATGCCGAAGCTCAGTCAAATAATCACGTTCAATATTTTGAGAACGGGGGGAGTCGGGCAATCATTGCCGGCAATTGGAAAGCCGTTACCCGTCATCTACAAGGAGCCGCATACGACGAGGAGCCATGGGAGCTATATGACCTTTCGTTAGATTGGTCAGAATGCAATGATTTAGCAGATGAAAACCAGTCAAAACTTAAAGAACTTCAGCAGTTATGGTGGGATGAAGCGGGCAAGCACGGTGTCTTTCCTCTTGATGACAGGATGTTTGAACTCTTTGGTCAACGGTTTCGTGATCAATCGCCGCATCCTTCTGACAGGAGGTATGTCTATAAGCCTCCTATGTCACCCATACCTGGTCAGGCCGCAGCAAGTATCAGCGGACGAAGCTTCGATATCACGGGGCGTGTGAATTTCAAATTAGGCGATAACGGTGTGCTTTATGCCTATGGAACTGAGAACTCAGGCATATCTTTCTTTGTTCTGAATAACCGATTAGTAATTGATTACAATGCATTTGATGATCATTCAATTATTGAATCAAACACAATGATTCCCAATGGAGAAGTTGAGCTCAAAGCTGAGTTCAGACGATTAGGAAGAAACGGTACGATTGAACTTTTTATCAATCAAGAACCAAACGGAATGATCGAAATTCCTTTTTATATGCGTATGATCACCTCAGGAAGCGCAAGTATTGGATTTGACCATGGGTCACCGGTTTCGCAACTATATGATGATTTGTTTTCTTTCACCGGAAAAATACACGAGCTAGAAATACAACTCGTTGCGCGTGAACCACGCGACTTGAAGGAAGTACAGCGAAGAGCAGAGAACTCAAGACAATAGGGGAGATTATGATAGACGTCACATTATTAGGCACGGGTTCTCCAATGCCAGACCCTCATAGGGCTGGCCCCTCAACGTTGGTTCAGGCCGGAGAAGAGAACTACCTAATTGATGCTGGTCGAGGAGTCCTCATGCGTCTCGCCGCAGCCGGATGCACGCCAACTATGTTGAATGCAGTATTGCTAACTCACTTGCACAGCGACCACATAACAGACCTTAACGATGTAATCACCTCTTCTTGGGCTCTGAACGTGGGTGAACCGAAACCTCTGCGTATTGTCGGGCCTGAGGGCACAAAGGAAACTGTCTCAAGAATCCTACACTTTTTAGAACTTGATATCGGCTATAGAATCGCTCACCACGATGACCTATATGAAGCTCCTCAGGTTGAAGTCACTGAAATCACGAGAGGAACATTGGATTTATCCTCAGTTGTAAGTATCTCCACAGCCCCTACCGATCATAAGCCCGTTGATCCAACAATTGCTTTCCGGTTTGATTATCAAGGAAGTTCGGTAGTAGTTGCAGGAGATACAATCCCATGTACTGATCTAGACCAGCTTTGTAGCGGAGCACAAGCATTGGTTCACACAGCGATACGGAAAGATATCGTTGAACAACTTCCAAATCAGAGGATTCAAGACATCTTAAATTACCATTCATCTGTAGAAGAGGCAGCAGATACTGCCGAAAGGGCTGGAATGGAAACATTGATTTTGACTCATTACGTTCCAGGAATTCCGCCTAAAGAAAATGAATTTCATGAATTGCTAGTCCAGCAATGGCGCGATAAAGCAGCTGAGAAATTTTCTGGAAAAGTTGAGATCGGCGACGATTTACTAAAAGTTACTATCAAATAGTCAATTAACGGAGGGATAAAAATGGAGACTATTCGGACACCTGATTCTCAATTTGAGAATCTAAAGGATTATGAATTCGAAGGAAATTATCTAGAGATGCATGATCAAGAAGGTGGGACTCTGCGTGTTCATTTCCTTGACGAAGGACCTGCAGACGCTGATCCTGTCCTTTTACTTCATGGGGAACCCTCGTGGAGTTACCTATATCGTCACATGATTCCTATTCTTGTTGCTGCTGGTCATCGCGTCATTGTTCCAGATTTAGTTGGGTTTGGGAAAAGTGATAAACCAACGAAGATGGAGGATTATACCTACGGTCGTCATGTCCTTTGGATGCAGGAGCTGCTCTTTGAAAAGTTAAATCTGCACAACATAACTTTTTTTGGGCAAGATTGGGGCGGATTAATTGGATTACGTTTAGTCGGTTCTGATCAAGGACGTTTCTCGCGTGTTGTAATTGGGAACACGGGACTTCCAACTGGTGCTGAAGGTCAACTTACAGAGGCATTTATGGATTGGCAGAGATACTCACAAACTTCGCCGGAATTTCCAATTGGTGACATTGTAAACATGGCTACGCTTCGCGAACTTCAGATCGATGAAATAAAGGCATACTATGCCCCTTTCCCATCTGATGAATATACGGCGGGAGCCAGAATCTTTCCCTCGCTTGTTCCGACCTCTGATGACAATCCCGCAACTCAGGATAATAAAAAAGCTTGGAAAGTTCTCAAAGAATTTTCTAAACCCTTTCTAACTGCATTCAGTGATAGTGACCCTGTTTCTGCTGGTGGAGAAAAGGCGTTCATGCGCGACGTGCCAGGGGCCCAAAATCAACCGCATACCATCATAGAAGGAGCAGGACATTTTCTTCAGGAGGATAAACCGAATGAACTTGCTCAAATAATTAATTCCTTTATCGCATCCAATCAATAATAGGGGACAACAAAATGCCAAAATATGGAAAAGTAGACTTTAACTATGCCGAAAGGTTAGCAACCACCCCTGAGAATGAAGAAGGTCCGGTCTGGATGGTTAACCTTATGAAATATCACGATATCGCTCAATACGAAGTTGAATCTGATTCAGTGATTTCTGGTCAAGAAGCCGACGACCTTTATTCTCCTCGTGACTCTCTTAACGCAATAGGAGCAGAAATCGTTTATTTCGGAGAAGTTGAAAATAAGCTTCTCGGCGACCATCGAAATTGGGACCGGGTAGCAGTTGTGAAATATCCGACAAAAAAGTCGTTCATCGAAATGCAAGCAAGAAATGATTTCAAAAAAGCACATGTCCACAAAGAAGCAGGAATGAAAGAAACAATAGTTATGGGTTGCTTACCGATGAATGCCCCAGATGCTCAAACGCCCCTACCTAATTGGGAGAATGTTGAACACCCCCCGAGTGAGAAAGATGGGCCGGTTGTAGCCCTCCATGTAATTAAATTCAAAGACAATACATCTTTAGGACAAACTCCCGGAAAAATGGATGACTATACTTTCAAAGCTACCGATGTAGCTATTCAACATGGTGTTCGAATCTCCGGTTGGTTCGGCGTGGAAGGCACAATTATCGGGGATGGCAGAGAATGGGACCAAGTGAGATTTAATGCATTCCCAAGTAAAGCTGCCTTTATGGCGGTAGTTCAAGACCCAGCGAGACTAGAAGCGCAAAAAGCTCACAGAGAACCATCAATCTCAGATACGTACTCTTTAATCGTCCGAACCTTATCCGACCAGATTAACGAATCATTGACATCCTGACTTAACTTAGTCAGAAGACAGTGCCTAAAGGTAATTATTTAAAACTGGATTTCGCTTTGAAACAAGGAATAATCTCTACCCATCGGTGACGCACCCATTTGATGCATCTTCTACGAGGCGAATGTACTTCCATAAGGTTCCAGACGTAGCTTTGAACGGTGGCGCTACCCACTGTTCGGCACGGGTTGCGAGTTCCTCATCGGATACCTTTAAAGTGATTTCATGGCTTTCATCGTTAATCGTGATGACATCTCCGTCACGAACAAGAGCGATCGGGCCGCCGTCTTGAGCTTCAGGAACTACATGTCCAACAATGAACCCGTGGCTTCCACCCGAGAAACGGCCATCTGTGATTAATGCTACATCGTCAATAAAACCTGCACCCGCAAGGGCGCTAGTAGGCGTAAGCATCTCTGGCATTCCCGGTCCGCCCTTGGGTCCCTCATAACGAATCACAATTACGTCACCTGATTGGATCCGGCCTTCTTCAAGTCCAGAGATCATATCTTCTTCAGAATCAAATACTCGAGCTGGTCCTGTGAACAGCAGGCCTTGTTTCCCAGTAATCTTGCCAACCGATCCACCTGGAGCGAGGTTGCCACGCAAGATTGAGATATGGCCTCTTGGCTTCACTGCACTATCAAGGGATGAAACAATACTTTGGTTTTTAAAGAGACGAGGTACCTCCGACAAGTTTTCACCTAATGTCTTTCCAGTTACTGTCATCTGATCGCCGTCAAGCATTCCCTCATCAAGTAGGTAACGCATAACTCCAGGAACTCCACCAACGTCGTGGAGGTCTTCCATTACGTACTGACCTGATGGTTTCAAATCAGCAAGAAGTGGGACTCGTGAGCTAGTGGCAAGCCAATCATCAAGGTTCAGGTCTAATTCAAAGGCACGGGCCATTGCGATCATGTGCAAAACAGCATTGGTTGATCCACCAAGTGCCATAGTCACAACCATTGCGTTCTCAAGAGATTCGCGAGTTACGATCCGGCGAGGCGTCAAACCTTCTGACAGAAGCATCTTCATCATTGACCCCGCAGTAACACATTCTTCAATCTTGGCTGGATCCTCAGCAGGGGTGCATGATGAGTAAGGAAGGCTTAAACCCATTGCTTCGATAGCTGTGGCCATAGTGTTCGCAGTGTACATTCCGCCACATGCACCAGCACCTGGAATTGCGCATGACACAATGGTTTGTCGCTCTTCTTCGGTGATTGTTCCTGCAAGAAATTGCCCGTAACTTTGAAATGCAGACACAACATCAAGTTTTTCTTCAACGCCTCCAATGGTGCCACAGCCTGCCCGGATCGTGCCACCGTAGACCATAATTGCCGGTCGATCCAAGCGACCCATAGCGATAATGCAGCCAGGCATATTTTTATCACAGCCTGGCAGAGTCACGAGCCCGTCGTACCACTGGGCTGCCATTACAGTTTCTATTGAATCAGCGATCAGGTCGCGACTCTGTAGCGAATATGACATACCGTCGGTTCCCATTGAGATGCCGTCAGAAACACCTATTGTATTAAATCGCATACCGACAAGGCCTGAGTCAACTACACCTCGTTTAACGTGACTACCAAGGCCGTCAAGGTGCATATTGCAAGGGTTTCCTTCATACCAGCATGCAGCAATGCCGACCTGAGGCTGGTCAAGGTCCGATTGGGTAAGGCCAGTTGCTAAAAGCATTGCTTGAGAGGCGCCTTGACTCTTAGGCTGAGTGATTCGTGACGANTGGATATTCATNTGTGCTGGTTGTTCATTCATCAGGCCTCCATNTCCANTATTCCTTTGTTGATACGGCAGGTTATCAGACTTTGAGAGNTTTAAATTGTGAAACTCTGAAAAGAGTTGACGTAATTGNTTTGCAAAAGTAAGGCTGAATCCTAGTTGATGCCCCAAAAACCCCGATCTTTGCCTATTTCATAAGCNTCCTTTGTCATCCACTCAAATTTCCCTCCCCTAACCTGAGANGAAGATACAGAGTTGATTTCCTCGGGGACCGTTAAAAGAATCTCTTGAGGTACGGCAATATCATTTCTNGGAGCGACTGCTAATCTAGGTAAACGCCGCAAACATTCCTCCATGTGCGCTTGGTCTCTATAGAAAGACAAATCCTGCAATTGCACCCATTTGTCAGCGCCAAGAATCACCAAATCGTACCCTTCAGCAATATCNGCAATAAGTTGTTTCGGGGTCTCCACAACACTAGCTTCAGGAATTGGCNGNAAGGATCTCTCTAGTGCTTCTATCCGATCAGCGACTGAAGGAACGACCAATTTTTCTTTCCCTAACGCAACTGAAGAAATGGTGAGGTGTATTTCATGAATATCAAAGCATTTAATGGCGGAATTTACAATTGCAATGTGGCCTACCGTTGGGGGATTGAACGAACCTGGATATACCGCTCTCATTATGAGACCTCTTCAGTTACAGTTTGATCCTTAAATGCTTGGTACACAACAAGTAGCGCTACGAACAGAACAGCTGTCATAACAATAGCTATAGGCANAATTCCAGAATTTTCATAAACTCTAGCTCCAAAAATCGCCCCAAATAATCTCCCTAATGCCCACCCNGCGTANACGAACCCCATCATTGCTCCCCGNGCAGACTTATCAAGTTCCGTGCAGGTTGAAAGCATTGAAACTATTACCGATTCTGTACAAATGAACCAAAGCGAGATAAGTAACAAGGCCAACCAAAGAGAAGAGCTCCCAAGCGGCAAGATAATGGATAACGGTAATGACAACNTAAGTGCGTATTTCACGACAACTACTTTCCCAATCCTGTCACCAATCAATGCAACTCCGCCAGAGCCAATCAATTCAGCTAAACCAATAATTACTGCCACTAAACCAAGGCCCGAGGTCGAGACAGTATGCTCGTCTTCAAGAAAGGTAGCAAAGGTTACCAACATCATCATGTGCCCCGCCCCTAGAGCAATCATTGCACAAATTACTTTTTTCGCTGTGAGGCTAAGACTGGTTGCGCCTTCAGGCGAACTTATCGGTGGGTTTGNAGGGAGACGATGATTAAAAATAATTCCGACAACGACACAAAGAACTGAAATCACGATAAATGGTGTCCGCCACGTTCCTGCCCGTATCAGAACAGAAGCTATTGGCATTCCAATGACAAATGATAGAGCCCACGTTGTTTCTATCATCCCTATAGCCCTAGATCTGTGAGCATAGGCTACGGAAGCACCAGCCCAAGCACTAGANCCGATATCAAATGAATTCTTCGAAATCGCTGTCAATACCAAAGCGAACACAAAGAGTATTAGGCCAGAGCTAGCTCCTTGTAGTGCNGCAGCCATACCAAGTCCAAGAGCCCCTACGACCATGGCTTGGTTCGTGCCACGCTTATCTATGACCTTTCCTAGAAGGGGACTTGACATCTCTACAAGATCGCGCATTGCAAGTGCTGNTCCCAATGTCCCAGTCGTCACCCCTAATCCACGAGATATTGTTGGTAAGAAAGGAAAAACTAGTCGATAAGCCACGTTTGAAATGAACCTTCCAAACGTAATCAAGAATAAACCTGGAGGTAAATCTTTTGAAAATCTTCTAAAAGCAGCCTCTTCTTTCCTTTTTGTTCCCACAAGGAGAGGCTATGCCCTGAAAACCAAACGAACCACATAAAAGCAAAGGAATTATTACTTTTGCAGAATATGNCGATTTCATGCGTGTACTGACAAACAAATGGNTACCGTAAAGGGGTCAGTAANCAATCGTTTTGAGGAAGCGGTATGAAAACTAATGGCGGNAAAGCCTTAATGAAAAGCCTTGAAGCTCAAGGAGTGGAAATAGTTTTTGGTCTGCCAGGAGGCGCAATCCTGCCAGCATATGACCCGCTTCTTGATTCGTCTATTCGACATGTTCTCGTTCGTCATGAACAAGGTGCCGGTCACATGGCAGAAGGCTATGCTCATGCAACAGGTTTACCAGGTGTAGCGATAGTTACAAGTGGCCCTGCCGCAACGAATATGGTTACACCTCTAGCCGATGCAATGCTTGATTCCGTCCCACTTGTTTGCATCACTGGACAAGTCGCAAGTGGCGCTATTGGATCAGATGCCTTTCAGGAATGTGACACCACTGGAATCACGATGGCCGTTACTAAACACAACTTTCTGGTAACAGAGGCATCAGAGATACCTCAAGTAATCCACGATGCTTTCCATATAGCAACTACTGGCAGACCTGGTCCAGTACTAGTCGATATCCCAAAAGATCTTGTGGACGCAAATAATCCGGTATCACACTTTGACGACTACGAACCCTCCGGACACGACCTTCCTGGCTATAGTCCAACTCAGGACCCAGACCCAGCTTCAGTATTAGAAGCGGCAAAATTAATTTTCCAATCAACTCAACCAATAATATACAGCGGTGGGGGGATACTAAAAGCACGAGCTGCTGAACAGTTACGAGAACTTGCCGAATTGCTAGATATACACGTTGTAACGACGTTAATGAACAGGGGCGGATTTCCAGATGACCACCCCCTTGCGTTGGGAATGCCCGGCATGCATGGAAATTACACTGCAGTAACAGCAATACAACAATCGGATCTTCTAATTACGCTTGGAGCAAGGTTCGATGACAGAGTTACCGGTAAAGTCGACGCATTTGCTCCAGACGCTAAAGTCATTCACGCTGATATAGACCCAGCGGAATTCAATAAGGTTCGCTCGGCTAACGTATCGATACAGGGTGACGTAGGTCGAACAATCACAGAACTCATTAAAGCATTGAAACAACTATCCGAAACTCAAGACCACCCCGATCGGTCAGCATGGAAGTCACAGATTAGTGGATGGAAAGAACGTTTTCCGTTGGTATACGACGAGTGGCAACACGGGGAAGGCCTCAAACCGCAATATGTTATTGAACAATTGCGTGATAATACACCCGATGACACAATCGTCGCCTCAGGAGTTGGGCAACATCAAATGTGGGCCAGTCAATTCTGGAAATTCAATCACCCATACACCTGGATTAACTCAGGAGGTTTAGGAACAATGGGATTTGCAGTTCCAGCTGCAATCGGAGCAAAAGCCGGAAAACCAGACCGAATGGTTTGGGCGATAGACGGTGATGGTTGCTTCCAAATGACAAATCAAGAACTTGTAACCGCAAGGCTTGAAAATTTCCCAGTGAAAATAGCAATACTAAATAATGGATATCTAGGAATGGTTCGTCAGTGGCAGGAACTCTTTTATGACGAACGGTATAGCGAGGTTCACCTCCAACATGATTTACCTAACTACAAGAAACTCGCAGAATCAATGGGATGCGTTGGCATCCGGGTCGAATCACCCGAAGAGGTAAAACCGGCGATTGACCAAGCCAACGAAATCAATGACCGACCAGTCGTTATTGATTT
>PATH01000041.1 GCA_002712325.1 Acidimicrobiaceae bacterium | reverse complement strand
ATGGAGCTTAACTGCTCTTTGTAAAATGATCCCGAACCGCGGAGGCTTTCTAACTCGTGATTTTCCAGCTCAAGCTCGATAATCCTCTCTACGCCATCCTTCCCCAAAACAACTGGAACCCCGATGTAAATGTCTTCCATTCCGTACTCTCCATTCAGATATGTGCTGCATGGGAGAACCCTCTTACGATCGCCTAGAATCGCCTCTGCCATTATCGCAGCCGCACTCCCCGGCGCGTAGAAGGCGCTACCCTTCTCAAGAAGCTTCACAATTTCACCACCACCGCTTGCCGTCCTTTCACATATAGAACTCACTTCCGAATCACTAAGGAGTTGGGTTACAGGAATCCCATTCACCGTGGTGTAACGGGGGAGTGGCACCATAGTATCCCCATGCCCACCTAGCACCATTGCCTGAACATCCTCATTACTGCATCCTACAGCCTGAGCGATAAAATGAGTCATACGTGCACTGTCTAGAATCCCCGCTTGCCCGACTACTCTATTATGTTCGAATCCAGTCACTTTTTGCATATGGTAAGTCATCAAATCCAGTGGATTAGTTACCATAACAACAATCGCATTGGGTGCATGAATCCTGATTCCTTCTCCGACTTGAGATACAATGTCGGCATTTTTTCCGATCAGATCCTCCCTTGTCATCCCTGGTTGTCTGGGAAACCCAGAAGTTACTACTACTACGTCGGAGTTAGCAATATCCTCGTAATCCTTTGTTCCAGTTACTTGGCCATCGTAATTCAGCACTCTACCGCCTTGACTCATATCTAGTGCCTTCCCCTTAGCAAATCCTTCGTAGATATCCAGTAGGACTATCTCGCCAACCTTCCTTTCTGCTAGAACGAAGGCACAAGTTGCCCCAACGTTTCCTGCTCCTATAACCGCGACCTTCTTTGCTCCACTTGACATGTTAGTGCGCTAATGATTGTAGTCTTAGCACTTTGCTGGAGGATATATCAAATCCGTGACCAACTATATCGACTGATTGTGATACTTTCAATCATGAATAGAGATAGAGGTTCCATTTTACCCCTCTCTCTAGTTGCATTCGTACCGACAATATCCATAGTATTCACACTGAACTACAATGATGATGAACTCGTCTCACAGATATTTTTCTTCATTTGCAAGACTTGGCTACTTCTCGTCCCGGCATTCTGGTATCTAAGGGTTGACAAAAACTCTCTATCTTGGTCACTACCCAACAAGGATGGCATTCTAGCAGGAGGAATATCGGGGATAGTTATGTCAATCATTATCGTTGTTATGTGGCTCATTTTCGGTGACACTCTGGATAGCGATTCTATGATTGCTGAGCTCGAAACAACTGGACTCACAGAATTTCCAATTTATGTTGCAGGTATGGCTTACTGGATTTTCCTCAATAGCCTACTTGAGGAGTATGTATTCAGATGGTTTGTAACAACCAAGGCTATTGACTTCCTGGGAAGTGAGGAAAAAGCGATTATTCTCTCAGCCAGTCTTTTCACTCTTCATCATGCAATTGCACTCCATTATTTTGGATTTTTCTGGTGGCAAACAGTAATCGCCTGTTTCGGACTTTTATCAGCGGCTACAGTATGGTCTTGGCTTTACGTTCGATACAAATCTGTTTGGGTTTGTTGGTTCTCGCATGCAATCTGTGATGTCGCCGTATTCGGAATTGGCTATGTCATTATTTTTGGCTGACTTATTTGAGAAAGCCTCCCGCCGACGGCTTCAATAACGTTACTCAATTGGGTCCAGTTTACACAATCGGGTGATAAAAAAATGAGACTTGGCGTGCTGAAGGAGCCAGTTGGTGAGAACCGCGTATCAATAGTACCAAACTCCTACAAGAAACTGAACAAGTTGGGCTTTGAAGTATCTGTTGAATCGGGTGCAGGAGAGATTTCACATCACAGCGACAATGAGTATCAATCCGCTGGATTCATAGTCTCCGACAAAAATTCAGTGCTTGACTCTGACATAGTGGTTTCAATATCAATGCCTGACATTTCCAAAGCTAGAGATGGGCAGATATTTGTTTGTGTTTCAGATCCATTCAGAAATCCAATTTCGATAAAACAGGCCATTGAAAAGAAAATTACTCTGATTAGTATGGATATGATTCCACGCAGACTTTCCAGGGCGCAAGCAATGGATGTGAACTCTAGTCAAGATAATCTAGCCGGTTACAAGGCCGTTTTGCTGGGTGCAGCTAACGTTCCAAGAGGGATCCCAATGATGACTACTAGTGCTGGTACTGTACGCCCATCAAAGTTTGTTATCATGGGTTCAGGAGTCGCTGGACTTCAGGCAATAGCCACAGCAAAGAGACTTGGAGCAGTTGTTTACGCTTCAGATGTAAGAAAATCCGCCGCCGAACAGATTGAATCTGTTGGTGGGCGTTTCATAGAAGTAGATGGAATGGATGACTTCGAAGACGAATCTGGTTACGCTAAGCCACTCACTCCTGAATTTATTCAGAAGGTCAACGATACCGTATGTGAGGTTGCCAGTGATGCCGATGTAATCGTAACTACCGCTAGGATTTTTGGTAGGCCCGCACCAATTACAGTACCTTCTTCTGCAGTATCCACTTTCAAGCCCGGATCTGTCGTCGTAGATATGAATGCAGATGTGGGTGGGAACTGTGAACTAACCAAGCCGGGCGAGGTATTCGTAACAGAAAATGGCGTAACCATTGTAGGAACCAAGAACCTAGCCGGCGAACTGTCAACTACTGCAAGCATGCTTTACTCCAACAACATGACTACATTCCTGTCAACGCTGGCTAAAGATGAGTCGATTTCCATAGATCTCGAAGACGCTATCCTAGTTGGGGCACCAGAAGGGGACGAGTTCCACGTTCCGGGAATGGGCGGAGTACTATTGTGCCACCAGGGAGAAGTTCACGACAAACAGACAAGGCTCATGGAGGTGCTAAACTAATGCTCACAACAGCAACTCTTGTAGCCAGCATCACAGTTTTCGTACTAGCGATATTCCTAGGTTTTGAGTTGATTAGTAAAGTCCCCCCAACCCTCCACACCCCGCTAATGTCGGGCGCCAACGCAATATCTGGAATCACTATAGTAGGTGCCTTGATTCTTTCCAATGTCGAATTTAATAATGGAGATCCGGGCACCGCCTCTTGGTTGGCTTTCATTGCATTGGTGATGGCCACGATCAATGTAGTTGGTGGCTTCATGGTCACTAACAAGATGCTTGAGATGATTGCAGGAAAGAAGAGAGGTGGCAATTGATGGTCGATTCAGTTGTCTGGGACATAGGTTACCTCGTGTCTGCAGCTTTGTTCATATTCGGAATTAAACGCCTTTCTAGCCCCAAGACTGCCCCTCAGGGCAACCGACTTGGTGCTTATGGGATGCTCCTTGCAGTTCTAGTTACACTCGCAAAGATGTATTCTGAGGGCATAATAGGAGTTGAGCTAATCATTGGCGGATTGGTGCTTGGGTCGCTAATAGGATACATCATGGCCACCACAGTTGAGATGACTGAGATGCCTGAGCTTGTGGCCCTGTTCAACGGATTTGGTGGAGGTGCATCTGCACTTGTAGGGCTCTCAGAAGTTCTGAAGCGACTACAGGAGGGGGACATCCCTGAACCCGGAGTTGAGCTATACGCAACATGGGTAGCGATCGGGCTATCGGGAATTGTCGGCTGGGTTACGCTTACTGGTAGCCTTATGGCCATGGGGAAACTCAGAGGTGGCTTCTATATTCCCTTTACAAAAAAGGATGAAAGGGGCCGGAGGAGATGGGTCAGCTTCCCTACTTGGGGCCCTCCTTGGTTGAATATTGTCAAGGGTTCTATTTTGGTAGGGTGTATTTCTTTGATAGTGCTAACAGTTCAGGAACCTGATAATTATGACTACGTCTACGCGCTAGTAGGGCTTTCTTGTCTTTTGGGGGTACTTTTCGTGATTCCCATAGGGGGTGCTGACATGCCAGTAGTAGTCAGTCTGCTGAATTCAATGTCAGGAATAGCTGCCGCATTCACCGGGTTCGTCATAGGAAATAATGTCCTAATCATTGCAGGTTCTATGGTCGGAGCAGCAGGACTGATCTTGACTTTCATTATGTGTAAGGCAATGAACAGGACTCTCACAGCCGTTCTTTTCAAGTCATTTGGGGGAGGGGGGCGTGAGTCAGTTACAAGAACTAAGGTAGGGAGTGATCCTGAGGAGGTAGCGATGGTTTGTGATGGAATAAGCAAGTGTGTCATCATTCCCGGATATGGTATGGCGGTCAGCCAGGCTCAGCATGCAGTGAAGGAGTTTGCAGACATTCTTGAGTCTCAAGTAGTTGACGTTTCCTACGGAATTCATCCAGTTGCGGGAAGGATGCCAGGTCACATGAATGTGCTTTTGGCGGAGGCTAGCGTGCCATACGAGCAACTGATAGAGATGGATGACATAAACTCGGAGCTCCCGGAGACCGATGTCGCACTCATAATCGGTGCCAATGACACCATCAATCCAGTGGCACGTACTGGTGAGGGGCCACTTGGTGGGATGCCAATCATTGATGCAGATAAGGCAAGAGTTGTTGTTATTATCAAGAGGAGCCTTTCTGTTGGGTATGCAGGCGTGGACAACGATTTATTCTACGAAGACAAGACTATGATGCTATTCGGTGACGGTAAGAAAATGATGAATGAATTGAATGCCTCTATCAAGGAGTTATGAGGCCTACCTCCCCCAACCGTTATTTGACATCGATTGTGAGAAACATTCAGTGATATCATGCGTGTGAGTATCGGCCGTTCCCTAGTGTGCCTATTCGTAGTCGCTGCCGTGTCAATACCCGCACTTGGGATGAGCAATGGTCCCGGTGCTTACAATTCCAATGATGAGCTCACTGTGAAGTATGGTTGCTCATGCCATAACAATGGCGCTTCGTCCGATAGAGCCGTGGTAATGGTTACCGGTGTGCCCTTGATGTACGAGCCGACTGAGAGCTACGAACTTACCATCAGGGTCGCAGATTCCCTAACTCTTTCTGGTGGCGATGGAAACGTACAAGCTGGATTTTTACTCTCTTCTGACTCTATTGGCAACTTCACATGGCAAGCTGATCAGGAAATTCGTTATGCTGAAGGTCGTGCTGATGATGTATCACATTCTGACACAGATTCTGATGGCTCTTGGGTAGTAACATGGACTGCTCCTCAGGATGACGAAGGCTTAGTACAGTTCTGGATAGCTGGAAATTCAGTAGACGGCGGTGGGATACCAGATGATATGGACTACTGGAATATCCTATCATTCTCGGTCAACCCGCCTGGAACTATCACTACCGAAGAGAGTGGATCAACATTGCAAACACGTACTATCTCGGTAGGCACCTATGACTCTCTATTCTTGCTAGAAGTTTCTGAGGAGCAATTAGAGCAGGAACGTCAGGATGCGATATCAGAAAGGGTATTCTCCCAAGGTAATTTGTTCTATTGGACAAGCCTAACCGCCCTCATTGTTGGGGCGGTGTTTCAGAAGGAGATACTCGAACGCAAATATGACGATGGACCCGAATTCCTCGCCAGTGAGCTCGCTTACCCTCAGGGATTCCGTAGAGCTTTCGGCTTCGTTCTGTCTTTCTACCTGGGGGTCAGTTGGGCTACTTCTGATAGCCCAATTGTTTTCCAAGGTGTTGACTTTACAGACTTCGCCACCGGCACAGCATTCTTTGTTAGTGCATGGGCTGCTTATGGCGTTTATAGAACGGTTCTAGCGGCCAGAACATTACCTGATGCGAAGGATGTATTGTGACTGGTGAAACTGCCTATATCTCCTATAATTGGAGTTTGCACGAACACTTTTCCGAACTGAACGTAATTGCTAGAAGAATTTCATTCGCATTAATTGTAATGTGTTTATTCTGGTCATTCTCAATTGATAATCTGATCACCCAATGGTTAGGGCTATTGCCTTTGGAAACAGGGCCCAATAATGAAAACATGTCTATCTACGGGCCATTCGATTGGATACAGTTACGATGGTCCGCCGTGATACTTCTCTCTTTTTTGTCATTGATGCCACTGATATCAATTCAAGCTTACTCGTTCGCTAGATCTGGACTATATCCAGTAGAGCGTAATTGGTTGATATCAGTACTTTTGCTTACTACTACCATTATCCCGATTATCATTTTCCTAATTTGGTCTCACGTTATCCCTATCCTGTTCCAGATATCCGAAGCGTCCGGCAGACCAGAGGGGGTACTTGTTAGATATGACGCAGCATCTATTTTTTCCATTGGGATGGCGCTTTCTTGGGTGCTTGTCATATGGTCTGTCACAACAATTTCACTCTCGCTAACAAGGATGTTCGGAATGGTAAAAAACGGTAAGCCTAGATTCAGGAAGCGACTACTAGCAATTTCATCTGGAGTAATCATACTGACTTTGCCAATTGAGTTTGATGGACTTAAGATTTTAATTGCTATACTGTCTTTACTTTCTGCTAATCTAGTCTCAAATTCATTCCCGGGTAGAATCGCTACTTAATGAAGCAGTAGAAATTTGACTCATCTTTCTATCACATGGGCATTGGTTTGAAAGCATTAGGTACCAGCCTAACGATGTGAGCAAATATCCAGCGGGTACTATTTTTCGCCTTCTATCTGTGACCATGCTCATATTGGCTTCCTCATTCGTTTACATCAATTCAGATTCCGTAAATAATGCCATCACCTCTTCAGTGCAAACTGAAAACGAAAACGAAAACTCATTAGTTGGTCTTGTGGATCAAGAATTTTGGCCAGTAGTAAGAGTCAGCTTTCCTGCCAAGCCTTTTCCTAACTCTCTTCTAGGAAATCTGTTTGAAGGAACCCACTCTGCCGAGCAATATATCTCAGAAATTAGCGGAGGAGACTCCCAATTGAAGACTACCATAGTTGGGGAAACTTGGGGTTCCCCATACTCGGAGTCCCACTGGGGTGCCGATTCAGAAAGTGAGAGGGACACGGGAGACGATTCCGGAGGTGCTAGGGAATTAGCTAGACAGGCAATAATGGGCACATTTCAGAACCAAGATATATCTCGGTGGGATCTTGATGGTGATTTCATAGTTGACCGATTACTCATTCTTCACTCCGGACAAGCTCAAGAAGAAGGAGGGCCGTCTACAAGCATATGGAGCCACTTCTCAGCATTTTACGAACCAGTAACAGTCGGCGATTATACATTTGAGCACTATACTATGGCTTCAGTACATGGTGGTCTCGGTGTATTGGTTCATGAGATGCTGCATCAGATGGGGGCTGTCGATCTCTACGATGTTCACAGCGACTCCCCAACAAGGAACTGGCACGGTCTAGGAGACTGGGATATTATGGCCAGTGGTAATTGGATAGGTGATGGCACCAGACCGACGCTACCATCATCATCGACACTGGAGCTAATTAGTGCCATAGATCCCATTGAGACAAGCTTAACGAATGACAAAAACTTCACTCTAGAACCATTGTCGCAGGGCGGTAATCCGATTAAAATTGAGATAGCCCCACAAGAGTATGTCTGGATAACACTCAGGTCTGATACAGGTTT
Source organism: Acidimicrobiaceae bacterium (assembly GCA_002712325.1). Lineage (GTDB taxonomy): Bacteria > Actinomycetota > Acidimicrobiia > Acidimicrobiales > UBA8592 > UBA8592. The sequence goes on along the minus strand of PATH01000041.1, from coordinate 7,356 downwards.
CGACGAAGGCTTACCCGGCCATGGCATACTAGTTGAGCAACAGGATCTAACATTTGGCGACGTATCGTCAAACCTCGTTAATACAGATCCAACTAAACCTTGGGTTAAGATTGTAGAAGCAGACGGCGATGATGCTTTACTGAGGGCCCGAGATCATGGTTCTGCAGGTGATGTTTTCCAGGAAGGCGAAAGATTTGGGCATACTGGCAATAAGATTTGGAATAATCGCGGCATGCTAGTCCAATGGACTGCTACCGTTATTGAAATCGGTGAAAGTTCTGCTACTATAGCACTAGATTACATTGGTGATGCAAACTCAACATTATCCGTACCTAGAAATCCGATAGTTGTTCTACAAGATGAACCTGTATATGCAGATTTTTACAGTGTTGATGGATGTATAACCGAGGTCGATATTACATCTACAGGAAATGTTGACACTCCTGCCATCGCTTCCAATTCTACCAGAATAATACTAATCGAAACAATCAATTCATCATCGACAAAAGGAACGATTGAAGGGTCTATTGGATGCAAGGATCGTCCAAAGTATACTATTTCGATAGATTGGATTGTAGTAAATCATAGGCTGTCAACAGATATCCTCGAAGAAAAGGTCCCTTGGGATTCAGACTCTATAATTGCTCTTTATCCAGAATCAGTCGGCTCTGGCCCTAGGACATACAGTATCTCTATCGAAGGTGCTGCCGGGAGAATCTCTGAATCGAAAACAAATGGGATTTTCTACCCCGGCGACCCAATAGAATTGAAAATTTCACCCGATGGATTACTAGAGCCCAGAATGATCGCGAGGGGCGAGCTTGTGATTATAGACTCCGATAAAATAGAGCAAAGAATATCCTTCCAACTTACTGCAGAAGGAGATCTACCATTCGGACCATTGAACTGGCTGGCAATTCCTTCCAATGCAATATCTACAGTTCTTATTTTACTGGCAATATCCATAACAACTGGTAACAGGTCAAACAATCAAAATTAGTATCTGATTGGATTGCTCCATCTCGAATCAGACGGCGGTCTGGATATTTGCAGGTATCTCCACGAGTTCTCGCCCTCCTTAATTGGATAAAGCCAATCCTTGTTCACGCCTGAGGCTAACCTAGATGAAAGACAGGCCTCAGCCCAATTCTTTGGATTGCCCGATGTCGGATCTACTACCAGCCAAGGAGCATGACCTTCTCCAACATCTCCTGGATAGCACCTCCATTTTGTCCCATATTTGAAACCAGATCTAGTGTTCAAACCTCTGCTCCACAGATCGAGAAGTATACTAGATGATGTTGACAAATTATCGGTTTCTCCATTTGTTACAGATGTTACAATCTCATACTCGATATTTTCTAATCGCCTACCTCCGTGTATGGGTAATCCAATAGCATCGAATTTCCATTCTCCATCATCAATGATGAATACTCCTTCATCCCCTAAATCTACGCTTTTCATCTTAGAGATTCTTCGGAACTCATTGAATTCAGGAGGGCGCAAGGATCCTTTTGGATTGGATTCTAATATGCGATAAGTTACCACAGACTGCTCCTCGTCGACAACAAGTACTTCTGAAATCCTGTCTTTTGAGGAAACGACATTTGACCATTGTAGCAATGATTCTAGTGACTGATGCCCGTCTACTTTTTTGTTCAACAGTTCACTTGAACTGAACCAAACAACTTCTGAATCTGGCTTATCCCTAGCAGGATGCTTATCTGATGCCCACCTAATTGCCCATGAGTTACTATTTTCTATACCTAAATGACTGAAGTTTTGAGAAAGTACAACCTTGTTACCGGGAACCCTTAATGCTTCCAAAATTGCATATTCCTGTAGAAGTCTAGGGTCATCAATTAGTCTGCCATTTAGCCATTCCAACATAGCCGAATCTTCCGAAATAGACGGAAAGGACACTCCCCTGTGTCTAACGGAGAACATAATCTCAATGTCTGAAAGCCCCAATCCACCTCCACCGACAAGAGCGCCAATAGCAGATTTCTCCCATAGTCTACTATACGCCGGACCATCGAAAATCCAACGATTATCACGCCACTCCATGTATCATCGAGTCGGATGTCAAATTAGACGCTATCCCCAAATATCATCTGTGTGACCTCTCTGGAAACAACGTGACTGACGCTCCCGACGAAAGAAGACAGGAGAGTCTGAAGACTCTGCGAAATCTACTGAAATCAATCGATGGTCAAAAAGTGACTCTTATCGGTGATACTATGCTAGATAGATATCACCATGGTTTCGCGAATAACCTAAATTCTACAGCTCCGGTACCCGTTCTGAAAATTACGAGATCAGAAGAGTCTCCCGGTGCTTCTGCCCATATCGCAATAGGGCTCACCAGTTTCGGAATGAATGTATTGTTCCATACAGCATTAGGGGGAGATTCAGAGGGAGAATCAATAATTTCCGCTCTTAAGGAATTCAGTGTCCCGACCGAGAACATAAGTATAATTCCAAACAGGGAGACTCTGACTAAAATCCGATTCTTCGGCAGTAGTGAGAGCCTACTAGACCGAGGGCAAATACTACTTCAGGCAGATCGAGGTACTAACGAACCGATAGATGAAGAGGTCTCTTCTAAACTGGCTTCTTCTGCCATTTCAGATTTGAAAGATAGCTGTGCATTGGTAATTTCTGACTATGACAAGGGAGTTGTAACTGCTGAGGGATCTCTGAAGTTAATTTCCGAGGCAAATCAATTAGGTATTCCGGTGATAGTAGATCCAAAATTAACGGGTCTAGAAAAAAGTCGAGGCGCATCTGTAGTGATTTTCGAAAAGAGAGGCATGTCCCTTTTGGCTCGAAGAATCGGTTCAGAGATAGAGGATGCAGCTCAATCTATGCTGATAGATTACTCCTGGGATGGAATTCTTGTTCTGGGTGGGATTCATGGCATTCAGTTGTATCAGAGAGACAAAGATTCAATCCTGATACCATGTATGGCGCCAGCAGCAGAACAGCAAATAGGTATGCACGATGCTGCAGCAACGTCACTAGCAGCAGCCCTAGGATCAGGCCTCTCCCTGTATGATGCTGCTTTACTTGCTTCTGCGGCATGCGAATGCGTTCTGTCTGCTAGTACTGGCAAGGAGTATATTGACAGGGATACGCTGGGACTCTGGCTTGACGAGCTATCTTGGCAAATGAGAATCTCTGACAGGTAGAAACATGATTCCATGGGATTGAATAGTATAGGTTCAGCGCGACCATCATGAGAACATTGTTTTCTTCGTCCCACAGAGGTTCTTGTTTCATCGCAATTCTGTTGTTTTCATCATCGGTATCAATGGATAACGCAAAGGCAGAAGAAGCCTTCAGTGCTACACTTAGTTTGGATATAGAAGCAGGATATCTGATTGATGATGAATCTTCTTTCAGGGTTACAGTATCTGATGATTTTGAGCCCAGATCGGCAAATTGGGAGCTATATGATTCAACCTCATCTAGACACTACGTTTCAGTATCCGATTTCACTCAAGGAATAACCTATGGGCCCTTGACCGAGTGGATATTTGATATCGAGATTGTCCCAGAAACAATAGGCCCGTGCTCATGTATCCTGACCGTAATCGTCATTGACTCTGATGGCATATCCTATTCCGAATCTACTAGTTTATTCATCGAATCTACAGGGATTGCAGAGCATCAACTTACTCCAACCTTGCTTATCAGTAGAAATAGTATTGATTATTGGCATAGCGAAACATACAGAATTCACGCATTATCTTCAACCAAGGACGGGGGTGCTCCAATCTTTTCTACATTGATTCATAATTCAAGTAACATAAAGTGCACATATGGAAATCTCGGAGAACTTGACGATATTTACGCAATCAACTTCAACGATACCACAGATCCTAGATTTTCTGATGTTTCATGGGACGGGGATAGTCTGACTTTCCAGATCGATCTGAAAAATTTTGATGATGGCTGGCATGATGTCATTGTATTCGCTCAAAGCGATATTCAAGATTCTCACTACTCCCATGATTGCATCAGTATTCGGGTCGACAATACCCCTCCCAATGCAAAAATGGACGTACCAGACAAGTTGAATGAAGGCTATGGGTCTGTTTACCTGGATGCATCTTCAACTTACGACGAATACTGGGGCATTCAAGGACTAACATACACCTGGACAATTATCCAAGTAGGAAGCTTGGATGAAGAAATTGCCCAGGTAATAAGCGGTCAGGATATTCGAACTATTGAATTCAATCATGAGCACTCAGGACTGTTTTCGGTGACACTGTCTGTATCTGACAATGCCGGGAATATAGGCCTAACATCTAGAACTCTAGAAATTGTGAATATGCCTCCAGTAGCACGTTTAACCATCGACGGTGAAGATTACTTCGATAACGACCAGATTACCTTATCCTCAGAATCTTCTATTCTTCTAAACGCATCCTCATCCACTGACACCGCTAACGATATTGATGCACTCAGATACATATGGAGGGTAGATAATGTTCCAATGTATGAGGGAGCGTTGAAATCCCTATCTTGGCCAGAAGAAGTGTCCGACAATAGCTTTGTCTTGTCCATTGAAGTAATTGACGCAGACTCCGACTCATCTATGATTTCAATAATTATAGTAGATGATAGCAGGTCTGAAACCCTCCCACTTTCGATACTAATACTGATTATTTCTGGTGGGTTTTTATCATACTCCGTATTTAGGAGATCGGGTTCTGATGAATCAGAAATACCCAAGTGGAACTAGTCCTGAAAAGACCAAAAGGCAGTAATTGATGGGATTTGTATGAGTTTGCCATTCGATACATCGGAGTACCTAAGGCGCCAAGACTCAGTATTCTCAAAATTACCTGATTCGAGTGTTGTGGTCATTCCTACCAATAATCGAAAAATACGGTCGAATGACGTATCCTACCCATTTCGGCCAAACTCGTACATGCTGTATCTTTGTGGGTGGAGCGAGGATGAAGGTACTTTAGTTGCAACGAATTCATCAGGAAAATGGGAGACTACACTTTTTGTTCCAGAAAGGGATACTTCCAAGGAAATATGGGAAGGAATACGTATCGGCGTTGATGGAGCTAGATCATGGCCAGTAGATTATGCCGACTCCTTACAGAAACTCGACTCTTCGATCATTCAATTAACTAATATCGGAACTCGAGTTTTTACAATTCCAGGTGTAACCGACTCGCTAGAAGAGTTATTTGATGGAAAAATGCAAATCGAAGATTTGCGCGCATATATTGACCCAATTAGGAGAATTAAGTCCCAAAAAGAAATAGAATATATGAAGGAAGCTGCACAAATTGCATCTTCTGCGCATGAGAATGCAATGCGAAGNTCCCGACCCGGAATAGGAGAATGGCAGATACAATCTGAAGTGGAGGGCTACTTTATGTCTTCAAGGAGCCAGTGGAGNTTCCCTTCGATTGTAGGTGGTGGTGATAATGCAACCATTCTTCATTACAAAAATAACGATCAGATAGTAAAATCTGGTGAACTCGTTCTAGTGGATGCTGGCTGCGAAGTAAATGGCTATGCATCAGACATTACCCGTACGTGGCCAGTCAATGGGCAGTTCACCCAACCACAAAGGGAAGTGTACGAACTAGTTCTAAGAGCCGAGCTTGCGGGGATAGAGGCATGCCAGGCAGGGTCTCCGTGGACTTCAATGCATGATGCCGTCTGCGAGACTATAGCCGAGGGGCTGATTGAACTTGGAGTACTCAACTGCTCCTTTGATGATGCATTGGGTAAGGTCGATGGAAAGGATGGGGTGTTTGAAGGACCTATTCGCAATTTCTTCATGCATGGTACTGGACACTTTCTAGGATTAGATGTGCATGACGTTGGAGGTGGCCGTCAAGGCGATGCAGCATCATCATTCCTTCTGGAGCCAGGTATGGTTTTGACTATTGAGCCTGGCCTATACTTCGGATCCTGGAGATCAGATATACAAATTCCTGAAAGATACGCAGGTATAGGAATAAGGATTGAGGACGACGTACTGGTAACCGAACAAGGTCCGATTGTCNTATCTTCTTCATGTCCGAAGACAGTAGAAGAAATTGAGAATATTGTGGGTGTCCCAAAAAATGACTGATTGGCAAATTATTCTAGAGGCNCAACTCGACCCCTCTCCTCCTGTTCTAAGCATAGAAGAAGCAGAGAAAATATACCTAGAAGCACCGCTTAGTGAGTTGATGTATGTAGCTTCCGAGAGGAGGAAAAAACAAGTTCCAGGAAATATTGTGACCTACATGATTGATAGAAATATCAATTACACCAATATCTGTACAATCAACTGTAATTTCTGCTCCTTCTACCGTTCACCCGGTCATGATGAAGGATATACGCAGACAATCGATCAAATAAGCGCACGAATCGAAGAGTTAGAAGAATTAGGAGGATCGAGAATCCTAATGCAGGGTGGAGTCAACCCCTCACTTAGTTTCGAATGGTATACAGAATTAATATCAGAGTTATCTAGAAGGCACCCATCAATTGCTTTGGATTGCTTCTCTCCCATTGAGATAGAGGGAATAGCAGAAGTTTCCGGACTTCCCACGAAAGAGGTTCTATCGAGACTTCGTCAATCTGGAATGCACGGACTACCAGGTGGAGGGGCTGAAATGCTCGTCGATAGAGTTAGGAGTGGTATTTCACCTAGGAAGGGTTCCTCTGACAATTGGATTAGAGTGATGGGGGAAGCACAATCATTGGGCCTAACTACATCAGCCACAAATGTGTTCGGTTTCGGTGAAAGTATCAAAGATCGGGTAGAACATATGAACAAAATAAGATCCCTACAGGAGCGGTCATTGTCATCAGGTCATCCCGGATTCACATCATTCATCTCATGGCCAGTAATGCTCGAGAACAATGCTTTGGGGAAAATTGGAATTAGAAGGGGATTAACGAACCTTGGTGCAGGTTCAGTCGAGTATCTTAGGCATGTTTCTGTATCTAGGTTATTCATGAGTAACATTGCACACATACAAGCATCATGGCCTACAATGGGCCTGAAAGTGGCTCAGATAGCATTGACTGCAGGGGCTGATGATATAGGATCAACAATGATGGAAGAAAACGTCGTCTCAGCTTCAGGAACTACGAAGACAATGGCAACAATTTCGGAATTGAAAGAATCGATATTAAATTGTGGTTTCACACCTGCCAGAAGGGACTCTGACTACAATATACTCGATATATACGAAGAGGGCCAGCATCAACTACAAGTCTGATAGTTCAGCTCTACCGCTTAACACCGGAGCGACCCTCATTTCTGTAGGCTCTTCAGATTGCGGCATAATTACGGGAAAAACCCACAAAATCCTCCTACCATTA
>PATH01000011.1 GCA_002712325.1 Acidimicrobiaceae bacterium | reverse complement strand
TGGTGAAATACCTCGAGGATGAGGAAATATCAATTGATGACTTAAAGAGTGCTATTCGTGAAGGAACTCTCAACCACGAACTGGTACCAATCCTCAATGGGACAGCATTTAAGAATAAGGGAGTTCAACCCCTACTTGATGCAGTTGTTGATTATCTACCCTCTCCCTTAGACATCCCAGAAATTAAGGGAACGAGCGTAAAAGGCAATGAAGAGCTAACCAGAAGACCTTCAGACGATGAACCTTTCGCTGCTCTGGCATTTAAAATCATGACAGACCCGCACGTAGGACGGTTAGCGTTCTTCAGGGTTTATTCAGGTTCGTTAGATAAGGGTTCGCAAATATTAAATACAAGAACAGGCAACAAAGAGCGAATGGGTCGGATTCTTGAGATGCACGCCAATGATAGAGAAGACGTTGATGCTGTTTATGCGGGTGACATTATGGCCGCAATCGGGATCAAAGATGTAAGGACTGGAGATTCATTAGTAGCGATAGATAACCCAGTCATACTTGAGGAAATGACGTTCCCAGATCCGGTTATAGATGTGGCCGTAGAACCAAAATCAAAAGCGGATCAGGAGAAATTATCCAAAGCGCTGATGGCACTATCGCAAGAGGATCCAACTTTCCGTGTGCAGACGGATCAAGAAACAGCTCAGACCATTCTCTCGGGAATGGGCGAATTACATCTAGAAGTACTCGTTGATAGAATGCTTCGTGAATTCAATGTTGATGCAACAGTAGGTAAGCCCCAAGTTGCGTATCGAGAAACAATTACTAAACCGATAACGACCACATATACCCACAAAAAACAAACAGGTGGTTCAGGTCAATTCGCTGAGGTTGAAATTGATGTGTCGCCAGCGAACCCAGGAGAAGGCTACTCTTTCGATGATAATATTTCAGGTGGAAGAATTCCTAAAGAATATATCCCCGCCGTAGATGCAGGGATCAAAGAAGCAATGACCTCTGGAGTCCTAGCAGGATTTCCTGTGGTGGATGTTCACGTAGAACTCAATGATGGGAAATTTCATGATGTTGACTCTTCGGACATGGCTTTCAAGATAGCTGGAACGATGGCCTTTAAAGAAGCGGCTCGTAAAGCAAAGCCCGCCCTATTGGAACCAATCATGGCCGTGGAGGTGGTAACTCCCGATGATTACCTAGGTGGAGTCGTGGGAGATTTAAATAGTCGCAGAGGTCAGGTCCAAGGAACTGAGCAGCGAGGAACCAATCAGGTTGTGAACGCTTTGGTTCCCTTGTCCGAGATGTTTGGTTATGTAGGAGACCTACGTACCATGTCATCAGGTAGGGCGAACTACACGATGCAATTTGATTCGTATCAACAAATGCCAGCAAATGTGCAAGAAGAAGTAGTAACTCGACTCAGAGGTGAGTGAGTTTTGTTTCTTGCCCGTAAGATGGTCTAGGCGCTTTTTACAAAAATTAGTTGTTGTACTGAGTGCAATCATTACAATAGAACAAACCGGAACAACCGGAAGATAGAAAGAAACTTGAGGAAAGATAATGGCTAAGGAGACGTTCGAACGAACTAAACCTCACGTGAACGTGGGGACGATGGGTCACATTGACCATGGGAAAACCACCTTGACAGCAGCTATAACAAAGGTTCTAAGCGACAATGTAGACGGTAGTCAGTTCACCGAATTTGAAAACATTGACAAAGCTCCTGAAGAACGCGAGCGAGGCATAACGATCAATGTCGCTCACGTTGAGTACGAGACAGACAACCGGCACTATGCTCACGTCGATATGCCAGGTCACGCTGACTACATTAAGAACATGATCACTGGAGCAGCTCAGGTTGATGGAGCAATCCTAGTTGTATCAGCAGCCGATGGACCTATGCCACAAACTCGTGAGCATGTTCTCTTGGCTCGACAAGTTGGAGTTCCAAAAATTATTGTTGCCCTAAACAAAGTTGACATGGTTGACGATGAAGAGTTGCTAGAACTCGTGGAAATGGAAGTTAGAGAACTTTTAGATGAGTACGATTTCCCTGGTGATGACACTCCGATTTATCCAGTATCAGCTTTGAAAGCCCTTGAGGGTGACGCTGATGCGGCAAACCAAATTCTTGAATTGATGAGCCAAGTTGATGAATATATTCCACTTCCTGACCGTGATGTTGACAAACCATTCCTCATGCCAATTGAAGACGTGTTCTCCATTACTGGGCGCGGAACTGTTGTGACAGGAAAGGTTGAGCAAGGAAAAGTTCACACCGGCGATGAAATTGAAATAATTGGTATTAAGGAAACCCAAACAACTACCTGTACGGGAGTTGAAATGTTTCGTAAGCTTCTTGACGAAGGACAGGCCGGAGACAATATTGGTGCACTCCTCCGAGGTATTGACAAGGAAGAAGTAAACCGTGGTCAAGTCCTAGCCGCTCCCGGAAGTATCACACCACATACTAAATTTGAAGCTGAAGTTTATGTGTTGTCGAAAGAAGAAGGTGGCCGTCACAAACCATTCTTTTCCAACTACCGTCCTCAGTTCTATTTCAGAACAACAGATGTTACTGGAACCATCAATCTTCCTGACGGAACAGAAATGTGTATGCCTGGTGACAACACCAAGATGGAAGTTGAACTGATTGCTCCAATAGCGATGGATGAAGGGCTACGTTTCGCTATCCGCGAAGGTGGACGAACCGTCGGTGCCGGTGCAGTAACAAAGATCNTCGAATAGGTTCTACCTCATGGCAGCAGGACAAAAGATNAGAATNCGANTAAAAGCCTACGACCATGAGGTAATTGATCAGTCAACACGAAAAATAGTCGAAACTGTTAAAAGGACTGACGCAAACATTAGAGGACCGATTCCATTACCTACGGACAAACACAGGTTTACTGTTATTCGATCTCCACATAAGTACAAAGATTCGAGAGAGCATTTTGAAATGCGAATCCACAAAAGATTGCTTGATATCCTCAACCCCTCTGCAAAGACAGTGGACTCTCTCCAAAGGCTTGACTTACCAGCTGGCGTCGATATTGAAATAAAGATTCAGCAATCCTAGTAATTGCTACTANTTGCCNTATTCCTTTACCGAAATTACAAAATAGCGGACAGACTAAATAACTAACATTTAGAGCTTCGTGTTGGTGCTTAGTGCATATCTAGGTATGCTTGTACGCCGTGCGATAAAGCAAATATCGCAAGTCTGAGAAAGCCATAGATAGTTCATATGGAACTCCTCAGCCCAGCAAAACGGTGAATGAAGCACTAATAAATAATAAGAACACGAAAGATTAAGGATTCCTCATGGCAGGAAAAGCGATCGTCGGNCGAAAGGTCGGCATGACACAAGTATGGAACGAAGAGAACCGTGTTATTCCTGTGACTGTTCTTGAGGTTAGTACTTGTAGAGTCGTNCAAATAAAAACACCCCAAACTGATGGATATAGTGCCTTACAGGTCACTCAAGGTGAAGTATCAGAGAAGAATCTGAATCAACCGCAAATNGGGCACTTTGAAAAAGCTGGAGTTGAGCCAGGGAAAAAACTCATAGAATTACGGTTAGATGACACNGACGGCTACGAAATCGGCCAAGAAATTTCTGTAGACACCTTTTCTGAAGGAGATATCGTTGACGTCTCCTCTGTTAGTAAAGGTAAGGGTTTTGCTGGTGTAATGAAACGGCATGGATTTGCAGGACAAAGAGCTAGTCATGGAGCACATAAAGTACANCGAAAGCCAGGAGCTATCGGTCAATGCGCTACTCCATCTCGAGTTTTCCGCGGCAAAAAAATGCCAGGACGAATGGGAGCTCAAAAGACAACAATCATGAATCTCCAAGTCGTGAAAGTCGATCCAGAATCAGAAATTCTCCTAATCAAAGGNTCAGTTCCAGGACCAAAGGGTGCAACTGTAGTTATTCGCAACGCAGTAAAAGTCCCTGTTAGTACAGGTGACGGACAATGAGTAAAATTGATATAAAAAAAGCTGACGGTGGAAAATCAGGAACCGTTGAACTTGATGAAAGTATCTTTGGTATCGAACCTAACGTTGCTGTCATGCATCAAGTAGTTAATGCTCAGCTGGCTGCTAAACGCTCAGGCACGCATAGCACCAAAACGCGAGCAGAAGTACGCGGCGGAGGAGCAAAGCCTTGGAAGCAGAAGGGAACCGGACGAGCAAGAGCTGGTTCTTCTAGAATCCCACACTGGCGCGGAGGTGGAATAGCACTTGGACCAAAACCTCGTGATTACTCACAACGAACCCCTAAAAAAATGAAAAGACTAGCGCTACGATCCGCTCTCTCAGACCGAGCGAGCTCAAACAGCATTTACGTTGTCGAGTCCTGGGATTTTGAAACACCTAGCACAAAAGCAGCAAAGACAGCTCTTGAAGCAATAGGTGCTGAAGGAAAAGTATTAATAATTGCCGATGATCAAGATATGAACACTCAAAAGAGTTTTCGGAACCTCACTAACGTGAACGTGCTCTCTGCAGATCAACTTAATGTATTTGATATTCTTGTTAATGACTCCATTGTTTTCACCAAAAACAATCTCCCGACAGTGAATCAGGCTCCTTCTAACTCTCAGCCTGATAGTGAAACAGAGGAAGCATAGTTATGGATGGCAGAGATATCATACGTAAACCGATTGTTAGCGAAAAGTCATATGTTCTGATTGAAGAGAATGTTTACACTTTCGAAGTTCATCCCGAAGCAACCAAACCACAGATTCGTGAAGCTGTTGAGCAGATTTTTGGCGTGCGAGTAACAAAAGTTAATACCCTCAATAGAAAAGGGAAGCGCAAAAGAAACCGAAAGAACTTTTCATACGGTAAACGCTCCGACCAAAAACGAGCTCTCGTCACAGTCGCCGAAGGTGACTCTATTGAATTGTTTGATGTATAGGGGAAAAAGTGGCAATTAGAAGACGGAAACCAACAAGTCCAGGACGAAGATTCCAGACACAAGCTGACTTTTCAGAAATCACCAAAACATCACCTGAAAAGTCATTAACCACCAGCAAGCCGAAAACCGGTGGTCGTAACAACTATGGACGAAAAACATCACGACATCGCGGTGGCGGCCACAAACAGCTTTATCGTCAAATTGACTTTAGGAGAGACAAAGCGGGGGTACCTGCCACAGTTGCGTCAATAGAGTATGACCCTAACCGAACCTGCCGAATCGCACTACTTCACTACCATGATGGAGAGAAGCGATATATTCTTGCTCCGAACTCCCTAGAGGTTGGAGAGATAATTCAGTCTGGGCAAGGGTCAGAAATACGAGTAGGTAATGCTTTGCCATTACGTTACATCCCCGTGGGAACTGTAGTTCACAACATTGAATTGCGTCCTGGTGGTGGCGGAAAATTAGCTAGAAGCGCAGGTTCCAGTGTTCAATTAGTCGCTAAAGAAGGAAGTTATGCTACTTTGCGGCTTCCAAGTACTGAAATGAGAAGAGTGCCGATTGACTCTATGGCTACCGTCGGGTCCGTAGGAAATTCCGAGCATGAACTCATAAAGATCGGTAAGGCCGGTAGAAACCGCTGGAAAGGTAAAAGGCCTCAAACCCGAGGTGTCGCAATGAACCCAGTTGACCACCCTCATGGTGGTGGTGAAGGAAAGACATCTGGAGGAAGACACCCAGTTTCTCCTTGGGGTAAACCAGAATCTCGAACACGAAGCAAAAAGAAACAATCTCAGAAACTAATAGTACGTCGTCGCCGAACAAGAGGCTCACGCCGGTAAAGGAACAATTATGCCTAGAAGCCTAAAAAAAGGACCATTCGTGGATTCTCACCTCCTCAAGAAAATAGATGCATTAAATGCTTCGGGTTCTAAAGAGGTAATAAAAACATGGTCAAGGCGATCAACGATAATTCCTGACATGATTGGACACACTGTAGCTGTTCATGACGGTCGCAAGCATGTACCTGTCTACGTAACTGAAACAATGGTGGGGCACAAACTCGGGGAATTCGCCCCTACAAGAACATTCAAATTTCATGCTGGGCAGGAAAGAGGTGTTCGATAATCATGACGGCAACTAAAACTAATGAAAGGCCCGGCACTCGAGCACAACTTAAGTATGTTCGCTCATCTGCCTACAAGGTCAGAGAGGTATTAAATCTTATTAGAGGTAAATCTTTTTTTGAAGCTACAAACATTCTCACCTTCTCTGAACGCCGAATAAGTGACACCGTCCTCAAATGCCTTAATTCAGCTGCTGCCAATGCAGAAAATAATGATGATATCCCTGTAGAGGAGCTATTTGTTTCAGCATGTTACGCAGATGAAGGTCCAACCTTGAAAAGATGGCGCCCTCGAGCTCGTGGACGAGCTACCCGAATAAGGAAAAGGACATGCCATATTACGTTAATTCTTGGAAGGTATTCTTCAGAAGAACTGACCGAACAAAGAGAACGAGCAGAACTTAAAGGAAACCAAACTCAACAAAGCGCTGCAGAATCAAGAAAGAGAAGAGTCGCTAAATCAAAGGAATCTGAACTTGAAAGCCAGCCAGAAGAAGTTCAGTCTGATGAAGACCCAGAAGCAATAGTTGACGAAGTTGAGGAAACTCCTTCTGAACAAGAAGAGATTGCAGAAAAATCAGACACAGAATCTGAAGATACCCCATACGGAGAAGGTTCAACCTTTGCTCTTGAAGATGGGTCAGCACCAAGTTCAGATTTCACCATAAAGGCGAAAGTCTCAACAAAGATCTATCACCCTGAAGAATCGTCTTTCTTCGGAAGAACAAAAGCTGATGTGTGGTTTACCAACGCTGAAACTGCAGAAGCTGCAGGGTTTAGACTTCCAAACAGCATGCAAAAAGATAACGATGAAACGGAAGAGAACCAAGATGATAATGATGGGGAGAACGAATAATGGGTCAGAAAGTTAATCCATACGGATTTCGCTTAGGTGTTACTACCGACTGGAAGTCAAGATGGTTCGCCGACAGGGAATATGCTGACTTCGTCATTGAGGATTGGGAAGTCCGCAATTTTATTATGACCGAATTACCCCACGCTGCAATCTCCCGAGTAGAGGTTGAGCGGACTCGAGACCGACTACGAATTGACGTCCATACGGCTCGGCCCGGAATTGTTATCGGTCGTAAAGGAGCTGAAGCCGATCGACTGCGAGCTGGACTAACAGAAATAACCGGGAACCAGAAAGTTCAATTAAATATTCAAGAGATCAAACAACCAGAACTTGATGCAGCACTTATCGCTCAAGGTGTGGCAGATCAACTTGCAGGTCGAGTAGCGTTTAGAAGAGCCATGAAACGCGCAGTGCAGAACGCACAAAAGGCCGGAGCTCTAGGGATACGAGTGCAATGTTCCGGAAGACTCGGCGGCGCAGAAATGTCAAGATCTGAATGGTATCGCGAAGGTCGTGTGCCACTGCATACGCTTCGAGCTGATATTGATTATGGGTTCAGAGAAGCCCATACAACATACGGACGAATAGGCGTCAAAGTTTGGATCTACCGTGGAGATATTCTTCCTTACAAAGTTCAAGCAGAAGATAAAATTGATCGCGAAGCAGCAATGGCAGCGGGAGAAACTTCTGGCCCAAGTCAAGGAAAACAAGTAGTTTCATCATCTGCAGCTCGAAATAAGGCTTCTAATGACAAAGAAGAATCTGAAGTTGAAGAGCTCACTCCACTAGTTCAGGAAGCTGACCCTGAATTCGAAAAACTTCTAGATGAAGAAGAACAAATAGCAAAGTTGACTAACTCCAAAAACCAAACACCAATCTTTAGACCAGGAGAAGCCGACTGATGTTAATGCCAAGAAAAGTAGCGCACAGAAAACACCATCGTGGGCGTATGAAAGGTAATGCTAAAGGAGGAAACGAAGTTTCCTTTGGCGACTTCGGCATACAAGCTTTAGAGCCTGGGTGGATCACCGCAAGGCAAATTGAAGCTGCTCGTATTGCTATGACTAGACATATTAAGCGTGGCGGTAAGGTTTGGATAAATATCTTTCCAGACAAACCAGTTACAGAAAAGCCTGCTGAAACACGAATGGGTTCAGGAAAAGGAAACGTAGAACGCTGGGTTGCTGTAGTCCGCCCAGGACGAGTCTTGTTTGAATTGTCCTATCCCGACGAAGAGATCGCAAGGCAAGCAATAAATCGCGCAATACAGAAACTTCCAATAAAAGCAAAGTTTGTTAGCAGAAAGGAAGGATTCTAATGGCTAAAGATCTAAAAGATATAAATGATGGAGACCTCATCGAAGCGCTCAATGACTCCAAAGAAGAGCTCTTTAACCTCAGATTTCAACTTGTTACAGGTCAGCTAGACAACTTCAGCCGAATAAAAGAAGTAAAGAAAGAAGTTGCACGTGCAATGACAGAATTGCGTGCACGAGAGATTGCCGCAGCAGAAGCACTGGAGAGTAATGATGAATGATCAAAGCGAAATACGATCTAATCCAAGAAAAATACGAGAAGGACTTGTTGTGTCAACCTCGATGGATAAAACAGCAGTGGTAGCCATCGTAGATCGAGTAAGGCACCGTCGTTATAACAAAACTGTTCAACGAACAAAAAAGCTATTCGTTCATGATTCTGACAACGATCTTAATGTTGGAGACAGGGTCCGTATCCAAGAGACTCGACCGTTATCAAAGAAGAAACGATGGAGGATTTTGGAAATTCTGGAGCGTGCCCGATGATACAACAGGAATCACGTCTTAAAATTGCAGATAATTCCGGGGCAAAAGAAGTACTAGTAATTAAAGTTCTTGGCGGATCCAAAAGGCGTTACGGAACAATTGGAGATATTTTTGTTGCAACGGTTAAAGATGCTATTCCGGGTGCACAGGTTAAAAAAGGTGACGTTGTTAAATGCGTAGTTGTTCGTACCAAAAAAGAGAGCAGAAGAATGGATGGCTCTTATATACGATTCGATGAAAATGCCGCAGTACTAATCAACGAAGCACGGCAGCCAAGAGGTACACGTATCTTCGGCCCCGTAGGTAGAGAATTGCGCGACAAGCAATTCATGAGGATTGTTTCCCTTGCACCGGAGGTTCTATAGATGAAGATTAGAAAAGGTGACAAGGTCGTTGTCCTTGCTGGCAAAGACAAAGGAAAAGAAGGGGAAGTGTCATTTTTGTACCCCAAAGAAGGAAAACTTATCGTCACAGGTGTGAACATTTCTAAGAAGCATCAACGACCCACTCGCGAAACAATGCAAGGGGGAATCATTGATAAAGAAATGGCACTTGATATCTCCAACGTAGCCATTATTAGCCCTGAAGATGGCAAACCGACTCGTGTTGGTTATCGATTCGACAGCAATGGAACGAAAGTAAGAATATGCAAACGAACAGGAGCTGACCTCTAATGACGACATCACTAGTTCCGCGATTGAAAGAACAATACAATAACCAGATCCGAATGAAACTCAAAGAAGATCTTCAGAAATCTAACATAATGGAAGTCCCTCAGATCACCAAGATTGTTGTGAATATGGGTGTTGGCGAAGCGGTTACCAGATCATCTCTCCTTGAAGGGGCAATTTCTGATTTGAGCGTAATAACAGGTCAGAAGCCAATGCTAACTCGTGCAAAAAAGTCAATAGCTGGATTCAAACTCCGAGAAGGAAACGCTATTGGAGCAAAAGTTACTCTTCGAGGGGACAGAATGTATGAGTTTCTAGACAGGTTAATTAATCTAGCTATTCCTAGGGTACGTGACTTTAGGGGCCTCTCACCCAAATCATTTGATGGAAATGGAAACTACACGTTTGGTGTAACTGAACAACTGATTTTCCCAGAAATTGATTACGACAAAATAGATGCAACAAGAGGTATGGACATAACGATCGTGACCTCAGCTAAGAATGATCAAGAAGGTAAAGCTCTTCTTGAATCATTTTCATTCCCATTCAGAACAGAAGGACAAAATTAACATGGCGAAGAAAGCTCTCGTAAACAAACAGAAAAAGACACCAAAATACAAAGTACGCGCATACACACGATGCAGACGTTGTGGTCGCCCACGGTCTGTATATCGCAAGTTTGGCCTATGCAGAGTATGCCTGAGAGAACTCGCACACGCAGGGGATTTACCAGGCGTGACAAAGGCCAGTTGGTAGGGAGTGATTAGTAGATGACAATGACAGACCCAGTAGCAGATATGCTAACAAGAATTCGAAATGCGAATACCGCAATGCATGATGATGTCGCTATGCCTTCATCAAAGCTCAAAGAATCACTAGCAACCTTATTGCACAAGGAAGGCTATATTAATGCCTTTAACGTCTCTGAGAATGAAGAGATACCTGGAAAGACTCTAACTATAGAAATGAAATATTCGCCATCGCGAGCACGAGTTATTTCTGGCATTAAACGAGTATCAAAGCCAGGTTTAAGGGTGTACTCGAAATCAACTGAAATTCCAAGAGTCCTTGGTGGATTAGGAGTTGCTGTGGTTTCAACTAGTCAAGGATTAATGAGTGATCGTGAGGCACGGAAACGTCGAATGGGCGGCGAAATTCTGTGTTACGTCTGGTAAAGAAGGAAAAATGTCACGAATAGGAAAAACACCAATTGAAATTAAATCTGGCGTTGAGGTCGTAGTTACCGAGAATTCTGTTGAAATTAAGGGACCCAAAGGAACACTTGCACAAAGGATTCCAGAAGGGATTGAAGTTCAAAAGGAAGATGAAACCATTATTGTCAAAAGAGATAATGATTTGCGTGAGACAAAGGCACTTCATGGATTGATTAGGTCCCTAGTCAACAATATGGTTCTAGGGGTAACTGAAGGATATCAAAAGCAGTTAGAGCTTGTAGGCGTTGGTTATCGAGCTCAATCCAAGGGAAGCAATGCTTTAGAACTCCAACTTGGCTTTAGCCACCCCGTTCAATACTCAGCTCCAGAGGGGATAACGTTAGAAGTCCCATCTCAGACAGAGATAAACATCAGCGGCATAGACAAACAAGTAGTTGGACAAGTTGCAGCTGACATCAGGGCTCTCAAAAAACCAGAACCCTACAAGGGTAAAGGGATACGTTACGTTGGTGAGCGTATAATCCGCAAAGCCGGAAAGACAGCAAAGTAGGGCGAAACTATGGTTAACGCAGCAAAACACAAACGAGATGGGCGAATAAGGCGACATAATCGACTCAGGAGAAAAATTCACGGGACAGGCTCAAGACCACGTCTTGCTGTCTTTCGATCTAACCGTCACATTTCTGCTCAGATTATTAACGATGAAGAAGGAAAAACTATTGTTTCTGCTTCGAGCCTTGAACCAGAAATACGATCAGGTAATACAGGGTCAAAAGAGGCAGCAACTAAAGTTGGAAAGCTTATTGGAGAGCGTGCTAAATCTGCTGGTATTTCCTCGATTGTGTTTGATAGGGGTGGATTACAGTACCACGGAAGAGTTGCTGCAGTAGCTGAAGCAGCACGTGAATCAGGATTGGAATTTTAATGGAAACGAATGAAGAAAAGGCACCAGGCGAATTACGAGACTCTCGAGTAATTCACATTAACCGAGTAGCAAAAGTTGTGAAAGGTGGACGAAGGTTCTCCTTCACAGCACTTGTAGTAATCGGCGATGGGGAAGGCCGTGTTGGTTTGGGATATGGAAAGGCAAAAGAAGTACCTTTAGCAATCCAAAAAGGAACAGAAGAAGCAAAACGAAACCTCTTCCGAGTTCCCATGGCAGGATCAACTGTGACCCACCCTATAATTGGAGAAAATGGCGCAGGACGTGTAATGCTCAAACCTGCAGCTCCTGGTACCGGAGTAATAGCCGGCGGTGCTGCGAGGATCATCCTAGAGGAAGCTGGAATTCGGGATGTTTTATGTAAATCACTAGGATCTCCGAACCACATCAACGTTGCCAGAGCAACTATAGATGGACTACGAAATCTCAAACGACCTGACCAAATTGCTAGCCTACGGGGTCTCGCAGCAGAGGAGTTCGTTCCAGGAGGAATGCTCACAGCGTATAAAGAATCAGAGCGCACAGTTCGCGAATTGGAGAAGAAGTAAAATGGCATTAAAAGTCACTCAAATCCGTTCATCAATAGGATCAAAGCCAAAACAAAGAGGAACCCTTCGCGCACTAGGTTTAGGGAGAATAGGGAAGTCGCATACATTGCCCGACAAACCTGAGATTCGTGGAATGATCAATACAGTTCCACATCTGATTGAAGTCGAAGAAGTTTCTTAACAACATTTTTTGAGAGGAATATCATGAAAATCCATGACTTACAGCCACCTGAAGGGTCAAATAAAAGATCGAAACGCGTTGCTCGAGGAATTGGCGGAAAAGGCGGAAAAACAGCAGGAAGAGGATCGAAAGGGCAGCGAGCTCGAAATACGGTCAGAGTTGGATTTGAAGGCGGACAAAACCCGCTACATCTCCGACTTCCAAAATTGCGGGGCTTCAATAACCCTTTCCGTGTCGAGTATCAGGTAGTTAACCTAGACACAATTGCTGAAACAGGAATGACGGAGGTCTCTCCAAGTTCACTACATGAAAAAGGACTTGTTAGGAAGAACTCTCTTGTCAAGATTCTTGGACGAGGAGAAATTTCAACAAAAATTGACGTTTCAGCTCATGCTTTTTCAAAATCAGCTGCGGAAAGTATTACTGCTGCAGGAGGAACCGTCACGATTTTACCAAAACCTTGGGGAGAAGGTCGACCACCTGCCAAAGGGAATGCATTAACCAACAGATGAGACCCAATTCTTACCAGCTAGGATAAACATATGGCAGCCAGCATTTTAAACATGTTTCGTGTTGAAGACTTACGAAATAAGGTCTTATTCACATTGGGAATGATTGCTTTGTACCGTGTCGGCTGTTTTGTTCCTGCTCCAGGTATTGATATTGACGCAATTCAGTTACTCAAAGAAACTACAGATGAAAACGGTGGCGCTTTAGCATTCCTGAGACTCTTTTCAGGAGGGGCTTTAACACAATTCGCAATTTTTGCATTAGGGATCATGCCCTACATAACTGCTTCAATCATCATGCAAATTCTAGGTGTTGTAATCCCCCGAGTTGAACAATGGCAGCAAATGGGTGCAGTCGGGCAAAGAAAAATCACACAAGCCACCCGTTATTTGACGATAGGTATTGCTCTAATCCAATCAACTGCTTTCGCATTCCTTTTCCATAATGGAGGCGGAGGCTTTGGAAGTGCCCCCAGCAGCGGTACCCAACTCGACCTACTTCCCAAATTTACAGCCCCACGAGTTGCTCTTGTCGTATTAACTCTTACCGCAGGCACCGCACTTTTGATGTGGATGGGAGAGCTAATCAGCCAAAAAGGCATAGGAAATGGAATGTCACTAATCATCTTTGCATCAGTGGTTTCCGCTCTACCGAACCAAGGAGCCCTAGTCAGAACAGATGCTGGTATGGGGGGTTTAATAGGAGTGATCATTCTTTTCGGTGCGATGCTAGTTGCAATTGTTTTCGTAGAACAGGGACAAAGGCGAATACCAGTACAGTTTGCAAAACGTGTAGTCGGGCGCAAACAATATGGTGGACAAAGCACCTACATACCTCTTAAAGTTAACCAGTCCGGAGTGATTCCGATCATTTTCGCCAGTTCGGTCCTCTATCTGCCACAACTATTAGTATCAGTACTTCCATCAGATAATGATCCAGCAAATAAAACTTGGGGAGAGTCCATTCAAAGCTGGATTGATAGCAATTTAGTAGTCAGTGATAGCCCCTTTTACCTCCTTTTCTTCGGGCTACTAATTGTTGGGTTTTCCTACTTCTACACTGCCATCACATTTGATCCAGTAAAGCAGGCCGACAACATCCGCAAACAAGGAGGATTTATTCCCGGCATTCGACCAGGTCCTCAAACCGAGCGTTACTTAGGCAAAATCCTAAATCGAATAACACTTGCTGGAGCAATTTTCATTGCGCTCGTAGCTTTGGCACCCACATTCATTTTGGCAAAAGTGCTTGATCAAGGAAATGTAGGGCAAGTCTCCTTTGGTGGCATCTCCATATTGATCGCAGTTGGAGTTGCACTAGAAACAATGAAACAAATTGATAGCCAACTTATGATGAGAAACTATGAGGGTTTCTTGAAATAATTGTCATATACAGAGAGGTAATTCATGACACTAGGTATGGTCATTTTGGGACGACAAGGTTCTGGTAAAGGAACACAAGCAGTCCGTATCACAGAACGATTTCAAATCGTTCATATTTCAACTGGAGATATGCTGCGGTCTGCAGTGCAGGAGGGAACAGAGCTTGGACTCAAAGCAAAATCAATTATGGACGCAGGCGGGCTTGTAACAGATGAGGTGGTTAACGGAATAGTCGCAGAGAGACTAGCGAAAGACGATGTGCAGAACTCGGGATTCCTCCTCGATGGTTATCCGCGAACTGTCGGTCAGGCTACAGAGCTTAAAAAACTAGTTGGAGAAAGTCTCAAACTTGCAATAAATTTAGACGTTTCAATTGAAGAAGTAACTCAGCGAATGATGAGTCGAGGTCGCGAAGATGATACACCAGAGGCCATTGCAAGAAGACTTGAATTATATGAAGCTGAGACAGCTCCTTTAATTAAGTGGTTTGAGAGTGAAAATATTTTATGTGTGATTGACGGTCTGGGTACTGAAACTGAAGTACATACGAGAGTAATAGAAGAAATAGAGAGAAATATTTAATGACTCAAAAGATAACCAGAATCAAATTCCCTTTGGGTTGGGGAGTGACAGTAATGCCGGTAGGATTTTCATTTGGCTTTGCGCGCAGAAATACCTGTGCCAAACCAAATAATTAGTAAGGAGATAGACACTGGCTAAATCAAAAGAAGATGCAATTGTAATGGAGGGAACTGTAGTTGAACCTCTCCCTAACGCAATGTTTAGAGTGGAGCTAGAAAACGGACATAAAGTCTTAGCTCATATTTCTGGCAAAATGAGAATGCATTACATACGCATACTTCCTGGGGATAAAGTGCAAGTTGAGCTTACGCCATACGACCTAGAACGTGGTCGCATCACCTACAGGTATAAATAGAGTCAAGTCGAAAAGGATCCAATGAAAGTTCGAACAAGTGTAAAAAAAATGTGCGACAAATGCCGTGTCATCCGACGCAGTGGGGTTGTTCGCGTAATTTGTTCAGCTAATCCCCGTCACAAGCAAAGGCAAGGATAAGTATGGCACGTATTGCAGGTGTAGATATACCAAGAGAAAAAAGAGCAGTTATCTCCCTTACCTATATTTATGGAATTGGCAGAACCCTTGCATCTCATGTTTGCGAAGCTACAGAGATTAACGAAAATACTCGTGTGATGAACTTAACCGACGATGAAGTTGCCAAATTACGTAGCTACATCGAAGGGGAACTCCGTGTAGAAGGTGACTTACGACGAGAAGTTCAACAGGATATCAAACGAAAGATGGAAATCGGTTGCTATCAAGGTATACGACACCGACGAGGTCTTCCTGTGCGTGGTCAGCGAACGCACACTAACGCACGCACGCGAAAAGGCCCTAAGAAAACAATTGCTGGCAAGAAGAAAGTTCTCAAATAATTATGGCTACACAAAATTCTGGTGCTCGGCGCCCAAAGAAACGCGAACGAAAGAATATTGCTCACGGAGTTGCGCATATCAAAAGTTCTTTTAACAACACAATCGTGTCTATC
This sequence comes from Acidimicrobiaceae bacterium, assembly GCA_002712325.1. Classification (GTDB taxonomy): domain Bacteria; phylum Actinomycetota; class Acidimicrobiia; order Acidimicrobiales; family UBA8592; genus UBA8592. Next base: position 29,180 of record PATH01000011.1, on the reverse strand, counting down.
AGCGATCAGCAAGGTAACGTTTTAGCCTGGGCTTCAGCTGGCAACGTAGGATTTAAGGGTTCAAGGAAAAGCACCCCTTTCGCTGCTCAGCTAGCTGCCGAGGAATGCGCAAGAAAAGCTATGGACCACGGCATCCGAAAAGTTGATGTTGAGGTAAAGGGACCGGGTTCAGGTAGAGAAACAGCCATTCGATCACTTCAAACAGCAGGAATTGAAGTTACTGGGATAAAGGATGTCACTCCAGTCCCACATAATGGATGCACCGTTGTCAAAAGACGGAGGGTTTGAATGTCTAGATACACAGGACCTAAAGCCCGAGTTTCTAGACGACTGGGAACAAATATATGGGGCACCAAAGGAGAAGCTGATGCACTTGAAAAGCGTCCATATCCTCCAGGTGAGCATGGCAGAACCGGACGTAGAGGAAATGCATCTGAATATAAAGTGCAACTTCAAGAAAAACAAAAGGCTCGCTTTACCTACGGGCTAACTGAAAGGCAATTTCGAAATATATTCAAAGAAGCCAGCAGAAGAGATGGTGTAACTGGCGACAACATGCTCCGATACCTAGAACTACGTTTGGATAATTTCGTATACCGGTCAGGATGGGCTTCTACTCGCCCTCAAGCACGGCAGTTCGTAAACCATGGTCACGTTTCAGTAAATGGTAAGAGAGTGGATATTCCAAGCTACAGACTCCGAAAAGATGATGAAGTCACTTTACGAGATAAAGCAAAGGGAATGATCGTAATTCAATGGAATAATGACGTTTTAGATCGAGAAGCTCCAGCTTGGATTGAACTTACTGATGACAGGCTTGGCGCAAAAGTTCGTGATTTACCAATCCGAGAACAAATAGATATACCAATCCGAGAACAACTCATTGTTGAGTTATACAGCAAGTAATTAACAGACAAACAAGACCAGAGGTAAAAAAATGCTTTTGATACAACGACCAGAAATCAAGGCTTTAGATGAAGAGTCAGAGAACAAGCAAAGGTTCTTAATCTCCCCTTTAGAGCCAGGATTTGGACATACACTTGGAAATTCATTACGACGTACTCTTCTTTCCGCTATTCCAGGAGCTGCAATCACGCATATCCTCTTTGATAATGCAATTCATGAGTTTGATGTGATAGAAGGAGTCATTGAGGATGTTCCGGATGTTCTCCTTAATATCAAAGATATTGTCGTGAGTTCTGACAGCGAAGAACCTGTTCTGTTGCGTTTAGATGCTAACACTTCAGGAGAAGTAACTGCAGGTCAGTTCTCACCAAATGCAGATGTAGAAATTCATAACCCAGACCTTGTCATAGCAACATTAAATGGGTCCGGGTCTCTAGGAATGGAAGTCACTGTTCAACGAGGAAGAGGTTATATTTCAGCGGATGCCAACAAGGAAGGGAACACGTCAACTACTCAAGTAGCGGTTGATTCAATATTCTCACCAGTCCGCCGTGTGACCTTCAGCATTGAACCTACACGAGTGGAACAATCAAACGATTTTGATGCCTTGACAATTGAAATAGAAACTGATGGCTCCATGGCTCCTGCAGATGCATTTGCATCAGCTGGTGGGACCTTGGGCAATCTTGTGCAGCTCGTCGCTGATTGGAGTGAAGAGCCTCAAGGACTCGAATTAACGGAAGTCGTGACAGGTGCATCTGGATCACCAGACCTTGAGCTCCCTATAGAAGATCTTGAGCTATCAGAACGGCCAAGTAACTGTTTAAAGAGAGCTCAGGTAAATACTATCGGTGAGCTTCTTCAGAAGTCCGAAGCAGATCTCCTTGCTATCACTAACTTTGGTCAAAAGTCATTAGATGAAATAATTGACAAGCTTGATGAGCGAGGCTTAGCACTCGCCCTCAGAGACTAGGATCTATAATGCCTGGAAAACCTAAAAAAGGAAGACGCTTTGGTGGAAGCTCAGCACATCAAAAAGCGATAATGGGTAATCTAGTAGCTTCTTTGATTGCTGCAGAGGCAATTGTTACCACCGAAGCAAAAGCAAAAGCTATGAGACCTGTGGCAGAGAAGATAATAACGAAAGCTAAAAAGGGCGGGCTACATAACCACAGACAGATCATAGCCTTCCTCAGAGATCAAGAAATTGCTGATAAGTTAATGGAAGATGTTGGTCCAAGATATGCTGATCGACCCGGTGGTTACACCAGAATTCTAAAAATGGGTCCACGTTACGGTGATAACGCGCCAATGGCAAGAATTGAACTTGTTTAATTGAAATATAAAGCAATCAGTAACTAAAAGTTATGGTATCTGTTCCTTCCTATGGCATGAACCGGTACAAAGCATCCATCTCCTACGATGGGACACCTTTCCACGGTTTCGCAGAAAACCCAGATGTTGAAACAGTTGCAGGTAAATTGAGGGAGTCGTTAGAAAGAATTCTCGGGCATGAAATACATCTGACGTGTGCAGGGCGGACAGACGCAGGTGTGCATGCTGAAGGTCAAGTAATCTCCTTTGACGCTATAGCCTTTGATGTTCCGAGAATTGAAAGATCTCTTAACAAACTCTGTGCACCATTTATAACCATCAAAGAGATACAAAAGGCTGACGATCTTTTCAGTGCGAGATTCTCAGCTACTTGTCGAACATACAGATACCGCATCCTTAATGATGAGTACCCTGACCCTTTTTCGCATCGATTCGCTTGGCATATTGAGACCCAATTAGACCTTGACAGTATGCAACAAGCAGCTCAGGCTGTGATTGGAGAGCATGACTTTAGTTCATTTTGTCGAAAGGCCTCAATTCTTGTCGATGGGGAAGAGGTAGATGCTTCCTTAATCAGAGAAGTAATTTCCATCAACGTAACGGGTGAGGGACCATTTGTTGAAATATGGGTTACAGCCACATCCTTTTGTCACCAAATGGTTCGGTCAATTGTCGGAACACTTGTAGCGATAGGGAAAGGGCGTTTGGGTAAAACGGACATGTCATCGATTATCCTAAAAAGGGATAGAAACTTTGCTGGCCCTGTAGCGCCACCTCATGGCTTGACCCTAATGGAGGTTGGATATTGAGATCTAAAAAAGCAATGATGTATCAAAAAAGTGGTTGTTTAGAGACATGTTTCACCGTATCGTAGATAGTTGTCCTAACTGATTTAGGAAAAGTTAACTTGAGAAGAATGAAGTCGTGGCTACATATACACCAAAAAAATCTGAAATAGAACGAACGTGGCATCTTGTAGATGCTGAAGGTCTTGTACTAGGAAGGATGGCAACAGAAATTGCCAAAATCCTTAGGGGAAAGCATAAGGCTACTTTCGCTCCTCATATTGACACAGGTGATCACGTAATTGTTATAAATGCTGACAAAGTAGTCCTTACAAGCGGGAAGGCAGAAAGAAAGATTGTCTATCGTCATACTGGATTTCCCGGAGGTATTAGATCAGACAGTTACCAAGATTTATTGGCAAAGAAACCCGCTGAGATAGTTCGCCAATCAATCCGAGGCATGCTCCCTAAAAATAGGTTAGGTAGACAACAACTATCAAAACTGCAGGTCTATGCTGGGCCATCTCACCCACACCAGGCACAGAAGCCAATCAAGTTGGAAATAGATCACGCTCGAGCGAAAGAAGTTTAAAGTATGTCAAACGCACTTGTTCAAACCATAGGCAGACGTAAACGAGCCGTTGCCCGCGTTCGCGTCAAGACTGGATCAGGAACCATTACGGTCAACGGCAGGACTCTGGAAGATTTCTTTCCTTCCGACACTCACAGAATGATCATCACTGAACCGTTACGAATTACTAGTACAGGTGAATCCTTTGATATAGATGCAACAATTGATGGAGGCGGATCAACTGGACAAGCTGGTGCTTTAAGATTAGGGATTTCAAGAGCCCTAGTAGATATCGATGGTGATCATCGTGAATCGCTAAAGAAAGCTGGTTTTCTTACTAGAGACTCACGAAAGAAGGAATCTAAGAAATACGGTCTTAAAAAAGCTCGTAAAGCGCCTCAATTCTCCAAGCGATAAATCTGCATTTGCCTTCTAACCGATTTCCTTGATATCAACAAATATTAAAAGTGCATTACCCTAGATCACATGGGACTTAAATTTGGCACCGATGGAGTTCGGGGTCTAGCTCATTCTGAATTAACAAGTAAGTTAGTGTCCAAGCTAGCTTTTGCGACTTCAAAAGCTATCGACGTCAAAGAATTCGTGATTGGAACGGATGGCAGAGAATCCGGACATGACTTTGCAAGCGCTTTGGCTGACGGGTTAAAAGCCGCAGGGGCGAAGTCACAATATTTAGGTATAGTGCCAACTCCAGGCATAGCTCATATCGCGTCAGAATTTAAAATTGCTGGAGCAGTCATTTCCGCATCGCACAACCACGCTGAATACAATGGTGTCAAATTCTTTCTACCTAACGGACAGAAACTTTCTGATGAGACACAAAAGGAAATTGAAACTCTTCTTGATAAGCGAATATCCATTCCGCCATCTGACGGGAATTTAGAAATATCAGCAGATAGTCAGATCTATCTCAAGTCATGGGTAAATGTACTTAAGGCATCAGTACAAAATGACTTTCAAGACCTCTCTATTATTATTGATTGCGCTAACGGAGCAGCAAGTAACATCGCACCCCAATTATTCAAGGATCTTGGAGTTGATCTTACCGTTATGCATTCTGAACCTAACGGAAAGAATATCAACCGAAATTCTGGTTCTACTGACATGAGTTCTCTCCGTGATGTAGTGAAAGAGTTAAATGCAGACTTAGGGCTAGCTTTTGATGGAGATGCGGACAGGGTCCTAGCTATAGACAACGAGGGAAGCACAATAGATGGAGATTACCTTATGGCGATTTTTGCTCGTGACCTCAAGCAACGAGAGAAGCTAAGAGACGATACCGTCGTTGCGACAGTAATGGCTAACATGGGATTTCACGAAGCAATGGAATCAGCCGGAATAACCATCCACACGACTGCTGTAGGCGATAGGAATATACTCAAAGCATTACGTGAGAACAAATGGAGTCTTGGCGGAGAACAATCGGGACATATAATCTTCCCAGAACAAGCCAGAACAGGAGATGGACTTCTAACAGGAATTCACCTCCTCAATTGCTTAAAGCGATCTCAAGGGAGATTAGCCGAGTTAGCTCGGTCATCTATGCGAAAGTTTCCTCAAGTTCTCCATTCTGTACAACTCAAAGACCAGTTAGGTAATCAAAAACTAATTCTTGAGGAAGTGCAGCCGTTTATTGTTGAAGCGGAATCCATATTTACCAAGCAAGGCCGTGTACTCGTTCGACCGTCAGGCACGGAACCAATTTTACGAATAATGGTTGAAGGTGAAGTAGAATCCGAAGTCCATCACGTAGCAAACGAAGTCATAGAGTCAATAAAACAAGCGCTTAAATCGTAGTTACCAAGCCATAGATAATAGGCCTGCCGTGATAAGAGCTATTTAAATCCCTACAATGGAATGATGTGCGGGATTATTGCCATCGCTAGACAGAAATCATCACGGATTCCCCTTTCAGCTGAACAGGTAACACAGATAGCTGACCTAAGGAATATAGGAAGAATTCAAGGGCATGAAGATATTCTGAGATCTATCAAAATATTACGGAGAGTTAAAGAACTCATTTCTGGATCCGCAGGAATTAACAGCCTGATAAACAACCCTCAATTTCGCGTCCAATTGCAGGGGATTTGTACAATCCTCACAGAAGATTTAGATAATTTTGAATCAGACCTTGTGCAAACTGGAATGGATAGTCAAATATTAGAAAAGATAAATAGTGACCTAATCAAACTGAAAGACCTTCTCTGGCACATTGAAAATGACCGAGTAATAGTTTCACATTTAGTAGAAGAGCTTTTAGGAGGAAGAAAAGGAGATAGGTTCATTGAAGTTTTACTCACGGTTCAACAAGTTCTTGCAGGGCTAGACAGGCTTGAAGTACGTGGCAGAGATTCAGCTGGAATTCATCTCATGATACAAAATCACGGATTAGATCTTGAAAACCCTGGAGTGATACACGAAATTGAGGAGAGAACTAAAGATCTCAATTACAAGTCTGGATCCGTACGAATCCTTGATAATGCGTTAAGCATCGTTTATAAAGTAGCTTCGGAAATAGGTGAACTCGGAGATAATACTCGAGAGCTCCGTAAATTAATCCTAGCTGATGACCTACTTTACAGAGCGCTTGAGAATGAGGATGTAACTGCAGTAGCGATAGGTCATTCACGATGGGCGAGCGTAGGTATCATCTCGGAACCGAATGCTCACCCTATGAACTCAGAATTACTTGAAAGTGAAGAAAGCCCGTTTGTAGTAGTCGCAGCTAACGGAGATGTCGATAACTTCGCTGACCTTAAAAGAATCCGAGACTTGCAAATTCCCAAACTCATCACCTCAGACTCAAAAGTTATTCCGGCAATAATCTCCAATGAACTTTCTAATCAAGACGGGCCTGTTCGTAATCTTGATGAGGCCTTCAGGCAGACAGTACAATCTCTAGATGGCTCTATCGCCGTCATTGCAAATGCCGATTTAGAACCCAACAAACTTTTCATGGCTTTGCGAGGAAGCGGACAAGGACTGTATATCGGACTTTCAGATGAAGCCTACGTAGTGGCAAGCGAACCGTATGGTCTAGTTGAAACTACAGAAAGCTATTTGCGATTGAACGGAGAAATCCTCCCAAACCGAAATGACGGTGTTTCCGGACCTGGAGAGATCGTCTCTATTTCACTGAAGGAACGTGTCGCATTAGAGTCACTAGATCGTATCGCCTATGATGGGACGCCTTTACCGATCAAAGCTGATGAATTAACACAAGCTGAAATTACAACGCGTGATATTGACCGAAGGAATTTTCCACATTTTCTTTTGAAAGAAATATCTGAATCTCCTGAATCTTTCGAAAAGACTCTCAGAGGTAACTTGTTGAACGACAATGGCATATTTAGAGTCGCCCACTCCGATGTTGAATTTCCCAAATTCATAAGAAAAAAATTGGAAGATCGCTCTATAGATAAGATCTACATTATAGGTCAAGGAACAGCCGCTGTTGCGGGACAAGCATTAGGTCAGTACCTAAGCGAGGAAACAGAGGTCGATGTTGAGTCAATCCCTTCAACTGAACTTTCAGGTTTCAGGCTTTCAACTGACATGTCGAATACACTCGTTATTGCTATCAGCCAATCAGGGACAACTACGGACACAAACCGAACAGTAGATTTAGTCAGGGGTAGGGGTGCTTCAGTAATTGCTATCGTGAACAGAAGAAACTCAGACCTTTCCCAAAAGGCAGATGGAATTATTTATACATCTGATGGCCGAGATATTGAAATGAGTGTCGCTTCGACCAAAGCATTTTACTCACAAATCGCAGCAAGCTTCCTATTGGGGGTCTCAATACGGGATCAAATTAAGAACGAACCTATCAATTCTGAAAAGCTGGAGAGTCGTCAAACTCTCTTACAAGAACTGAATGAACTCCCAAAGAAAATGTTGGATGTCTTCAAACAACAAAACCAGATACGCGATGTCGCTTTTGAACTAGCACCTTCAAGACGCTACTGGGCTCTTGTCGGCAATGGCTTGAATATCGTAGCTGCAAGAGAAATACGAATAAAGCTCTCAGAGCTTTGTTATAAATCGATAGCTGCGGATTTCACGGAAGATAAAAAACATATCGATCTCTCTGCTGAACCACTAGTCCTCATTTGCGCCACCGGACTTAATGACTCAATGCAATCCGACGTAGCAAAAGAAGTTGCAATTTATAAGGCTCACAAAGCGGCACCTATCGTGATCACTGACAATGGAAATGCATACCCAGATGCTCATAGAGTCATAGTGGTCCCGAAAACAAACCCAAAGCTATCATTTATCCTGGCAACAATGGTTGGCCATTTATTCGGCTATGAGGCTGCTTTGTCGATAGATGCTTTAGCTCTACCTTTTAGGCAGACTAGATCAGCAATTGAGAAAACTTTGTCAGAAAACCCATCTATAAGCGCGCAAGAACTCATGGAGTCTATTTATGAACCCTTACAGTCAATAACTAATACGTTCTTTGATGGGTTGCGTTCGGGCTTATATAACGGAAGCCTGGAGGCGAGCACGGCGACTCGTATCTCGACACTTTATAGATATGCACTAGGAACAATACCTCTTGACTCGTATCAAATAGACACTGGAAAAGTAGGGACGCCTGCAACTTTATTGGAAGATCTTAATGCAGCGCTAACAATAGGAATTGAGGAACTTACTAGACCGATTGACGCAATAAAGCATCAAGCAAAAACAGTTACTGTGGGTATTTCTAGATCTGACGAAGAACTTATTCAGTTAAATCTTGTGACTAAGATGCTCGAAGCTGGTACACCACGTGATCGTATTTCGTACAAAAATCTTCGTTATCTAGCAGCCATAGACCCAGCTGTTAAATCAATTTCAGGATTCATTAGGTATGCGATTGATGGAGATGTTCGATCAAGCACTGCTCAAGTACACGTCGTTGATAAGGGTGGAATAGCTCATGATCTTATGTCAAGAACGGAGAGGGACCCCAAATTAAAAGGAAGCAAACATCTCGTGGCTTTACAACAAGAGGTAACTATCACGAGAGGTAGGCATGATCAGCGGATCATTATCCTAGTCCCCGAGATAAAAGATAAGGAGACTGTAGGTTTAACTCTTCTGCATGTTGAACTTGAAACCTATTTAACTGAACAGGCTGCGAGACATGTCCTAGAAGGATACAAGGACAGGTATACAGCGATCTCAGATTATATCACAGAGACTGAACCGACATTTAGAGCAGATACTCTCTCAGCTATTCCTGTAGTTGACTTGCTAATTGCTCCCATAGAGGATCTGCTTTCCTATTGGAATCACGGCTGAATATGTCGTTGTTACGTGTGAGCTGAGCTATCCATGATTCCAGTAGTAACCCCTTCCGAAATGGCGATCATTGATGATGAAGCCGATGAATCCATTAATGTATTAATTGGGAGAGCAGGCAGCGCTGTCGCTTGGCAAGCCAGGCAAATGCTTCAAGGCACCTATGGGAAAAGAGTGATAGTTATTGCCGGAAAGGGAAATAATGGAGCTGATGGAATAGAAGCAGCAAAATATTTACGTAGATGGGGGGTAAAGGTCAATGTTATTCAAGCCGATGATGATGCAGTGAAGCTTCATGGGTGTGACCTAGTAATTGACGCCGCCGTGGGTACAGGTTTGAAGAGAGCATATTGCGCACCACATTTCTCTGCCCCGATTTTATCAGTAGATATTCCAAGCGGTATTTGCGGCTTAACTGGTGAAGCTCAAGGAAGACCATTCAAAGCAAATGCCACAATCACTTTTCAAGCTCTCAAACCTGGGCACTTACTCGCAAATGGGCCTTTACACACCGGAGCTATAAAAGTCGCCAACATTGGGTTGGATGTCTCTGCGACGCGAACATTCATGCTTGAGAAGTCAGATGTTGCAAATATTCTTAGCTCCCTGTCCGAAAGAGAGCATAAATGGATGTCAGCTTGTTGGGTGATCGGCGGATCAGAAGGCATGAATGGAGCGGCATTACTCTCCTCACAAGCAGCACTCAGATCCGGGTCCGGTTATGTCAGAGTAAGCACCCCGGGCGGTCTAAATGGAGCACCCTCCGAGATAGTCAGCTTTGATCTACCGTCTCATGATTGGGACGAGTACGTAATTGAAAGCGGACTTGAAAGATTTAAATCATTAGTTGTGGGTCCTGGGTTAGGCAAAACGGACGCAGCTATCAAAGCTGTAAACAAGTTACTTTCTGCAATTCATATCCCAACTGTTGTAGATGCTGATGCTTTGTATGCGATTGGTCAGCAGCGTTTGGATCCTAAAGTTTATGGTGACCATCTCGTTCTCACCCCACATGATGCGGAATACGAATATTTGACCGGTCACAAACCGCAAAAGGACCGAGTTCTTGATGTGTGTGAAACTGCTGCGAAACTAAATGCCGTTGTCCTACTTAAGGGACCTACAACTATTGTTGCTCACCCAGACGGAAGATGTCTCCTCATCAATAATGGTGACCAACGCCTCGCTACTGCAGGAACAGGTGACGTTCTGAGCGGGGTAATTGCGGGACTTTTAGCTCGCAGGATTCCACCATTTGAAGCCGCCGCAGTTGGTGCTTGGATACATGCTGATGCTTCTAAGAATTGTTCTGCGGAAGGGATGATAGCCTCAGATATCATTGAGGCCTTACCGGAGGTGCTTAATGAGACCCACCTGGGCTGATATAAACCTATCAGCGATCAAAGATAATGTTACGGAGCTAAAGAAACTTGTTTCGCCCTCGCTTTTCTGTGCAGTAGTCAAAGCCGATGCTTATGGGCATGGAGCCATCCCTGTTGCTCGAGCGGCAGTGGAAGGTGGTGCCGATTGGTTGGCCGTTGCTTTAGTTGAAGAAGGAAGAGAGTTACGAAACGCCGGAATAGAAGCCCCGATTCTTCTACTCTCAGAACCACGCCCATCAGAAATGGTTGAAGTCGTTGAATGTGGCTTAGTTCCAACTGTTTATAGCGGAGAAGGAATTTCGGCTGCTGCTGCCGCAGCGTCATCGGTAAACACCATGTTGAATGTTCATTTAAAAATAGACTCTGGGATGAGAAGGGTCGGTGCTGAACCAAAGTTTGCAGTTACCTTAGCTCAATCAGTTACACAACGCGAACACTTGAACCTAGAAGGAATCTGGACCCATTGTGCAGTTGCAGACGATGTTAATAATTCATTTTCAGAGCATCAGCTTTCCATCTTTAATCATGTACTAGAGAAATTAGATCAGGTCGATGTTCCGATAAAGATTTGCCATGCAGCGAACTCTGCTCTTGCCTTAAATTTCCCTACCGGCCGCTATGACATGGTTAGGTGCGGAATCGCAACATATGGTATCTCTCCTGCGTAGGGCTGGTCCGAAAATGTTTCACTTAGGCCAGCGATGAGTTTGCGGTCAGAGGTATCTTTCACAAAAATTATAGGTGAAGGTGAGGGTGTTTCTTATGGTCTTGCCTGGCGTGCCCCAAAGGATACGAGAATTGCAACAGTGCCAATGGGGTACGCAGATGGATTAAGGCGAAATTTTGGAAGACAAGGCGGGATGGTTCTCATACGCGGAAATAAATTTCCTATAGTTGGCAACATCACAATGGATCAATTTCTTGTCGATTGCGGAGACACTGAAGTGCTACCCGGAGACGAAGTCGTTCTTATCGGTACCCAATTAGGCGAAGAAATTACTGCAATAGAATGGGCGGAATGTTTAGACACAATACCCTATGAAATAATTTGCGGTATTGAGAGTAGAATCCCAAGGCGTTACATTTAGGTTTACTTATGATTACCGAAATTGAAGGAATTAGAGTGGGGCATTGGACAGACTTAAATGCTCAAACTGGCTGTACGGTAATTCTCTTTCCGCAGGAAACGATAGCTTCCGGTGAGATTAGAGGTGGTGCTCCAGCCACGCGGGACTTCGCTCTCTTGGATCCCAACCGTTTAGTGGATCAAATTAACGCTGTGGTCTTATCAGGTGGTTCGGCTTTTGGATTGTCCGCATGCTCAGGAGTAATGGAATTTCTTGAAGGCGAGAATATCGGATTTAATACTTCAGCAGGGAAAGTACCTATTGTTGTGGGACTCTCATTGTTTGATCTCGCAAATGGTTCCGCAACGGTTCGACCAGGTCACGAAGAGGGAAAAGAAGCTGCAACAGTAGCATCTTCAACAACGCCTTTGGGAAGAGTAGGAGCAGGAGCAGGAGCCACTGTATCTAAATGGAGAGGTAAGAGCTTCGCTGTAGCCGGAGGTCTTGGGGGCTCAACTCTTCGTGAAGAAGACCTAATTGTTTCTTGCCTAATTGCCGTTAATGCTAGTGGTGATATTGATTTTGGGGAATATCCAGAAAAGATAAGAGATGGGCAGTTCAGTTTCCCATCAGTCAATCCATTCGAGAACACTACTATTGGCGTGGTAGCTACAAATGCAAAATTAACGAAATCAGAATGTTTTCTAGTTAGCCAAAGCGCTCATGATGGTTATGCTCGAGCCTTGTTCCCTGCACATACAAGCGGTGATGGCGATGCAGTGGTAGTTGCAGCAACCGGACAAGTGCGTGCAGAAGTGTCAACAATTCGGTCACTGGCGACACTTGTAGTTGAAACTGCAATCAAAAGTATTGCTGACAAATAAATTGCAATTGGTTTCACGAACACATCAATTCTGTAGCTATGAAGCACTAACCTTAAGTTGTGATAAAAATAAAAGCGTCTACTCTTAGCGAAACCCATCAGGTGGCAGAATCTGTAGCTCAAGTTGTGGAACCCAGTGATTTGATTCTTTTGGTTGGGGATTTAGGTGCGGGGAAAACTTCCTTTACACAAGGGTTTGGAACGTCGCTTGGAGTCAACGAAGCTATTACCAGCCCAACATTTACTTTGGCGAGAGAATATCAGGGAGCTTTGCAAATTCATCATCTTGATGTTTATCGAATAGACCAAATTGAGGAAGTTCGTGATTTAGCATTACCTGAACTGTTTGAAGGTAACTCGGTCACTTTGATTGAATGGGGTGATCAAATTATCTCAGCGTTACCTAAAGACCATTTGGAAATTTCATTTGCATATGGAGAAGCAGACACTGCTCGCCTGATAACGATTACAGCAAATGGGCCCTCTTGGAATAGCCGAATGCTCCCCCTCAAGCAGTTACTTGAAAAAAAAGGTTTATTTGAATGCTGATTTTAGGAATTGAAAGCTCCACACCCCAAGTGGGATGTGCAATAGGCGGTCATGAAGGTGTCTTAGCCTCGGCTCACTCGTCAAGAGGAAAGCGACATGCTGAAAATTTAACTCCCCAAATAGAATTTGTATGTGAACAGGCTCGAGTTGAACTTCAGGAAATTAGTGTTGTCGCCGTTGACATCGGGCCAGGGCTTTACACCGGCTTGCGCGTAGGTATAACGTCAGCAATTTCAATTGCATTTGGTTTGAATGTTCCTATGATCGGAGTTACCAGTCTTGATTTGGTGGCATATCCTGTGCGGCACTGTCATAAGTTGATTGTTGCAGCAATTGATGCACGACGAGATGAGATCTTTCATGCTAACTATCGTCAAGTTCCAGGAGGAATTCAAAGAATTTCAGAACCACTTGTTACTTCGCCAGAGGATCTATCCGCTGAGTTACTTGCCTCAAACGATGAAGTTCAGCTTGTTGGAGATGGGGCTATTCGCTATGCCGATTACTTCAAAGATCTCAAAAGGGTAGATCTCGCAGAACCCGGGCTTGCATTTCCCTCAGCGTCTTCGCTTGTTCAATTGGCACATGCTAAGGCTCTGCGTGAAGACTTTATAAAGCCGTCAGAGCTCAAACCGCTTTACCTGAGGAAACCAGATGCGTTGGAGATTGATAAACAAAAGCGGCGTGTTGACAGATGAGTCTCGGGCTAGAAGTTCGAAGAGTAACTCCGGATGACTTAGAAGAAATTTGTGCACTTGATCAAGATTCATTCCCCGAACCCTGGTCGCGTTCCTTGTGGAAGCTGGAACTCGCCCGTCTACATCGAATTTACTTGGGAGCTTTCAAAGCAACAGAATTGATTGGGTTCATAGGAGGACTACTATCACATACTGATTTCCATATCATAACGGTTGCTACCCAAAAGCTTCATCGTACCTCTGGGGTTGGGTCAGTTCTGTTATTCCAAATGCTAAATGAAGTTGATGACCTTGAGGAGGGTATCGAAACTATAACCCTTGAGGTACGAGCTTCTAATAAGGCGGCTCAGGGGCTCTACCGAAAATTTGGGTTTGCTCCAGTTGGCCTTCGAAGAGGTTATTACCAAGCCGATAACGAGGATGCAATAGTCATGACGATTGAAAATCTTCAACATCGGTCCTTAACAGATAGACTTTTAGAAATTGAATGTAAATTACCTTTCACTGTTCTTGTAGGAGATGCAAAAAAATGACTCGAGGGTTAGTGCTCGCAATTGAGACGTCATGCGATGAAACAGCTGCCGCAGTTGTTGCAGAAGGTAAACACGTCCTCTCATCTGTTGTTAGTAGCCAAGTTGATATCCACGCTAGATATGGTGGCGTGGTCCCAGAAGTAGCAAGCCGAGCCCATGTAGATCTTATTACGCCAGTGATTGCGCAAACTCTAATTGAGGCAGGAATAGAGCACCATGACTTAGATTTAGTGGCCGCAACGCGTGGGCCAGGTTTAATTGGCTCCCTACTTGTTGGTGTTAGCGCAGCAAAATCATTAGCTCTTGTTTGGGATAAACCATTTATTGGTGTCAACCATCTTGAAGGACACCTGTATTCAAGTTTCTTAGAAGAACCAGATCTTGAACTTCCTATGATCATCCTGCTCGTCTCAGGAGGCCACACGATGCTGGTTTCAATGGACGAGCACTTGACCTACCGAGTTTTAGGTCAGACTCTTGATGATGCGGCAGGCGAAGCGTACGACAAAGTAGCTCGATATTTAGGCTTGGGTTACCCTGGAGGCCCAATCATTGATAAATTAGCTACTTCTGGTCAAGCTAAAATAAGTTTTCCAAGACCAATGATCGGAGAAGGTTACGACTTTAGCTTTAGCGGTCTTAAGACAGCCGTAATTAACTATGTACGAAAAAATCCAGATGAATTGGATGAGAATATTGCCGCATCCTTTCAGGAAGCTGTAGTGGATGTATTAGTTACCAAAACAATAAGAGCCGCTAAAGACCAGAATGCGGTAGGTGTTTGCATCGGTGGCGGGGTAGCAGCAAATTCGCGGCTACGAGAAGCAATCTTAGATGCGTGTCCTAAAGAAGGACTTAAACCATTTATTCCGAGCAGGTCGTATTGCACGGATAATGCCGCAATGATTGGAGCAGCAGCATGGAGGCGCTTCCAACACGATGGCCCCAGTAATCTAGCAACAGGTGCGGATCCTAACCTACGAATACCGGAATAATTATTAAAAGCTTTAAATTGGTTTCAATGAAAGGAAAAAACAATGAGCCAAATACTTGATACGAATCTGAATATAGAAGAATCGGAAAAAGCTCTGAATCTCAAAATTGATAAATTTCTTGGGGAGTTCAACCCTCATGAAATAGATGACGTTGCTTTTCGTTCAGCTCGGTTTGATGCAGGTTTAGCTTGGATACACTTTCCCGAAGGTCAAGGGGGAATGGGGTTACGTCCGAATCTCCAAAGAATTATTGAGCGAAGAATGCGTGAAGCCGGAGCTGCGCCTACTGACCCAACCACTTTTTTCATGTCTCTCGCTGGCCCCACTATTTCTACTCACGGAACGGAAGAACAAAAGAAACGTTTTCTGAAACCAATGTTCACTGGTGAAGAAAGATGGTGCCAATTATTTTCAGAACCTGGAGCTGGTTCCGATTTCGCCGGTCTTGCATGTAAAGCAGAGCGAGATGGTGACGAGTGGGTTGTTAGTGGGCAGAAAGTTTGGAATACTTTAGCCCACCTTGGTGACTGGGGAATGCTAGTTACACGAAGTAATCCTGAATTACCTAAACACAAAGGAATGACTTATTTTGCCTTAGACATGCATGCTGAAGGAGTTGAAGTTCGACCCCTAAGACAGATT
Organism: Acidimicrobiaceae bacterium; assembly: GCA_002712325.1. Lineage (GTDB taxonomy): Bacteria > Actinomycetota > Acidimicrobiia > Acidimicrobiales > UBA8592 > UBA8592. The sequence continues at coordinate 13,518 of PATH01000011.1, read as the reverse complement.
ACTGGCGAAGCTGAATTTAACGAAGTATATATTACAGAAGTCAGAATACCGGATAGCCATAGAATTGGTGATGTCGGTGAAGGGTGGAGAGTTTCGCTAACAACATTAATGAATGAAAGGTCGGCGATAGGTGGAAGTAGCGGAGGTAGTACATCCAAGCCAGGGATGGGGCCAATAAGTGATGCGGTAGAACTCTGGAAATCCTTACCTAAAGACAGGAGAAATAAAGCTAGTCAGGATAGATTAATGAATCTATGGGCTAAAGCTGAGGCACTTCGCCTAACTAACCAACGTGCATCAGTTGCTGCAAAGGCTGGGAACCCCGGTCCAGAAGGGTCAATCGGAAAACTTGCTTCCGCTGAATTGAATAAAGCTATTTATGAATTATGTCTCGACTTGATGGGTCCTGAGGGGCAAATCGATTATGACTACACTTTCCGCCGTCCAGAGTTATTATCTACAGATGGGTCAATCCATGGGCCCCGTTACGCCTTCCTTAGAGTGCGAGCCAATTCAATCGAAGGCGGAACTTCGGAAATCATGCGAAATATATTGGGCGAACAAGTGCTTGGCCTTCCTGGAGAGCCCAGAGTTGATAAAGAAATACCTTGGATTGAAGTCCCTCGGAGTTAAAAAATCTAATCTCCCGTTCTCCACTCAGGGTCACGGCCGGTTACGGAAATCAACTTGTCAAGATCTGAGGAATTCTCGGTAACGGAAATAGGATCTTTATAGCGCGCTCTGTTATGAGATCGAACTGCTGGAACGAGAGCATTCGCTACTCGAAGAACATAAGATGCTTGTTCCTCATCTATAAAGTGTTGCACTTCGCAAGCTTTGCTTATATCCCAGCTTAAAACTGTCGTATCAAAGATCCTTGCATTAAGAACAGAGCGCGCCTTTGCTTCTCCAATAGTTGAGGTTGCCATCCCTTCAAGCGCTCCGGGGGATCTCCAAGCTGCTCTGCATTCTAATGCTGCAGAGCTAAATGTCCCTAGCGGATCATCGCCTATCAAGTCTCTAGGATTGATTAGATCTAGATTTGGATCACCATCTTCTCTTCTTCCAAAAGATGCAAACAGAAGAGTCGAGGCTACGAGTTTATTTATAACATCCCTCACAGACCATTCGTCACAAGGAGTAGGAAGACCAAGTTGATCGTGACTAATTGACGCAAGAACCGAAGCTGACCGTGTTTGGGCTAGGTCTAGGATTCGCAATGGATCAGGAAAAGTTGCCACACTGAATGGATAGCATCAAATTAGCGAAATCGCATATTTGAAAAGTTTTTCTCAAGATAGAACATTTGGATTTCAATAGATCAATTTGAGGGTCTAATCTTGTTTTAGATTAGGAGAATATATGAGTGAGAACGCCCAGAAAGCATACGAATCAATGCAGTCCTCAATAGGGGTAGACCCCGTAGCTGGTGACTGGTTTGAATTGACACAAGAGCGAATAGATGACTTTGCAGATACGACGCTGGATCACCAATTTATACATATAGATCCTGAGCGGGCCGCTCAAACACCATTTGGTGGAACAGTTGCGCATGGTTTCTTGACATTATCCATGCTGGTTCATTTGTCCACAACGATTCCAGTTGATACTCCAAGGCTTGATGGAGTTCTCATGGGGGTTAACTATGGTTTAAATAAGGTAAGGTTCATAAATCCTGTTCCTGCAGGGTCCCGAATACGTGCAACTTCGCAAACAATTGATGTTGTTCTCAAAGGGAGCGCAATTGACATGACACGGCTAATGACAGTTGAAATTGAAGGACAAGAAAAACCTGCACTTATTGCTGAATGGATAGGCCGGACAGTTTTTGCATGAGTATTCCCGTATCGGCAAAAGATATTCTGAAAACAATAGAAGAGTTCGGGACGTCAACCTATTTTATTTCAGCTACTGCAGACGGACATCCACATGTCGCAAACTTAACATTTGTCACAGACAATGATGGCCTTGTGTTTACTGTTGGGAAAAGAGGAACTAAAAATCTTAAAAACTGCGCTCAGGTAACAATGTTATGGCCACCGAAAGAGGTAGGAGGCTACAGCCTGATTATTGATGGGATTGCCTCTAAGGTTGAAAATTCTGATGTCAGTGCTTCACTATGGAAGATATCTTTTGATTCCGGAATTTTGCATCGGCCTGCTCAGAGCTCCACAAACGATAACCACTCTTGCGGGTCTGACTGCCAAACAATATAAGAGAATGGAAGAAGATGGAACATAAACGTTTAGGGAGAACAGGCTTGAAAGTTTCTCGGTTATGCCTTGGAACTATGACATTTGGTAATCAGTGTGATGAAAATATATCTCACTCCATTCTTAACTATGCCTTAGACGCAGGTATTTCTTTCATCGATACTGCTGATATATATCCAGCCAATGGAGTTCCGGATTTGGTAGGTGAAACGGAGAATATTATTGGCCGGTGGATGAAGACACGTAGGGAAGATGTTGTGCTTGCGACTAAGTTCTGGGCTCCTACGGGAAAGAATCCTTGGCAGGGTGGTGCTAGTAGACGAAATATCTTAGATTCTGTAGAAGACTCTCTCAGAAGGCTCCAAACCGATTACATTGACCTTTACCAGGTTCATTTCCCTGATTATGAAACTCCGATAGATGAGACCTTAGGAGTTCTAGATGACCTTGTACGGCAAGGAAAAATACTTTACGCCGGTTGTAGTAACTATCCAGCTTGGTTATTGGCGCTAACGCTAGGTGAGGCATCGATATCAAAAACAATCCGATTTGATGTAGTTCAGCCCCGTTATAATCTCTTATTCCGTCAGCCTGAACGTGAACTTCTTGATCTATGTAAGTTTTCGGATATTGGGGTCATTCCGTACAACCCCCTTGCAGGTGGATTTTTGACAGGCAAGCACAAACGTAGTGGTCCTGAAGATGGGTCGAGGTTCACGTTGCAGGGAGGACAGGGAGATCGATATCTAGATAGATACTGGAATGATATGATGCACGATACCGTAGATGCACTTAAACCTTTGGCGAATCAGGCGGGAATTACTCTTGCGCACCTTGCTATCGGATGGGTTCTTGCGAATCCTGTCATAACTTCCCCTATTGTCGGAGCTACAAAACCGTCGCAGTTGGATGATGCAATTAATGCCGTGGAGAATCCTTTGTCGGATGATTTGCTTCATGCAATTAATGAAATTACGAAAGTCTTCCGTCAGGGGGATGATCAGCGCTAGGGATTATGTTTTGGATTCGTCATTGAATCCAAGAGGCTCTTTATCTTTTGCATCACAAGATTTGCATTATCGATATCATCATCGGATGGAAGGTTGAAAGGTGCTCCAAAGCGTACTTTTATCATTGGACGCTTCAGACGTGGAATAGGGAACCCCTTACCGATTGGCCATACAATGTCGCTTCCGGTGATGGCGACAGGAACAATTGTGGCTCCCGTAGCACGAGCAATTCGAGAGATACCTGGGCGTCCTTGTCCTACGCCTTCTGGTCTTTCATTAGGAGGCACGAGTCTTCCTTCAGGCATGATTGCAACTGCATAACCGGCTTCTAGCTTCTTAATAGCTTGCAGTTCAGCTTCTTCTCTTGTGCTTCGTGATGCTGCGATGCATCCATTTTTCCTCAACCATGTTCCCATGAGGGGCTTGTTGAACAAGTCAGCGCGTATGAAGCAATGACAATTAACTCCGCTTAAGGAAAAGAATGCCCACGCAATTATGACATCAAAAAAACTTCGGTGATTCGCTGCGAAGATAATGGGGGAGGATTTAGGGAGGTCTAACTCGGTTTGGAAATCGTGCTTTGAGAAAATCTTTGAAAAGATGTGCATGAATTTTCCGCTTCTTCGAAAAGATCGAATTTCCTCAATGTCTTTTATCATGGTTCCCCTGAAATGTTATTCTCGGGCTCGAGTGCATTTTTTGCAACCTCTAAAGCGAATTCCTCTATTCTGCTCTCCTGACTTTTTGTTTGGCCACCCAATTGAAGAAATAGTTGCATTAATCTTTTGCCAGAGTCGGAATTATTTCTGTCGTTGAAAAGAATATTTTCTGTGATTAATCCGGGTACAAAGTCGGGTTGCGTGGCCTGGAGTGCCTCTTTCGCAGATCTAACAGATTCGGGATTAAAGCTGGCTATGCGATTGAGTAATTTTTGCACATATACGTCAAGCTCAGGTTTGGGCAGAGTTCTGTTGAAGTAACCCCACTTCTCTCCAGTAGTTGCATCCAAATCAAGCCCTCCGATGATCAATTCTAAGGCTCGGGGGTACCCGACTAGGGCCGGTAACCGTTGTGTTCCACCTCCACCTGGAATTATTCCAATCGGAACCTCCATTTGGTTCATAATAGCTGTTTCAGAAGCAGCAAACCTGAGATCGCATGACATAGCTATTTCGCTTCCCCCTCCGCCGACTCTTCCTTCAATTACGCAGATAGTTACCTTATTCATCTTCTGAAACCGAAGGCATAATTCGTCAAAGGAAGTTATTGAACCACTGGCGTTATTCTCACCTGAATCCATTGAAAGAAGTGCTTCAACATCAAAGTGAGCGATAAAGAAACCTTCAACGCTACTTCTTAGGACGAGAACAGTGCTTTCTCCATCGTCTTGCGCCCATTTTGTTAGATTGATGAAGTCAAGGAGAAGAGGAATAGTTATTAGATTGATAGGGGGGTTATCTATCTCAACATTCAAGACTCTTCCTTCGCGATGTACGCGAAGATGATTAAAGTTGTCAGGAATATCACCCGACACGAACTATAACCTTCCCCCAGGTTTTTCGATCAGCTAAATCCTGCACCGCCAACGCTCCGTTTTCAAATTCATATGGTTGGAAGATCAACGGATCGACAAATCCCTTTTCTGCAAGTGCTATGACTGAATGCATTTGTTCGTTTAATGATTGTGGGTCTCTTCCTAAGGAAGCCCCCCAATGGACACCAACGACGCTGTAGTTTTTGAGGAGCATGTGGTTAGCAGGTAAGTCTGGTATCCCAGCGACAAACCCGATAATAAGGAGTCGGCCATCCCAAGCCATGCACCTACGTACTTGGTGAGTGGTATCCCCTCCAACGGGGTCATATGCAACGTCAACTCCGCCGTTGCTAAATTCACGAACTTCGTCGACCCAGTTACTATTTATTTGGTGGTCTATAACATGGTCTGCCCCAAGAAATTTTGCTTGCTCAGTCTTTTCAGTTCCACCAGCAACGGCAATTACATTAGCTCCCGCAGCTTTGCCTAATTGTATTGCAGCAGATCCTGTGCCGCCTGCAGCGCCAGTGACCAATAAAGTTTCTCCAGATTGTATATTTCCTCTTTGGTGAAGCGCGAACCATGTCGTTCCATAATTCACAGGAACAGCTGCAGCTTTCTCGTAAGCAAAATTGTCAGGGATTTTCCACACTCCCGTGCTTCGGACATTTACTCGTTCAATTAAGCCACCTCCAAGCATCATTACTCTATCTCCTAGCGCAATATCGCTAACACCTTCACCAATTTTGGTAACAGTACCTGCGCTTTCACCACCAGGGGTCCAAGGCAACGTTGGCTTTATCTGGTATTCGCCTCTGCATTGAAGAACATCAGGAAAGGAAATACCAACGGATTGTATCGAAACTTGAACGTGACCTTCGATTGGATCAGAGATCTCTTCTACTTCATTAAGTTCCAGCACATCAATAGGGTTCCCCAGCTGGGATACTTGCCAAGCACGCATGGATTTAAGAGTAGTGCAGACAATCACGATAGATGAAATAAGTGCATCTAAGTTTTCGACTTCCTTATAACTGCAAAAAGTATTCCTGCCGGCTAGATTAACCAGCCGGCAGGAGTTCGTAGCTTGAGGGGTAAGGCTACAGAGAGGGGTAGATGACCTCCTTAACCTCTGTGGTTGTGGCCTTTACCAGGTTTCTGGTCAAGGGGTTTATTTATCAGTTGTTGAGCTCGTTCTTGAATGTTGTCAGCTTTCGCAAGAGCTTCATCGGCGGTGATTTTACCCTCGGCTACTGCTTCATTTAATTTCTCTGTCATTATCGAAGTAATCGCTGAGGCGAGATCCTCATTTGAAATGCCCTTAGATTCTGCGACTTCGCCGAGAGTTGATCCGTTGCGTATTCCTGTTTCGATGTCAGCTTTTTCTATTCCGAGGCTTTCCATTACAGATCCAAGGAAATGGCGTACTTTGCCTCTCTCTTGTTTCATTTCGCTCTTCACATCGCTACGTTGTTTATCTTCTGTAGCAGCATCAGTATCCTCTAACAGCATCACCTTTTCCGTAGATCCGTTCATTGCATTAGCGACAAATGGTATCGCAATGACAACTCCCGCTAATAACGAAGAAGAGACTATCGCTACCAGTAAATTCTTTCGTAAATTTCTAATGGTCATCTGACCGTCCTTTCACTTGGATTGGACTTTATTATTCCTAATATTAGTAAAGGGATCTTTAAAGAACAGTAAGAATTAGTTAAGAAAATTCCATTCATGTCTTTTGCCCAGACTCTTTAGAAGTAAATCGAAAACTATCTAGTGCAAAGATAACCAAACCTGACCAAATTATTGAGTACCCAATCAATCGGTTAGCGTCAAAGGTTTCGTTGTATGCGAAAACGCCAAGTAGAAATTGGATTGTAGGGGTAATGTACTGCAATATTCCGAGGATACTTAGGGGAATGCGTTTAGCTGAAGAAGCAAAGAGCAGTAGAGGAATGCCTGTTACCATGCCAGACAGCAAGATCAGGATTACAGTAGTCGTATCGCTCGTTAGATTCTCTTCAGCGTTACCTCGTAGTAGAACGAAAACGACTGCAGGGATTAGCAGGACGGAAGTCTCAACTCTTAACCCTTGGAGAGGACTGGCTGGAGCGACCTTCCTTATCAGACCGTAGAGCGCAAATGATATTGCTAACGTTAGAGATACCCAAGGAAAGGCGTTAAGTGTAACTGTAAGCCATAGCACACCTGCAGCAGCGAAAGTTACAGAAAGCCATTGCGCTTTCCTGAGTGCTTCGCCAAGGAAGACGACACCAAGAAAAACATTCATTAAAGGATTCATGAAATAGCCTAATGAGGCTTCAACCACACGTTCTGATTCAACTGCCCAAACAAATATCGCCCAATTAAGCCCAATTAGACCCCCTCCAAGGACTGATAGCTTATTACGGGAAAAAGGTAAATGATCCACTTTCCCCCGCCTTGTTAAGCGAAGTAGTGAGTTGCAGGTTACGACAAAGATAAATGTGCAGATCACACGCCAGGAAACGATGTCCATAGCTTCAACCTGATTCAAGGCTTTCCAAAAGATAGGGGACAGCCCCCAAAGTATGTACCCACTCAGCCCTATCCAGACCCCTCGAATCTCTTGGTCTGTCATTCTCTTCCTACCTTACGTAACAGTTCTTTAGCCCAACCAAGACTTCATCCTAAGCGCTTAATATGTTAAGTGGGGCTACTGTTTTAGATATGTTCAAGCAAGCTCCAGTGAAATCGGCATTGATATGTCTAATCTTGATCTCCTTGAGCTGTGGACGTCAAGAGATGCCTGTTCCGGATCAGGTCCTAAATGAAGCTCGAAACTCTGTGTTCATAGTCGAAGGTCTAGCATGTGGGAAAAGCTCTTTTGGCACGGGAGTTCTTATTGAGGAGGGGATTCTGACGAACGCTCATGTCATAGCGGGAATTGAGAAGATAGAGGTGATTGATTTCAATGGGAATAGAAGTACTACGTATCCGATCAAAGCTGACTTCGAAACTGATTTAGCACTTTTGAAAAGTCCTGATATTACAATAACTCCTCTTCAAGTCGCAGAACCCAAAGAAAATCAAAGGGGCTCCATTCTGGTCGGGGGTCAGGGATTTGTAGAGAATATCCCTGTTACGGTTTTGAGACTGCTCAACATTGTGATCGCAGATATTTATGGCGAGGGCAAGCATACTCGGTCTGGTTTGGAGTTATCGGCTGACGTAACTGCAGGAGACTCAGGAGGGCCGATAATTAATGCAAAAGGACAGGTGGTCGGATTGATATTTTCAAGATCAACTATCCAAAATGAGATTTCTTACGGCATCTCAAGCTCAGAGTTTGTTAAAGTCGCGGAAGGATACGATCTATCTGGGGTTTCAAGCGGAAAATGCAGAGATTAAGGTAATATTTATCCGAAATGACACAGGCACCTATTTCATGCAAAACTATATGTAGACCGGAGGGGAAATGTCGAGAGAGAAGTTAATTGAACTAGCACGAGGTCATATACATCATGCTGTGAATGGAACCGTACCACTTGCTGAAACGGTAGTAGAAATACCTGTACAAAACTATTTCAATGAGGAACGTTGGAAAGCTGAAATGGAATTAATTTTCGGACGAGTTCCTCTGGTTTTAGGATTCTCATGCGAGCTGCAAAAGCCCGGTGATTATAAAGCGATGGAAGTTTGCGGTGTTCCCTTAATCCTCGTCAGAGACAGAGATGGAAGTGTAGGAGGCTTCGTCAATATGTGTAGCCACAGAGGGGCACAAATACTAGACGAAGGAAAAGGCCGTGCAAGAAGCTTTGCATGCCCATATCACGCATGGACATATAACTTGGCAGGAGATCTGGTCGCAATACTTGACGAGAAAGAATTTGGTGAAGTCGATACTTCTTGCCTTGGCTTAACGCCATTAAATGTTGAGGAGAGGGTAGGGATTATTTGGGGCTCCATTACTCCAAAGACAGATTTGCACTTGAACGAATTTTTAGCTGGATATGACGAGTATTTAGAGAGTCATGACCTTGCTAACTGCCATCTAGTCGGGCAACAAACAATTGAAGGCCCAAACTGGAAAGTTGCATACGATGGATATCTTGATTTTTATCACTTGCCAATACTTCATAAAAATACCTTCGGCCCTGAATATAACAACAAATCTATTTTTGATAATTGGGGTCCCCATCAACGAGTACAAGCACCTGACCACAGATTGCTAGACCTAGTTGATATTCCTGAAGAAGAATGGTCTCATACAAAATTAGTGAGTGGAGTATGGACAATCTTTCCCCATATCTCAATCGCTTCCTTTGAAGCTGGTGGGCACATCTACATGATTTCGCAACTATTTCCCGGAGCTGACCCCGACACATCGGTAACCCATCAGAATTTCCTTGCTACCTTTGAGCCTAACTCTGAGCAAAAAGAAGAAATTGCTAGAACAATGGAATTTCTCCGTTATGTAGTAGCGGAAGAAGACTATTTCACAGGAAACAGGATCCAAAAAACAGTTAAAACTGGAGCAAAATCTCACTTTTATTTTGGCCGAAACGAAGAAGGTGGACAGAGATTTCACCGGTGGACGGATGCTCTTTTAGAAGCGCAAAGCGACGAAGACCTTCTCTTGCTATATAAAAAAGGTGTCGGTTAGACTCTTGAACGTTGCGACCATCACTCACGTTGCACAAAAATCACTACAATAAGAGCGTGAGAGGAATTGTCAAAAGTGCAGCCTATATACCGCACTACCGATTGAAGCGAACAGATATAACTGATTTTTTCGGCACGGGCAGTGCATCTGGTACTCGATCAGTAGCAGCACATGATGAGGATACAGTCACAATGGGTTTCGAAGCTGCCCGAATGATTGTTTCTGCAGGGGGGGATGCTAAACCTGAAGCATTGTGGTTTACGACCTCAGAACCACCTTATTTGGAAAAGACAAACGCAAACGTGATTCATTCTGCACTTCAATTACCCAAAACTATCTCAGCATATGACTTTAATGGAGCTTTGAAATCAGGAATTGGTGCTATGAAAACAGCGCTAACTTCAAATCAAACTGTGTTGCTCGTTCAAGCAGATATACGTGGAGGTTTGCCATCAAGCCCTGACGAAGGTCTAGGTGGTGATGCAGCAGTTGCTTTCCTGATCGGTGATGCAAATGATGACCAGCTACTGGCTAGGTATCTTGGCGGGTCTTCCGAAACATTGGAATTCATAGATAGGTGGCGTAACCCTCGAGAAAAAGTAGCAAAGCAATGGGAGTCGCGTTTCGTAGAAGATGCCTACCTTCCATTGATTAAGGAAGCATGGACTCAAGCTTTAGCGAATAGCAGTCTCCAAGAAAGCGATGTGAGTACTGTAATTTTGTCTGGCCAAAATGAAAGAGTGAAACGTCAAGCTACTAAAGTTATCACTGCTGAAAGTTTCCAAGATAATGTTGCTTCAAGCATTGGAAACGCGGGTGCCGCCGAAGCAGGCTTGCTTCTCCTTTCTGCATTGGAACATGCCGAGGTAGGGCAAAATGTAGCCTTATGTTCTTTCAACGATGGTGTTGAGATACTGATCTTTGAAGTTACAAGTGACAATAAAGTTGTGAATCCAATTGAAGACCAAATCGAAAACCGATCTGATGTTTCCTATGGGAAATTTCTTCAGTGGCGAGAAATGCTACCTGTTCAACCACCGAATCGACCCGCACCCTCTCGGATCTCTGCGTCTGCTTCAAAAAGAGAATCAAGCTGGAAGCATGGCTTTGTTGCATCACGTGGCGACCAATCGGGACTTATTCATATGCCCCCGTCACGCCTATCAATCGATGAAAATGATAACAGCGATGCTATGTTAACCCAGACAATGGCTTCCTCCATCGGTACTGTCACCACATTTACCGTTGACCACCTAGTTTACTCACAGAACCCACCAGTGGTATTTGCTGTGGTGGACTTTGATAATGGAGGACGAATACCAATAGAAATAACCGATGTAGGAGCAAATGAAGTAGAGATAGGGATGAGCGTAGAACCTACTTTTCGGAAATTATTTACCGCAGACGGGATCCATAATTACTTTTGGAAAGTCCGTCCGTTACGATCTACAAAGGAATAACTATGGCATCGAATGGGATCAAAGATAAGGTTGCCATTATCTCAATAGGCTGTACCCCTTTTAAAGAACACTGGGATAAAAGTGCTGATGACTTATTGATAGATGCGACGACGCAAACTTTGCAAGCAGTAGAACTGACCGCTGAGGACATCGATGCGTACTGGGTAGGTACTGCTCAAAGTGGTATGAGTGGATTGACACTATCTATGCCAATGAAACTTCACGGTAAACCAGTTACCAGAGTTGAAAACTACTGTGCAACAGGGTCGGAAGCTCTCAGACAAGCATGCTATGCAGTAGCCAGTGGAGCTTATGATACGGCAATGGCTGTAGGTGTGGAAAAGGTCAAGGACAGCGGGTACCAAGGTTTGAATGCCTTCCCAATGCCGACAGCTGGAACAAATCGAACTCTAACTGCGGCGGCAATGTACAGTCTTGTTCTCCCAGCTTATGCAAAGAAGTATGGGATAGATGAAGATGAGTTACGGATGGTTGTTGCTAAAATTGCTGAGAAAAATCATTTTAATGGTGCCCGAAACGAGCTAGCTCAGTTCCGTCGAGAGNTATCTGCAGAGGAAATCTGTAATATGGTTGCCGTTGCTGGAAAATTGAGTGTTTTCGATTGTGCCGGAGTAGCTGATGGAGCTGCAGCAGTAATTGTCGTCCCTGCTGAAAAGGCTTACGACTATACCGACAAACCTCTATTTGTAAAAGCTTTATCTTTTGTTTCCGGAAATGGATCGGGATTAATTGACCCCGAGTACGACTATACGACCTTTCCAGAGTGTGAAGCCGCTGCAGTTGATGCGTATCAGCAGGCCGGAATTGATAACCCGCAGGAATGCATCGCAATGGCCGAAGTGCATGATTGCTTCACGCCAACCGAACTTATTCTTATGGAAGACCTTGGGTTTTCTCAGAGAGGTGAAGGGTGGAGTGATGTTCTAGCAGGCAAGTTCGCTTTAACAGGAGAACTGCCCGTCAATACTGATGGCGGTTTGAAAAGTTTTGGTCACCCTGTCGGGGCATCCGGTATTCGAATGCACTACGAATGCTGGCTTCAGTTACGCGGAGAGGCACCTGAGAATCGCAAGATACCTGACACCGATAAAAATCTTGGCCTAGTTCATAACCTTGGAGGGTATCCGGGTGAAATGGTTAGTTTCGTTTCAATACTTGGGACTGAGGTCGGATAACGTGCCTCACACAGGTTCTTTACTTTTATCTTGACCCAGTAGTATTGCCCCCAAAGCGATGATTACGACACAGGTGGAGAAGATCTGAAGAGCATTTAAAGACTCCTCTAAGAAAATCCACGCCAAAAGTGATGATACAACTGGAACGAATAATGTAAGGATCGACCCGACCCACAATGGAATTCGTACAAGAGACCAATTCATTAATGAGTGACCNATTAAGCCAGCAACAGTTGCCAAAATGAACAGCCAGAGAATATCCCGACTCGAAGGTACGGTTAGAGTAACAGAGAAAACTAGGGCTATAAAAAAATTGAGAATTCCTGTTATTACACCTGTTGCTGCAGTGAACTCAAGAGGTGAAACACGGTCCTGAGTCTGTTTAGAAATAATGAAATACGCAGTCCAAGTAAATAATGCTGCGCAAGCCAACAAATCACCTGTAACGTCCCATTCTGTAGTTCCAGATGAACCAGCGACGACGCCAAAGGTCGCTGCTAAAGCGATAACTCCAATGAGGATATCTCTGCGCGATACCTTCTCTTTAAAAACTTTGTAGCTATATACAGATATCAACACAGGTTGCAGTGAGCCAATAATAGTTGCATTTACAACTGTTGTTCTTTTGAGTGACTCAAAGAAGAATGCGACATTGAGTCCCAAAGCAATCCCACCCCAAAATGAAATCTTTATGGATTGAAAGGTGAGGGGAGTACCTTTTGCTTTCAGGAAAGCAATCATGACTANNGAGTAGAAAGTAAATCTGTAGACCGCTATTTCTGTAGAACTCACAGAGATGTATTTAACAATTACGCCAGAAGACCCCCATGCAGTCACCGCAAAAGCGGCGCCGACTAGTGCAAGTCGTGAATAGTTATGAATTTCTTGCGGGGTTTTATCAGTCATGGGGGTTGTTAATGTTTAACACAAAATTCCACAGTAACAATCACTTAACCATGCTAAAAGTCTTAGACTTGACCAAAGGGGATCCCACAGANCACCACACAGAAAGTTCAGAGGAGCATGGCAACTATTGAATCAGAAACTCCATGGCATTTACGAGGTAACTGGGCGCCTGTCCAAACCGAATTAACTGCTGAGAATCTAACTGTTGAGGGATCAATTCCTCCTCAATTAGAAGGCGTCTATATCCGCACTGGACCCAACCCAAAGTCAGGATTTTCNCCACATTGGTTCATGGGAGATGGGATGGTTCACGGCGTTCGCCTATCTCAGGGAAAAGCGGAATGGTACCGGAATAGGTTTGTGCAAACCCCAAACATCACGAAAACCGGTAACAGTTCCACACCTGATTTAGGGGATCTATCATATGGCAGCGGTAATACCCATGTTGTTACGCATGCCGGCACAATATTATGCCTTGAAGAAGGCCACTGGCCTTGGAAAATAGATAAGGAGCTAAACACAGTTGGCTTCGAAAATTATGGTGGATCGCTAAC